>NZ_VFVO01000007.1:0-364879 GCF_006442875.1 Mesorhizobium sp. B2-3-15 | reverse complement strand
TCTGTATGGCATGGGTCAAACAGCCAGAGCGGTTCCGGCTCGATCCGGTCCACTTGACCTCGGGACTGAACACCTAGCCATGTTTAAATTGCCTCTGCATGGTGCGGGCGGCGGGACTTGAACCCGCATGGCCGAGGCCTCCGGATTTTAAGTCCGGTGTGTATACCAATTTCACCACGCCCGCAGTCGTCGCAGATTTAGTTGGACCCACCCTGTTTGGAAAGCGCAAAAGGAGTTTCCCACATCAGGAAAACATGTGGGAAATTAGCGGGATTTCCCGCAGTCCATGGCTATTTGTGGGAAAATTGCATGCGGAAAACTGTGCTTTGCCACGATCCCCGAAGAAACCCAATAGACTTAAAATCCCTCGATCTCTGATCGTGCGGGTTCGATCCCGTCGTCCGCACCAGAAAAAAGTCTTCAGATTTGTTTGGATTTTCTCTGTTGAACCGCCGCAGCGTCGTTTAGTCGGCGTGCCACTGCTGCGGATCACTGCTGTAACTCGGACAGCGCCCTCTGCATCGGGGCCATTGAAATCTGGATCGGGCCGGAAAAAGCCACGTCCATGTCGAAGATCAGGTAGATCGCCCCGGCAACCAAAGCCGCCGATGCCGCGTAGGTCGAAACGGTGACCGTATTGCGTGGCGCCCTGAAGCCGAAGCTGGCGAAGATCAGCACCAGCCAGGTAACCAGGAGCGTGATCAGAGGCACCGGGATCGTGCCCTCCGACTGCTCGATCAGCACCCAGCGCAACTCCAGCACCTTCTGCAAATGCTGGCGGGCGTCCTGCACAATGAAGCCATGCGCATCGTCGGTCGGCGCCAGCGCACTCAGCCGGGTGCCGATTTCCGCCAGCAACTGCTCAGAGAGCCGGTTGGCGGCGACCAGCGTCTCGCTGGTGGGCGAAGAATCACCCGCCACACGCTGCACATAGACGACCAGCGGCTGGCGTACCGTGTCGGTTTGCGGGCCATATTGGCGCAAGGTCCTGTCGAGAAGGATCAATTCGGTCGCATAGGCGTGCACGTTGCGGTCGATCGATTCGAAGGTGTTCCTGGCCGAGTTGATCATCAGGCCGAGCATCAGCGAGGTCATGACCCCGAACAAGTTCGCGGCGTGCCGAACCACGGTGTTCGTGTCGTCGTCACGATGTTTGGCCGGCAATTTTGGCCATATCGCCGTGCTGGCGAGCGCGGCCACCGTCAGGCATAGGAAGATTACCATTGCGATGAAAGCTTCGCGCATGCCGCTCATTCCGATTGGCAATGGCAAGGCGTCAGTTGGTGACCGCCATCACTATTCCGGCGCGTCCTTGCGCCCTGCCGAACGCCTGCCGCGGCCCTTGTGGCCGAGATAGGCGGCCGTCACCGCCCCGGAAGGCAAGCCAAGCCAGACCCCGACGCATCGAGGCCCCCAGAGCCTTCGATCTCGATGACGGGTGTGTCATTCGATGTAAGTCACCGCACCCGTTTGCAAGTCATAGATTGCCGCGACTATCTTCAGCTTCCCCGCCTTGATGAGGCCGGCTAGGACCTTGCTCGAGGCGGCCAGTCGCCTCGCGGTCCTCCGCGCGCTTTCCTTGGCGGTGTTGTCGACAAAATCACCCGCTTCGCTCCGCGCTGCTATCGCCGCGGGCAGGATCGGTTCGATCATCGGACCGATCGCGCCAGGATAGGTCGCGTTCTTGGTCACCACGTCGCACGCCGCCTTGACGGCGCCGCAGTTTGTGTGCGCGAGAACGACGATCAAGGGTGAGCCGAGCACCGCTGCCCCGTATTCGACCGTCCCGAGCGTGGCGGTGTCGACGAGGTTGCCAGCATTCCGGGCGACGAACAGTTCTCCAACGCCGTGACCGCCGAAGATCAGTTCAGGCGGAACGCGACTGTCGGCGCAACTGATGATCGTGGCCCAGGGCGCCTGGTGTGCGGCGACAGCATTCCGCTGCGCGGCAAGGTCTATCGAGCAGAGTTCCGGGTGACCGACGTAGCGTTCGTTGCCGGATTTCAGTGCGGCGAGCGCGTCATCGAGGCTCAGCGCGGTCACCGCACCTTGGGCCGCGCGCGCCGACCATGTGGCCCCACCAACGCCGAACGCAACGAGCCCCGCGCCGACTTTGAGGAAATCCCTCCGGTCGACCGCTTTGCCATCACAGGTGTAGCACATTCTCAATTCCCCGCCCTGGTCCCCAAGGCATAATATGCGCTTGCTCTAATATATAGCAAGCGATCGGCGACAACGTCAGGATTGATGAGATGGCGGCAGGATGCGAGACGACGAAAGCCACCGGCAACGCAGTGCTGGGTGCCCTCGTATCAACCGGCTTACCGCCTTTAGGTGATCTTCAGCGAGAAATTGCCGTGGATCTGGATGCCCAGTCGCTCGCCCTTTCTCCAGCGCACTTCCGCTCGATAAGTCGCACCGTCCAACGGCACGCGCAGCCGGAAGGTATTTGGCACTTCAACCCCCACAGCGACACGCAACTCGGCGCCATGCTCATGCTGGTTTCTGACGGCGCAGCCTATTTCGCCATCCTGCGTGATTATGAACGCCTCCTTCAAAACCACCTCGCGTAAGTGCGTTCGACGCTCTACTGGAGGTTCAGAAGGTTTATCGGTCATGGCAAGCCGCCTCCGACGAGCGAAATGCTACCAGACCAAGGTCTGCAGCTCAGGACGCAAAGGTCTGACGTTTTCGCTTAATTCGTGTATCTGACCCTTTGTACGCTCGGCACATTAGTAAATCGTGAAATATATACTCTATGGTCGTCGCCAAAATTGTCACCTGACGCTGAGACACAGACGGCGAAAATGGCATGGGGGAAGCCAGGTATGTTCATCGACTTCTACGAAATGCTGGAAATCAGCCCGAATGCCAATTCGGAAACGATAGAACGCATTTTTCGGCATTTTGCCATGCGCTACCACCCCGACAACCAAGTCACTGGGAACGAGTCACGCTTCAGTGATATTCTTGAGGCTCACAACACGCTCAAGGATCCGGTCAAGCGTGCGCAGTACGACATTCAGTACAAGGCGCATTTGAACCACCGGGCCGAGCTGACCGATGAGGCGAGCAACACAAAGGGCTTCGATCGAGATTCCGTCATTCAAGCCAAAGTGCTGTCACTGCTGTATGTAAAACGCCGACAGGACGTCAATCATCCCGGGATAGGCGACGAAGAACTCGAACGAATGTCAGGCTGTCCGCAAGAGCACCTCGAGTTTCACCTCTGGTATCTGAAAGCGAAGGGCTGGATAGCCAGGACGGAAAACGGTACGTTCGCCATAACCGTCGAAGGCGTCGATCGCGTTAATTCCGAACATCATCGTGACGCGGCCACCACCCGACTGTTGGGTCACGCGGGCTGAATTGAGATCGCTCGGTCTCTGATCAAGCCGTCACCGGATTCAGCTTCAGGTGCTGGATCAGGATGATGGTCTTGGCATCGACAATGCGGCCATCGGCGATGCCGGCCAGCGCTTCGTCGAGCGGCATTTCCAGGACCTCGATGTCCTCGCCCTCCTCCGGAGCGCCGCCGCCGGCCGAGATGCGGTCGGCGGGCGAGTAGCGCGCGACGAAGAACCAGAGCCGCTCGGTGACGCTGCCCGGGCTCATATAAGGCGAAAACAGCCGCTCGATGTCCTTCAACCGGTAACCCAGTTCTTCCTCGGCTTCCTTGCGGATGGCGGTTTCCGGATCGTTTTCGTCCAGCAAGCCGGCGCAGGCCTCGATCAGCGGCTCGCGGTGGCCGGTGACATAGGCGGGATAACGGAACTGGCGCACCAGAAGCACAGTCGAACGCTGGGGGTCATAGGGCAGGATCACCGCGCCGTCGCCGCGATCATAGGTCTGGCGGACCTGCGTCTCCCATTGACCGTCACGCCGGCGATAGTCGAGCACGGTCTTTTTCAGGACCGCCCAGTCGTCGGAGAGAACCTCTTCCGAGCGGATACGAACGCGGTCTTCCATATGACACCTCGATGCTGGCTGGCGGACGCAGGCGTAGCCGCGAAGCGGAACAGGCGCAATCCGGCGATTGGTCCAGCGCGCGCTTCACCGTCTCGTGTGTGGTATGGACGGGTGCCGTCGCCTAGATAGGGCATTCCCCTTCCCGGAGTTTTTCCATGACGACATCGCTTTTCCAGCCGATCACCCTCGATGGGCTCACCTTCCCCAACCGCATCGCCGTGGCGCCGATGTGCCAGTATTCCGCCGAGGACGGCTCGGCCAGCGACTGGCATCTTTACCACTGGATGAACCTTGCCATGTCCGGTGCCGGCATGGTCACGGTGGAGATGACCGACGTCGAGCGGCGCGGGCGCATCAGCCATGGCTGTCTCGGCCTCTATTCCGAAGACAATGAAGCCGCCGCGCGGCGCGCGCTGGATGCGGCCAAGCGCGTGGCCGCACCCGGCACTAAGTTCGGCACGCAGCTGGCGCATGCCGGCCGCAAGGCCTCGAACCGCAAGCCCTGGGAAGGCGGCGGCCCATTGCAGCCAAACGAGGATCCCTGGCAGACCGTCTCGGCTTCGGCCATCGCCTACGACGCCGGCTGGAACGTGCCGCGCGCCCTGGACGATGAGGAAATCCTGCAGCTCGTCGAGCGGTTCGCGGACGCCGCAAGGCGGGCCGACCGTGCCGGTTTCGACTTCATCGAACTGCATGCGGCGCATGGCTACCTCATCTTCCAGTTCCTGTCGCCGCTGTCCAACCAGCGCACGGATCGCTGGGGTGGCTCGCTGGAAAACCGGATGCGTCTCGTCGTCGAGATCGCCAGGGCGGTGAAGAAAGCCGCGCCGAAACTGATGCTCGGCGCACGGCTGTCGGTGAAGGACTGGGTCGATGGCGGCTTTGACGTCGCGGACGCGGTCGAGGTGGCGAAAGCGCTGAAGGCCGAAGGCGTCGCCTATCTCTGCTGCTCGAGCGGCGGCAATTCGCCATTGCAGAAATTACCCACCGGCCCCGGCTATCAGGTGCATCTGGCCGAAGCCGTGCGCAAGGGCGCGGGCATCCCGACCCGGGCGGTCGGCCTGATCGACGACCCGAAACAGGCCGAGGCTGTTATCGCCGAGGGTCGCGCCGACATGGTGGCGCTGGCGCGAGCCTTCCTCGCCGATCCGCGCTGGGGATGGCGTGCGGCCGCCACGTTCAGCGAAAAGATTCATCCGGCGCCGCAGCTCGCCCGCTCGGTGACGACGATGGAACATTGGATGAAGGCCGCCGGCTGATCGCCCTTTCTCCCGACGCCGGCGCGCTTGCGCAACGGCGTCGCGACCTTTGGGCGCAGGCCGAAGGCCACTTTTGCAACCAAATTGGCTGCTTTGCGTTGCGGCCATGATGATGGACAACAAACCCTTTGAAACGCCGGTCGTGGTCGAGCTTGGCCATGTCGGCAAATATCGCCATATCCGCTCGGCCCAGGAGGCGGCCGAGTGCTTGATGACGGTGTGGCCGCTCAATCGCGGGCCTCGTCATCGTGATGCCCTCGACACTTGCCTCAAAGTGCTGGAAGGTTATCGTTCGACAGCGGAAGCGCGCCGGGCACTGATCGAGGCGGCCAGGGAATCGGAAGTGCTGGTGCCCGACGACAAGCTGCCCGACGACCGGCTGCATTGAGCAGGCGGACCTTTTAACTGGAGGTTTTGATGGCGAAGCTGACTTACAAGATCGTCGAGCATGACGGTGGCTGGGCCTACAAGGTCGGTGCGACCTTCTCGGAGACATTTCCCACCCATCAGGATGCATTGCGTGCCGCCGAGATCGCTTCGGCCGAACAGCAGGTGGCGGGTTCCACCGATGGTATCCAGTATGAGGACGCCGAGGGCAAATGGCACGAGGAACTGGCCGACGGCCGCGATCGGCCCCAGACTGAAATCTCGGATTGATCCAGCCCTGCGCCAGCCGCGGACGCCAGGAGAGACGGCGTCCCGCGGCAGGCAATACACGGCTGGCCTATTTACTTGCCGCAATACTGATCGTTGACGTTGCCCTGGGCGTTCGCATCGGGGCCTGGCGTGCTTGAGGCACAAGGCCCGGCCGGGCCGGGGTTGCCAAGGGTGCTCAATCCAGAGCCGTCGGCGTTGATGCTGCCAGTGGTGCTCTGGTCGATGGCCGACGAATCCTCATTGCCGAACAGCCACCAATTGTGATGGTTGGAATAGGTAGCGTCCGACGATTGGGCCATCGCCGATGTGGCGAGACCGATCGTCAGGACGGATGCTGCGAAAAGTTTCCTGTACATTGATTTTACTCCGTATCTTGATCTTGGCCGCCTTGGGATGCGACACGGGGTAAACCTGACCGTCAGCCGAATGGTTCCCTGAAATTCTCGTGAAGTGGCGGTGATGTCGGGTGACAAAAGCGCGTGCCGCCATGCGCTCGAAGGCTGTGACCTGTTCGGGCGCGACGGATTGCGGCACCACCTCGGCCCTGGTCGCCCTCCGCGACCGAGGACAATCCGGAAGGGCTTGTTCCCATCCTGGTCAAGCCGCGCTTGGTACTGCAATGCAGGTGTGGTGGACGTGTCGGATCGTTCGCCTTTGGACGGCATTGCCGCCGCCCATCCGCCGCGCTATTTCAGGCGACCCGTCCTGCCGGAGCGTTCCATGCCTGAAATCGTCACTGCCGCCATGCTCGTCATCGGCGATGAGATTCTGTCCGGCCGCACCAAGGACAAGAACATCGGCCATCTCGCCGATATCATGACGGCGATCGGCATCGACCTGAAGGAGGTGCGCATTGTTCCCGACGAGGAAGACGAGATCGTCGCTGCGGTGAATGCCGTGCGCGCACGTTATACCTATGTCTTCACCACCGGCGGCATCGGCCCGACTGCATGACGACATCACAGCCGATTCGATCGCCAAGGCGTTCGGCGTGCCTTGCGAATACGATGCCAAGGCCTATGCCCTGCTGGAGGCGAGCTATGCCGCGCGCGGCATCGAATACACCGAGGCACGCAAGCGCATGGCGCGGATGCCGCGCGGCGCCGACCATATCGACAACCCGGTCTCCGTGGCGCCCGGATTCCGCATTGGCAACGTCCATGTCATGGCCGGCGTGCCCTCGATCTTCCAGGCCATGCTCGACAATGTCGTGCCGACCTTGAGAGCCGGCACCAAAATGCTGTCGGCCACGGTGCACTGTCCGTTCGGCGAGGGCCTTGTCGGCGGGCCATTGGGCGAGATCCAGAAAGCCCATCCGGGTACGATCATCGGCTCCTACCCCAAGTATGGCGACGGCAAGTTCTGGACCGAACTGGTCGTTCGTGCCCGCAGCGCGGAGGCGCTTGAAGCCGCGCGCGCCGACGTCGAGGCGATGGTGGCAGGTTTCGCGGGTAAGGCGAGCTGATCCGCTGTAAACCGGAACCAAGAACGACGCTACGACGTTTCCCTGGCGCGAAGGCTCGTCGCTCGCACGATCGAGGGGTCATCATGCGTTTCAAGACCATCGTCGCCATTCTGCAGAACGAGCAGGACGCCGAGCGGGTGCTCGACTGCGCCATTCCGCTTGCCAGCCGCTTCGAGAGCCATCTGATCGGCATCCATGCCGAGGCGCTCCCGGTGCCCTACACGTCGGCGACGGGCTTTCCCGATACGGAATTCCTGCAGGTTTCCGCCGACATGAACCGGGAGCGGGCCGACAAACTCCAGGCTGTCTTCCTGAAGCGGATCGAGGATTCCGGCCTTTCCTTCGAATGGCGCAGCCTGGAGAGCTTCTCCGGCGACAGCGCACTGACCGGGATTTCAAGCGTGCGCGCCTCCGATCTCATCATCGCCGCCCAACGCGAGACCGGCGGCGATCCGAGCGCCGACGTCGATACGCTTGTCTACGACGCCGGCCGGCCGGTGCTGGTGGTGCCGAGTGCGGGTCCGCTGGTCACCACCTTCAAACGCGTGCTGCTTGCCTGGAACGGCAGCAAGGAGGCCGCGCGCGCCGCCTTCGATGCCTTGCCTTTCATCATCGAGGCCGAGAAAACCGACATACTGGTCATCGATCCGCCCGATACGCTCGACGAGCGCCCGGAGGCCGCGGGCGCCGAAATCGCGTCGGCCCTGTCGCGCCACGGCGCCACCGTTAGCGTCTCGGTGCAGAAATCGGGCGGCACCTCGGTCGACGACATAATCCAGAACAGGATCACCGAGACCGGCGCCGATCTGCTGGTGCTTGGCGCCTACAGCCACTCCTGGCTGCGCCAGCTGCTCTTCGGCGGGGTAACACGCACGGTGCTGCGCTCGGCACAGGTCGCGGCCTTCCTGTCGCGATAAGTCCACAGCGATTGCTGCCGGCCACCCTTGCCAAGTCCGGGGGTTTCCAGTTAATTCCGCGCGCATTCCCCTGTTTCTTGCACGCGGCCGCCGCGTGCCGTGGAGTGCGCGAGACATGTCCCTTCCCGAAAAAGCCTTCCCGGTCTCCTGGGACCAGTTCCATCGCGACGCGCGCGCACTTGCCTGGCGGCTTGCCGGCACCAGCAAAGGTCAGTGGAAGGCTATCGTGTGCATCACGCGTGGTGGCCTGGTCCCGGCGGCGATCATTTCGCGCGAACTCGGCATCCGCGTGATCGAGACGGTCTGTGTCGCCTCCTATCACGACTACACCAGCCAAGGGCAGTTGCAGGTGCTGAAGGAGATCACGCCGGCCTTGCTGGCCGACGATGGCGCCGGCGTGCTGATCGTCGACGACCTAACCGACACCGGCAAGACCGCCGGCATCGTGCGGGCAATGATGCCGAAGGCCCATTTCGCGACAGTCTACGCCAAGCCGAAAGGCCGGCCGCTGGTCGATACGTTCGTCACCGAGGTCAGCCAGGATACCTGGATCTATTTCCCTTGGGACATGGGTTTCACCTATCAGAAGCCGATCGCCGACGATCACGCCGGCTGATTCGCGGCAAGCTGCTTTTTTCCAATCAAGCCAGCGCCGACGGCAATATTTGCTTGCGCGAAGGCATCCGCCGCCAAGATATCCTGTGAAATCGACCCTTGTTGGCGGAAATCAGCCAGCGTGACCGAAGTTTTTACTTTTATTGGTCACAATTAGCCGTAAGATTCATGAGACGGCAAACGATTCTGGAGGCTGGGGCTAGCTTCTCCGATGTTGACACGGCCAACGACGCACAACCACCTTGCTGAAAGGGTCAGGCGACTCTTTGGCACGGCGCCGTGCCGTCTGCAGGTTGCCGCCCTGCCCTGGCGCGATGTCGGGAACGGCGTCGAGGTCATGTTGATCACCAGCCGTGATACTGGCCGCTGGGTGCTTCCAAAAGGCTGGCCGGAAGCCAGGGAGCCGCTCTGCGAAGCGGCCGCCCGCGAGGCCGCCGAGGAAGCCGGTTTGCGCGGAAACATCTCTCATCTCGAAGCCGGCCGCTATTTCTATGCCAAGGTGCTGGCTTCGGGCGAAGAAGTGCCTTGCGAGGTTCTGGTGTTCCCACTGCACGTCGACAAGATCGCGGACCGCTGGAAGGAAAAGCACTCCCGCACCCGCAAATGGGTCAGCTCCAGCGAAGCGGTGCGCATGGTCAATGAACCCGACCTTTGCCAGATCATCGCCTATTTCTGTGCCGACCCACGCAGGTTCTCCTGATCGACGCCTTTCGCGGCAGACGCACAACCTTGTGCCGCAAGGGTTTGCTAATTTTTGGTGGTTAGGATCGATCGTTCCTGGCGTTTGATCGATGGCGAATCCCGCAGACCCACTTCAGCACGACCCCGGCGAGCCGCAGCGCGAGCATCGCCCGCGCGTGCTCAAAGGTGGAACAGTCATCACGGGGATCCAGAATTCCGAAGTCGCCTGTACGGTGCGCAACCAGCATGCGGGCGGCGCCGAACTGAAATTACCGGCCGAAGCCAGGGTTCCCGATCATTTCCTTCTCTACATAGCGCTCGACGGCGTCGCCTATCGCTGCGAGGTCCGCTGGCGCCGCGGCGACCGGATCGGCGTACAGTTCAACGGGACCGAACCCAAGCCGAAGCTACACTACGGCTGAGGCCCGGCCCACCGGCTTGGCTGGCTTTTTGCGGCATCCAGCAAATGTTTCGCAGCGCCCGTGCCGCTGGCCAACGATCGCACCGGCTTGCCGCCGGGCAGATGGCCGACGGCGGGTCGATTCTATCCCCGTTATTCACATGTGTGACACACAAGATGTTGGGGTCACAAAAGCTACGCAAACGAATCCTTGACGGCTCGAAACGAGTCGCCTTTTATAGGCCATGCGCTCCTGTTGAGAGCGCGACCGGAAAGTTCTGAGCCCGGTCTTTTTCCCGGATTATGTGCGTTTTGCCCGCATTTCCGCCTGTTACGAGGCCGGCGGAAGCGTTGGGATCGTGGGTTGGGTGGGCGACGAAAGGGAGAATTGTCGGACTGGAATAAATTGTCTGTTAATACTATATTTAGTGTTTGCAGCTAAGTTCGACGCTAGATAGTGTGAATTTCCCTCGAGTGGGGGAATCGAAAAATTCAGTTTTGAGGGGCCCGCGGGCCGGTTGGCAGCCTCGGCAGATGCCTGGCAAGGCGATTGTCGTGTGCGTGGCCGAGCCTGCGAAGAGGAGATGCCGGCATTGTTCGCAATGCCGGCAAACGGCGGACTGCGCGTTTCGTCTTTTGGGGCAGAAATCCCCTGATGAAAGCGCTATATGTAGACAAAAGGGACCGGACCAATGCGCATCGAGCGTCGTTTCACCAAGCCAGGACATGCAGGCCAAGAAGGGGCCGCTTATGCGGAGATCGAATTCCGCAAGGCGCTTTCCGAGATCAAGAATCCGGATGGCTCGGTGGTGTTCCGCCTGGACAACATCGATGTGCCTGCGCAGTTTTCCCAGGTCGCCGCCGACATCCTGGCTCAGAAATATTTCCGCAAGGCCGGCGTTCCCGCGCGCCTGAAGAAGATCGAGGAGAACGACGTCCCCTCCTTCCTGTGGCGTTCCGTCGCCGACGAAGCCGAACTCGCCAAGCTTCCCGAGGCCGAGCGCTACGGCTCCGAGATCGACGCCCGCCAGGTCTTCGACCGGCTGGCCGGCACCTGGACCTATTGGGGCTGGAAGGGCGGCTACTTCAAGGCGTCGGAGGAAGACGCGCGCGCCTTCCGCGACGAGCTTGCCTATATGCTGGCGACCCAGCGCGTCGCGCCGAACTCGCCGCAATGGTTCAACACCGGCCTGCACTGGGCCTATGGCATAGATGGTCCTAGCCAGGGTCACTTCTATGTCGACCCGTTCACCGGCAAGCTGACCAAGTCGAAATCCTCCTACGAGCATCCGCAGCCGCATGCCTGCTTCATCCAGGGCGTGCAGGACGACCTCGTCAACGAGGGCGGCATCATGGATCTGTGGGTGCGCGAGGCGCGCCTGTTCAAATATGGCTCCGGCACCGGCTCGAACTTCTCGCTGCTGCGCGGCGAAGGCGAAAAGCTGTCCGGCGGCGGCCGCTCGTCCGGCCTGATGAGCTTCCTCAAAATCGGCGACCGCGCCGCCGGCGCCATCAAGTCGGGCGGTACGACGCGCCGTGCGGCGAAAATGGTCATCGTCGACGCCGACCACCCCGATATCGAGGAATTCATCGACTGGAAGGTCAATGAAGAGCAGAAGGTCGCCTCGCTGGTAACCGGCTCCAAGATCGTCAAGAAGCATCTCGAAGCGATCATGAAGGCCTGCGTGAACTGCGAAGGCCATGACAACGACTGCTTCGATCCGGCCATCAACACGGCGCTGAAGCGCGAAATCAAGTTGGCCAAGAAATCGGCTGTGCCGGAAAACTACATCTACCGCGTCATCCAGTTCGCCAAGCAGGGCTACACCTCGATGGCGTTCAAGACCTACGACACCGACTGGGATTCTGACGCCTACCTCACCGTTTCGGGCCAGAACTCCAACAATTCGGTGTCGCTGAAGGACAATTTCCTGCGCGCCGTTGAAGAGGACGCAGACTGGCACCTGACCGCCCGCAAGGACGGCAAGGTCTTGAAGACGCTGAAGGCGCGGGATCTCTGGGAAAAGATCGGCTACGCCGCCTGGGCGTCGGCTGATCCCGGCCTGCATTTCAACACCACGATGAACGACTGGCACACCTGCGCTTCGGCCGGTGCGATCCGGGCCTCCAACCCGTGCTCGGAATACATGTTCCTCGACGACACGGCCTGCAATCTCGCCTCGATCAACCTGCTGCCCTACCGCAACACCGACGGCACCATCGATATCGCAGCCTACGAGCACACCGTGCGGCTGTGGACCATGGTGCTGGAAATTTCGGTCATGATGGCGCAGTTCCCGTCGAAGGAGATCGCCAAGCTCTCCTACGACTACCGCACGCTGGGCCTCGGCTATGCCAATATTGGCGGCCTGCTGATGACCTCGGGCATTCCCTACGATTCCGACGAGGGCCGCGCCATCTGTGCCGCGCTGACCGCCATCATGACCGGCGTCGCCTACTCCACCTCGGCCGAGATGGCCTCCGAGCTCGGCGCCTTCCCGGACTATGACCGCAACGCCCAGAACATGCTGCGCGTCATGCGCAATCATCGCCGCGCCGCCTATGGCGACAAGGACGGCTACGAGAAGCTGGCCGTCAATCCTGTGCCTCTCGTCGCATCGGACCTGAAGCAGCAGGATCTGGCCATCCACGCCAAGGCCGCTTGGGACCGCGCCATCGAACTCGGCGAGGAGCATGGCTACCGCAACGCACAGGCAACCGTGATCGCGCCGACCGGCACGATCGGCCTGGTCATGGATTGCGACACCACCGGTATCGAGCCCGACTTCGCCCTGGTGAAGTTCAAGAAGCTCGCCGGCGGCGGCTATTTCAAGATCATCAACCGCGCCGTGCCGGAAGCGCTTCGCACGCTGGGCTATTCCGAGAGCCAGATCGCCGAGATCGAGGCCTATGCCGTCGGCCACGGCAATCTCAACCAGGCGCCGGCCGTCAACCCCGGCTCGCTCAAGGCCAAGGGCTTCACCGACGACAAGATCGCGGCGCTCAACGCGGCGCTGAAATCGGCCTTCGACATCAAGTTCGTCTTCAACCAGTGGACGCTCGGCGCCGACTGGGTGAAGGAGACCTTCGGTTTCACCGACGAGCAGCTCAACGACTTCTCGTTCGAAATGCTGCCGGCGCTGGGGTTCTCCAGGAAGGACATCGAGGCCGCCAACATCCATGTCTGCGGTGCGATGACGCTTGAGGGAGCGCCCTTCCTCAAGGCCGAACACCTCCCCGTGTTCGACTGCGCCAGCCCCTGCGGCAAGATCGGCAAGCGCTCGCTGTCGATCAACAGCCACATCCAGATGATGGCGGCGGCACAGCCCTTCATTTCCGGCGCCATCTCCAAGACCATCAACATGCCGAACGACGCGACGGTGGAGGATGCCAAGAGCGCCTACATGCTGTCGTGGAAGCTGGCGCTGAAGGCCAACGCGCTCTACCGCGACGGCTCGAAGCTGTCGCAGCCGCTCAATGCGTCGCTGCTCGCCGATGGCGACGAGGACGAGGACGAGGCGATCGAACAGCTGGTCGCGGCACCGGCTGCGGCGCGCGCGGCGCAGATCACCGAGCGCATCGTCGAACGCATCATCGAACGCGTGTCGCGCGAGCAGGAAAAGCTGCCCGGCCGCCGCAAGGGTTATACGCAGAAGGCCAAGATCGGCGGCAACACCATCTTCCTGCGCACCGGCGAATATGACGATGGGCGTCTCGGCGAGATCTTCATCGACATGAACAAGGAGGGTGCCACCCTGCGTGGCCTTCTCAACAACTTCGCCATCGCGATCTCGCTTGGCCTGCAGTATGGCGTGCCGCTCGACGAATATGTGCACGCCTTCACCTTCACCAAGTTCGAGCCGGCCGGCATGGTCATCGGCAACGATGCCATCAAGAGCGCGACGTCGATCCTCGACTATGTGTTCCGTGAGCTGGCCATTTCGTATCTCGGCCGCAACGATCTCGCCCATGTCGACCAGTCGGATTTCTCCAACACCGCACTCGGCCGTGGCATCAGCGAAGGCAAGACCGACGCAGTCTCCAAGGGCCTGACCCGCGGTTCGCCGGTGAAGCTGGTGTCGAGGGCAGGCGAGCCGAAGGGCTTTGCCGGCTCCGGCACCCCTGCCCGCTCGGCGCCGACAGCCTTCTCCGGCTCCAACGTGCTGGCGCTGAAGCCCGCAACCGACGAGGCGGTCGCCTACAAGCGAGACTACGAGGAGCGGGCTAGGGAATTGGCGGAAGACATCGCCTTCGAGGAAGCGGCCTCCGATGCCTCGACCGATACCACTGCGGCGCTGTTCACCGATACGGCGGCCCATGAAGCGGCCGAAGCGAAGAAACTCGCCGCCGACCGCCGCGCCAAGTCGCTGCTGCAGGGCTACACCGGCAATTCCTGCTCCGAGTGCCAGAATTTTACCATGGTGCGGAACGGGACTTGCGAGAAGTGCGATACTTGCGGTGCCACGAGCGGGTGCAGCTGAGCTTCCGGTCTGTGAACAAAGAATATTGGGCGCTTATTAGGGAGAATATCGGATCGGCTTCGGTGACAGTTCCGCTATTCTCCCTCTTTCTGTCTGGTGCTTTCTTTTTTGGATTTTTCTCTGTTGTCGGCTTTTCCAATATCGGCACTGTTGGAGTATCCGATTTTTCCAAGGCCGCACTTAGGTGGAGTCCATCCGCTCTTTTTCTCGCGATTGCACTGGCAATTCCTCATCTATCGTCCTCGGGAAGCATCCTTCGGGACACGGAGAAATTGCGGACAAAGATCAAGGCGGGAGCTCCGCTTGATGAAATCGAAGCAGGCCTCAGAAGTATTGAAAATCGCCATCATCGGATATCACGCTTCTTCTCGACGCTAAGCAGACCTCGATTTCTATCTAAAGGATGGGTTGTCATAGCAGCAATTTTATTCCTCAATATATTTATGGTATATCTTTTTATTACTTCAATACCTCCAAATGACGCATTATCTGTTTTGCTATTTTTTCCACTTAATTTTTCTATAATTCTTTACTATTTAATCGTAAACGAAAGAGATGACATAATAGGCTACTTGATAGCAGTATCTACATTTCCGGTACTTACAGCCAATGTTGCCATGTCAGGCCGCAGCACCGCGACCGACCTCTTGTCGCCAAAAGAAAGAAGCTTATATACGATAGGATTCAAAGACAAGGAAATTGTCTTCGATTCCTACATTAGATTTGACTATTCAATATATGCTTATTCAAAAGGAGAAGGTCTTTTTATATACGATACAGATAACGTTAATTACATCAGGATTAAGTATGTATGTATGGATAGTTACTGGACATGCATGCGACATCACCCTCTTATTAATACGCCGTAGCCTTTAGCGAAGCCACGCTCAACGAGTTGCGCGATGAGAGATGCACGAGCCTTCCTTCATATGTAAGAGTGAGCAACAGGCTACTAGCCATAATCGGCTATCTGGTCACGTTCTGATTACTGACCGGCCCCCCGCAAAAGCACCCGCAGCGTCTGCTCATCAAACAACGGCTCATCCTGGCCCACGCGGACGAACAGCAGTTTTCGCGCCGCACCCGCCGGCACCTCGAAATACTGAATCCCGTCCGGCATTTCGCCCCAGTCGCCGCAGGGCGGGTCGGGGACCTCGTCATTGGCCTGCGCCTTCAGCTCTTTCGCATAAGCGGCGTCGGGGCTGAATGTGTAGCGTTTGACGCCGGCGGGCACGGTGCCCTCCGTGTAAGGCGCGAGCTCGCAGCGGGCGTTGACGGCCTTGTCGGTCTTTTCCAGGAACAGGCGCCGCATGGCAGCCTCCGCGGTTTCGCCGGGCTGGATGTCGAGCACCTCGACAAGCGGATCTGGCGCACCGCCATCGCTGTATTTGATGGCGAGCGCATTGCCGACAAACTCGAAATGGATCTGGCGAAAGCCGAAATTGCAGCGCTGCGCCCATGCTCCCAGGCCGATCGTCTTGTCCGTCAGTTTTTCCCAGACGCATTTGTCGATCGGCGGCCGCGACGGTGCCGGCTCCTCCGCGCGCGCCCCGGCAGATACCGTCACGAACGCGAACAGGGCGCAGGTCCAGACGATCGATCCCATAGCGCTATTCATCGCTGCATCCCGTCAAAGTGAAGGCATCCCAGGCTGAGCCGGCGGGGTTGGCATTGGCGAAGTCGGGCCATTCGCTGAACATCGCACCGAACTGCGGCAGCAATAGCCCTTTCGGCGCCGGTGTCGCTTCGCGCGAGTTCAGCTGCTCGGCGCCGCCTCCGGTCAAGGCATAGACCTGCCCGTCCCATATCCGGCAAAGCCCGCTGTCGTCTTGCAGACCCGCTTCGCGGTCGTCGTCGGTGCAGGGGTGGCGGATGGTACCGAGCGGAAACGAGTTCTTGCCGTTGGTCCAGGTAATATCGGCCGGCAGGCTTATGCCGGTATGAGGCACGGCCAGCGAGAACACCTGCGTCGTCAGTGCCGCCGGTTCGTTGCCCAGCGGCCGAAATTGCATGACCGCGCCCGAGCGTGGCTCCTGATAGGTGGCGTGGCTCAGGAGGCATTCCTTGGCGCTCGCCGCTTGCATGAGCCCGAGCGAACCCAGGACAACGAAGGCCAGTTTGCGAATGATCATCGATATCTCGGGCAATGTGTTTGTGAAGCAAGGCCGGCTGCGTGCCGGGCCGCACAGTCGCATCATCCGTACAAAACCATAAGCGAAATCCGGAACCGCTGCGTTTATCGTGCCTCGATCGAAAACTTGCGCCACACAAACCCGCAATCTGTATGATCGAACGCAGCGGCCCAGGAGACAAAAGATGCAGCGTTTGGCACTGATCATAGCGATCTCCGCAACTGCGATTGTGCCGGCCGTAGCGGCAGCGCCCTATGTCGGGACGTGGTCCAGGGACAGGTTGAACTGCCATGCGACCGCCGACGTCCAGCGCCAGACTGTCTTCACTGTGGATCAGTCGGCCTTGTCGTTTCCCAACCTTGGCTGCGAGCACGCGATCTTTCACAAAACCGCCACCGGCTGGGTGGTTCGCGCCAGCCAGTGCTACGGCGCGGACCCATCGCTCGACGAGCCATTTTCTCGCACCATCCATATCGGAAGAGACGGCGCGACGGTGCGGTTGAGCTGGCGCGGATTCGACAGCGGACCTCTCGTGCGCTGCTCAAGGCGGTGACACTCAGACCAACCCGACCAGCAAGGCCGCGCCGCCGAGAAAGCCTGCCGAGCAGACCCACAGCAGCCATAGCCCACGCACCCGGCATTCGAGCACCGCCGAGGCGGGGTTGGCGGGGTCATAGCGCACGTCGACCTTGCTGCCCTGGACATAGCGCCGCGCCTGACCGCCGACGAGGCCGGGCAGCGAGGCCGTCACGCTGGCGCCGAAAGCGACGCGATCGGCGCTGTAGCGCTGTCCGGCGACACCATAGCTGTAGACGATGCGGGACTTGAACACCGTACGCCAGGGCCGGTACCCACCGCCCTCAAACCGGTCGCGGGTCTTGATTGCCTGTAGGCCGGACGCATCGATACGGCCGGCGGCGGTCGGCCATGTTGCCGCCTGCCCGGCCATCGATCTTTGGGCAAAGCCCATGCGCAGCACAAAAAGCCCCATGAACAGCAGGAATGCCGCCGCACCAAGGTTCCGCGGCTTGGGCAGATGCGGCCCGATAGCCTCCAGCACGCCACCGACCGAAAACACCAACACCAGCGCACCAACCACGAGCCCCGCCGAAAGCTGGACCATGAACTTGAAGGCGCCGTCCGGCATGGTGCGCTCGATCACGGCCTTGCCCGGGCTGGACGGGTCATAGAACACGGTTACCGCCGCGCCACGCGGAAACCGCGCAAGGGTTTCCGCGACTTCGAAATTTCCGAGGTTCTCCTGCACGCTGTAGTGCGAGCTTTGAAATGTCTTGCCGCCCACCTTGTACTCATAGGTGATGGCCGGAAAATTGCGGATTTCGGTCGAGGTGCTGCTCTCCGAGCCAGTACCCGAGCTTGTCACCTCGCGCGCCTCGACGCGCGACGAGACGATCTTTCCAGGCGTCGGCAACCAGCGGCTGGCCGCCTTGACCTCGAGCCATTTCAGGAAGGTGACGATCGACAGCATGCCGGCGACCGCGCAGGCAAAGCCGACCAACAGAAACTTGAGCTCCAACTCGTCCCCCCGACGACTAGAGTGCGGCAGCACGCATATAGACAGCATGGCGAGGGCAATGTCTCGTCTATTCGCAAGATCAGGAAATGACCGCCGGCAAGGTTCAATGCTGTCGCGTGGCTATGGGAGCGGCGACCAGCCGCTATTCGGCATCCTCTATTGCCATGACACGAACATAGCCCTCCAGCTGAAGGGCGCGATCCCGGATGATGTTGGTGGCGTCGGCTGCCTGCATGGGCACGTACATCGTGCCTTGCCTTGTTTCATAGAGAGCGCCCCGGGTCTTCGCCTCGCTGTCGCGGAACGCCAGCCAGGCGCGTTGTGACAGGCGAAGATTTTGCGCTGCCTGGCGCGGTAATTTGCGCAGGAGTGTCGCATAGGCGGCATTCATGCGGCGATCGTAGTCGCTTGATGCCGTGGCCTCGCAGTCGGTTTGGCCTGCTGTAGAGCCATTGGCTGGATCATCCAGGCAGCGGTCGAGCGTATCGGCGGTGGCGTCTTGCAGACCCGCGGCCATCGGGCTCGCGGGCAACAGCAATGTCAGCAGGCAGACCAGTGCCCCACCGAGCCGAAGCCTCACACCGATGTTCTCCATCTTGCCTCCGAGGACGTATCCGAAGCACGGTGGGAACCGCGCCAGGAACTGGTGGCCAACGCGGCGGGCCATCCGCACGATGACGTGATAAAAGGGATGGTCGATCCGATCGGACGGAGATCCAGGAGACAACAGCCGGGACGATGCGCATGAGCGAACAAACCGAAGATGACACCGATATACTGAACCAGCTCGCCTATGTCAGGGCCGATCCGACCCAGCACGACACGCTGACCCTTCTCGCCATGATCGATGCCGCGATCGCCGAGATCATGGGCTTGAGGGCGCGGCTGCGGTTGAGCGAGGAAAAGAACGGCGGGAGCAACCAGTTCCAATAGGTGGACAGGACGAGCGCCGACGCGAAAGCATGGGTTCTAATCCGCGTCGGCCATCACCGCCCGACCTCCGCCGCCGGCCCAGGCGCGCCATTGCCGCTCATCGCCATGGAAGACGTTGAGATCGATGCGGCCGGTCACGCCATGCGACAGGCCGGAGCCGGAATACTGCCAGAACAGCCATTTGCGATCGGGATAGACCTTTGACGGATGCCGGGCCACGGCGCGCAGCCAGAACGGGTAATCCGGGAATGCGCCCTGGAGGTTGTCGCGATAGAAATCGGGCGCCGTGTAGATGATCGGCCGCTGGCCGTAATGGCGCTCCAGCTTGTCCATGAACACCTGCATCTTCTCCAGCACCTTTTCGCGCGACGGGCGCCGCTGGCAGCTGGAGTCGCCGTTCCACTCGACGTCGATCACCGGCGGCAGCGCGCCGTCGACCTTCGGCACGTTGCGGATGAACCAGTCGGCCTGCTCGCCGGCGGTGCGGCACCAGTAGAAGAAATGATAGGCACCGCGCTTCAGGCCCGCCGCGTCGGCATCACGCCAGTTCTTCATAAACAGGGGGTCGAGGTGGTCGCCGCCGTCGGTCGCCTTGATGTAGGCGAAGTTGGCGCCCTGGGCGCGCAGCTTCTCCCAGTTGACGTTGCCTTGCCAGCGCGACACGTCCACCCCGTGCACGGCAAGGTGACGGGGCGACGAGCGGCCGAAATTGATCGGCTTGGCATCGCGGAAGCCATAACGCGTGACCGGGCCGGCCAGCATGGACGGTGCCGCCCGCGACAACAGCTTCGGCGGCGACACCAGGGCTGCCTCCTCGATCGGCGGCTCGACGCTGTCGGGCAGTTCGGGTGCGGGAAACGCCACCGTCTCTTCCTCGGCAAGGCCATAAGGCCGAGCGGTGGTATCCTCTGCCGCAGCCTCAATCCGCTTGCGCGCCGCGTCTGCCCTGGCCATCGGAACGGACGCGATTGGCGCGCTTGGACGCACCACCGAACTGGTGACTTCATTGGACGGCTTCTGCATGTCGAGCGCATCCATGCCCGATGTCGACGAACAGCCGGCAAGGCACAGCGATGCGATCACGAAACTCACGACGCCTGGTAACCGCATCTGGACCTGTACTCGAACACAACAGACCGAAGGCGACGGCCGACGGACAACCAGACGAGTTATGAACGAGAAATTACCAATAAAGTTTGAATCAAGTTTTTTACCATAGCTGTGGCCGCGTTCCGACAGTCGTCGGCAGCGGCCCGGCCAAGCCTTGACAGGGCCATCATGTGGCTGTTGAGAACGGGGGTGCGGCGCGGCCGCCCTTGCCAGCGCCAAGGGCCGCAAGCTGCCGGTCGAGAATTATTACGGCTGGCTCGTCGACGGCAAGCTCGACGAACTCAGGAGCTTGCTCGACAGGGCAGCTGAGGAACACTTTCAACACGGAGCTTGCGTGCAGTCGTTCATCGACCAGAGCGTGTGTTTCATCGAGAACCATCAGGCCTGGGCGGGTCTCGTGGTCGGGTTGCTGGCCTTCGGCGAGTCGCTGGTGCTGGTCGGCATCCTGTTGCCTGGCACCACGGTACTGATTATCGTCGGCGGACTGGTGGGCGCCGGTATCGTCCAGCCCCTGCCCGTTCTCCTCGCCGCGATGTTCGGCGCGGCGCTTGGCGACACCATCTCCTATTTCCTCGGCAAATGGCTGGGGCGTGGCGTCGTCCACAAATGGCCGCTCAACCGCTATCGCCGCGAGACCGCCAGGGCGCGCCTGTTCTTCCACCGCTACGGTGTCGCCGCCGTTTTCGTCGGCCGCTTCTTCGGTCCGGTGCGTGCCACCGTGCCGCTGGTCGCCGGCATGATGGGCATGAACAGGCGACGCTTCCAGGTCGCCAATATCCTGTCGGCGATCATCTGGGCGCCGGTCGTGCTGTCGCCTGGATGGCTGGTGGCGAAAGGAGCCGACAATCTGCCCGAACTCGACGCGACCAGCCTGTTCGGCCTGGCGGTGATCGCGGCCATGGTGGTGGCGATCATCGTCGCCGTGCTTGTCGTCAGACTGCGCGGCAGGCGCAATGGAGGGATTTAGTGCGTCTCGCGACTGAGGGCGCCGTGCATCAGCCGCGCTTCCTGAAGACGCCGATCATCGGCCCCAGATTCCAGTAGTCGTCGTTGCGGCCGATGGCCGGGGCGAGCAGGCTCGATATCGTGCCGTCGAGAAAGAGCGCGTTGTCGCAGCCGAGCGCGTCGCGAAACAGGCGAGCGAAGGCATGGAACGTCACCGTGCCGTTCGAGATGGCAAAGACGGCAACACCGTCCTTTCGCACTCCGACGCCGTCGCGGCTCTTGCGCGAGGTGCCGTCGACCTGGAATTTCGGGTGAAGCTGGCCGTCGATCACCAGCATTGGCCCTGATTGTGTCGCATAGTCGGTGGCTGGCCGCTGCCTGACGAAGTCCTTGGTCGCCCGCACCACGGCCTTGCCGCGGCTGATATAGAAGATGCCATTCGGCTGCAGCGAAAAATTGCCGCTTCCCGATCCCGTTTTCACACCGGCCATTTCCTGGCCGCGTTCGACGTAAAGGCCGACCGGCCTGAGATCGGGGTGGTACATGCCGGCATTGATGGCAAACAGCATGGTCCGGCCCGCCATGCGCTGGGCGTTGTCGAGATTGTGCAGCGACTGAAAAGGCTTGCCTGCCGGGTCTTTCCAGAACAGTTCGATCGAATAGAGCTTCGGATCGACCTCGCAGACGAGGAAGCTCGTAGCCTCGAAGGAGATGTCGCGGCACGGCGGCACCGAAGCGAACCACTGGCCGAATGCCGCTGTCGTGGCGACCGCGTACGGCAACGCGGCCTTGAACAAGCTCAGCAGCAAGGGCGCCGAATAAAGGACGGTCAAAAAATCCATGCGCGTTCCGGATTGCCATTCCAACGAACTGTCGTGGATAGCACCGCTTGCCGGCACGATGAAGGATTTGCTGAAAGAAGTATGGATTATAACCCGGACTTCGGGCAGCGATTATTTGACCGCGCTGACCAGCTTCTCCTCGCCGGCAAGAATGGAGACCCAGCGCCCGGTATTGTCGCTCGCCTGTCTTTTGAGATAGCGATACGGGGTCTGGTTCCAGAGGCGAACCTTGTCGACGAGATTGTCGAGGATGAAGTCGCCCTTGTCGGTGCGCACCGTCAGCACGGCATGGCCTTCGCCGTCCGGCTTGCGAACCACCGTCATCAGGAGATTGGCTATGGCGATGCCCAGGCTGTTGAGCTCACGCCGCTTTTCCAGCGCGTAATCCTCGCAATCGCCGAAGCCATTGTCCGGATAGGCCCACCATTCCTCCTTGCCGTAATTGTCCATGTCGCTCATCGGCTTGACGCGCGCGTTGACCGAGAGGTTTACGGCGCTGATCTCCCGCAACAGCTTGCCAGTCATCTGTTCCGGCTCGCTGTCGGATGAACGGATCGAGCACTCGGCGGCATGAATCTTGCAAAAATCATAGTGGCCAATCGGCTGGGACGTCGAGCCGCCGATAGCCATGGAAACGGGAGCCGTGTAAGCGGAATTCGCCGCCGAACAGAAAGCAATCAGGGCAATCGCAAGCCCCAGCCCCTTCGCCTTCCGGCGCCAACCCATCGAGGATGCCATCCGGCCCCGCCCATCTGTTTTGTTAACAGAACGTTAAGGGCGGTTATATCCCGAAGTCAACCAAACCGGCCGATCACATCTTTGAGGGACGCCGCATGCCCTTCGAGGGTTGCAGCAGCGCAACACCGAGGTTCGGGCTAGGGAGCTAGACGAGCCATCCCATCGCCACACCCAGCAGCAGGACGACGCCAAGCAGGCCACGGTAGATGACAAAGGGCCAGGCGGAGAAGCGTTCCAGAACACGCATCAGGCCCCAAATGGCGAAGAAGGCCGAAATCGAGGCGACGAGCAGCCCCAGGCCAAGAACCGACCATCCATGGGCATCGAGATGCACCTTGTGCAGTTCCCACAATTCCTTGAGGCCGGCGAGCGCGATGGCCGGCAGCCCGAGCAGGAACGAAAAGCGTGCCGCCTCGGCCCGCTTGAAGCCGAGCCCCAGTGCCGCCGTCAGCGTCGAGCCGGAGCGAGAGACGCCCGGGATCAGCGCGCCGACCTGGGCGACACCGACAAGAAGCGCGTCGGCGAGCGACGCTTCGCCGATGGTGCGCTTGTGGCGGGCGAAAATCTCGGCCAGGGCCAGCAGGATCGCCATGGCTATGCAGGCCCAGCCAATCACGCTCAGGCTGCGCAGCGGCGAATTGCAGGCGTTGAGAACACCCGAAAGTACCACGCCGGCGATGACGATTGGGATCGTCGCCAGCACGATCCAGGAAGCCAGCTGGAAATGCCGATCGGCGAAATCGCGCCGTGTGAGAGCGTCGATCGAACCGAACAGGAGATCCCTGACATCGCCCCAGAAATAGCTGACCACGGCGGCAAGGGCGGCAAGCTGCATGGCGGCGGAGAAGGCGGAACCCGGATCCTGCCAGCCAAGCACCGCCGGCACGATGCGCATATGGGCGGTCGAGGAAATCGGCAGCAGTTCGGTGATGCCTTGCACCAGGCCGAGGAACGCGACCTTGGCAAATCCAAGGCCGACAAAGCCCGTGTCGACGCCTTGCGTGCAGATATCAGCCATGTCGGGTTCCATCTGGGAGAGATCGGAGTTGCGAAGGCACCATCGGAGGAGATCGGTGCCCGGCAAGGCATACCGTCATGCGGCGGATAATCAATTTACGGATTTGTAAGCTGGCGTCGCCGCCTCGGACGCGCACGGTTCAAACCGGCCCGAAGGGCCGGCGATGCTCCCATGGGTGGAGGTTGGCAAGACGACTACGGGCAAAGCCAAAGTTTCTGGCAGGTCCTGGCAATAACATGCGCGGGCGGCACGACAGGCTCCCCTGCGGAGGGCCGGCGAGCCCGCTCGAGCAGCATGCGCACCTGTTCCGGGCGCACACGGTCACGTTCCATCACGAGCAGGACCATAGGATCGCTCAAAAGCTCGTCCAGGGTGCTGATGCTGTCGTTCATCCGTCGTCTCCTCGAATGCCGGGCCCGCGACGCTTAGATAGGGAGACAAAGATGGCCCGCCAATGACGCTTTGCCGGCTATCACGTGTCTCTTTGGATTAATTTTGGTCATCCTGGGGCACGTCCTTTCCCTTCGCGGGGAAGAAGGAAGCTAGGCCGGCGGAGCGCCTTCAAATTGCGGCAGGCCGTCATCCAGCATCACCCAGGGCTGTTTCGAGACGGTCCAGATGTGCATCTGGGGCCTGAACAGCGACGGGTCGTCAAGCGACCCGGTCGTCACGCCGATGATGCCGGCGGAATCGCGCCGCGAAAACAGGGGCGTGCCGCAGGCCGGACAAAACCCGCGCTTGAGGTCCGGCGAGGTGTTGACCGTGGCCGACGGGCCGTCGACCGTCACATCGTCGATGCGGAAAAGAACACGCGCATTGAACGCCGCGCCGATCGCCTTCTGGCAAAGCCGGCAATGGCAGATGCGCTCGTTGATGGGGGCGGCATCGGTGCGATAGCGCACGGCCCTGCACAGGCATCCGCCTTCGTATTTTGCCATCGCCTGGATCCATTGGTGGAGTGAACAGGCGGCAAAAGTACCGGCGAGGTCGATTGGGTCAATTGAAAAGCTTTGATACAAGGTGATCGATTATCGTGATGCAGCAGGATTGTCATGACACCCGACATCGAAACGATCGGCATCGCGGCCCTGTTCGGGTCGCCCTCGCCCGCGCGCGACCGCGCCGACGCTGAGATCATGGCCGCGGCGGCCGGCATCGGCTTCCTGGCGGTCCGGGATTTTCCCGGCGATGACTGGCTGACGCCCGACAAGCGCGCGCAATTGCTGCGCATCTTCGCGCTTCCTGACGCCGAGAAGCAGGAATTGCTGCGCTGGAATTTCGATCACACCAAGAAAAATTTCTACCGCGGCTGGTTTCCGCTGCAGCCGCAAGCCGTTTCCTACAAGGAAGGCATCGACATGGGGCCGGACCTTGCCGATGCGGCGCGAGTCACGGCTTCCGACGATCCTTTGTGCGAGCCGACACCGTTGCCGGACGAGAATGCCCTGCCCGGCTGGCGCGCTGCCGCAGCCGACTACTATCGCGTGATGGAAACGGTCGGCACCATGCTGATGCGGTCGATCGCCCGCGGGCTTGGCCTGCCTGAGATGACCTTCGATACCTATTTCGACGGTGGCATCTCGACGCTGCGCCTGATCCGCTATCCGCTGCGCGATCCCAATGCCGGCGTCGACACCAGCGGACCGGAGTATTCGGTGACCCACAAAGGCGAGACGCGCACCATCATCGGCCGCGAACATGCCGATTCAGGCTTCGTCACCTTGCTGGCGCAGGACGGCGTCGAAGGCTTGCAGGCGAAGAACCTCGCCGGCGAATGGATCGACGTGCCTCCAGCCGATGGCACGCTGGCGGTCAATTTCGGCCAATTGCTTGAACGCTGGACCGGCGGCCGCGTGCGGGCGACACGGCACCGGGTCATTGCGCCAAAAACGGTGCGGTTCTCGATCCCGTTCTTCCACGAGCCACGCGTCGACGCGGAAATCTCGCCTTTACCGCTGGACGGCGCCGAACGCTTCGCGCCGTTTCTTTACGGCGACTATCTCTGGGAGTCGGCGACGAACTTCGTCGAAATGAGCGGCATCAAGGATCTGAGGCAGCCGCGCCGGGCCAAGGCTTCCTGAACAGCACGCCGGCTGTCTCGCTGGGGACGGCCGGCGGAGAAGGCAGGGGTCATTCGGCTTCGCCGACCACCTCGTCCCAGCTCTTCACCCTGGTCTCGCCGTCGAGGAACGGCAGTGCGGCGGCCGTCAGTTCCGGAGCGAAGAAGACATCGTAGTGGGTGCGGTTGGGCAGGATGGCCAGCCGGTTCCGCGACAGGTTCTCCCGCATCCAGCCGGCATCCTTCAGGCCGCCGCCGAGCATCTGGTAGAACTTGATCTCGTGCTCGGGCTTGTACATGTCGCTGTCGCCATAGGCGAGCATCACGGGCATCTTCAGCTTGGGAACGTCGGCCGAGAAGTCGTAGTTCTGGCGCATGAAATTGCCGAGCGCGTCGAGCAGTTTCGGGAAGTCCTCCGGATGCGGGGCGACGGCGACGTAGGACTTGTACATCGGCGTGTCTTTCATATACGCCGCGGCGGCGGCACTCACCTGTGCCTGCTGCGGACGCATCTCGTCGTAGAAGCCGTCGGCGGCATAACCGGTCGAAACAAGGACCAGCCGGCGCACGGCCTCGGGATGCTGGACCGCCATGCGGAAGGCAACCCCGCCGCCCAGCGAATAGCCCATGACATCGACCTTGTCGTAGCCGAGTGTCTTGACGATACCAGCCATGTCGTCGCCGATCGCCTGCAGGCTGAATGGCCGGTCCCCAAGCGCGGTGCGGCCATGCCCCTGCAGGTCGACCCCGATGACGGTGCGGTTTTCGGTAAGCTTGGGCAGGATCGGCGCGAACATGTCGGTGGAACCGAGGCCGCCATGCAGCAGAAGCAGCGGCTCACCCTTGCCATAGACGGCGTAATAGTAATTCACGCCATTGATCGGCAGCAGGCCGGACTTTTGTGGCTTCGGCAGTGTTTTCGTTTCGGTCGTCATGGCAGGCTTTGTCTCCTCTGCATTGATGTTGCCCAGGCAAGCGAGAAACGCAGCGGCCGAGGCAAAAATGGCAAAAATCAGAACTTTGGACATATCGAACTCCTCCGGTGTGGCTCTGTCAGAGCGTCCTGGCGAGATCTTCGAGCTGAACGGCGCACTGGGCCCAACCGGTGTGAAAGCCCATCGCCTCGTGCTGCTCGCGGTCGGCGACGCTCCAATGCCGGACGCGCGCGATGTAGCGGGTCTTGCCCTCGCCCTCGTCCTCGAAGGTCAGTACGACTGTCATGAACGGTTTTTCCGATGGCACCCATGACTGGGTATAAGCATCGGTCAAGACGATCTTCTCGCCGGGAACGACCTCGAGGAAGACGCCGGGGTTGGGGAACTCGTTGCCGTCGGGCCCTGCCATGACGACTAGGCTGTTGCCACCGGTGCGCACATCCATCTCGGCACGCGGCGTCGTCCACGGCTTTGGCGCGAACCATTGCCTGATCAATTTCGGTTCGGTCCAGCAGCGATAGACGTCCCCGCGCGGTGCATCGATGATGCGGGCGAGAACCAGTTCGCGGTCGTCGGCGGGGGCGATGTCGAGCTTGGTGGCCACGGTGGTCTCCTCGGTTTGATCTGGCTTCCGTCCCAAGGACGAGCCGACGCAAAGCAAACCGACATCGCCCGCGAAAAATTCTGGAAACGCAGGTTGAAAACCGTGAGCGGAGCACGTGTCAGTGCCGCTTGGCTTGCACCAGGTAGGCGTCGATTACGGTCTCGCCCAGCCATTTGGCGGCTTCGAGCCGGTGCAGGCCTTCGACAAGTATGTGCCGCTTGCCATCGTGGCGGACCTGGATCGGCGTCTTCATGCCGTTCTCGAGTATGTCCTCGGCCAGATGCCGGACGGTCTCGGGGTGCAGCGTCTTCTTCCGCGCCGTGGGCACGTAGATGTCGTCGACCTTGACCTGTTGAACCCTGAGCATGCCCTGTCCCCATGGCGGAACTGCCGCCGTCTTACTGAGATAGTCGGTTTGGCGAAGGCGGCCAAGGGCGCGGCTAACGAATGCTGGCATGATCGTTTCCATTTGACGCCTGGCGGGCGGATCGCCGAAATGGCGCCTCAGATGGGCCAGGGCTTCATGATCAATCTGCCGACCGAATTCCCCGATTTCGGGCTGACAGCCGAGCAGCGCCGCCACGCGGTGCGCGGCCACTATTACGAGTGGCCAGGCATGGATGGCGAGCGCGGCGAAATCTGGTGCTACGGCGACCGGTTTTCCTATCGCGCCGGTGAGACAGTTACGCTGCACGTCAGCTCGACCGCTCCGTCCTTCGGCATAAGGATCATCCGCGACGGCGGCACCGAAACGAGAGTATTCGAGAAATCGGGCATTGCGGCGCATTGGCAGGACAGTCCGGAGCAGTGCTCGATCGAAGGCTGCGGCTGGGAAGCCTCCTTCGAATTTCGCGTGGAGAGCGACTGGCCCTCCGGCGCCTACCTGATAACGCTGACCGCCGACGGACGCGACGGCAAGCCGATCCAAAGTCACCACATTTTCATCGTCTCTCCCCAGCCTGGCAAGAAACCTGGCCGTGTGCTGCAGGTGGCGGCGACGGGCACCTGGCTTGCCTACAACACCTGGGGCGGCTCCAACCATTATCAGGGCATCACCGGGCCCAACCGCGACCAGTACTCGCCCATCGTGTCGACGCAGCGCCCCTGGTGTCGCGGCTTCGTCGTGCTGCCCCGGGACGCACCGCGCGTGCCGTTGGAGGTCGCGGTGCCGCCGAAGACCGTGCCGCGCTATCCGCACATGGAATGGGCGCTCGCCACCGGCCATTCGAAGAAATACGCCTCGTCGGGCTGGGCCAGCTATGACAGCCATTTTTTTCGCTTCGCCGAACGATCAGGCTACGGCGTCGACCTCGCCAGTCAGCATGACCTCCACTTCTCGCCCGAGATTCTCGACGGGTACGACTGCGCGGTCTTCGTCGGCCATGACGAATATTGGACTTGGGACATGCGCGACGCGGTCGACTTCTATGTCGAACGCGGCGGCCATGCGGCGCGATTCGCCGGCAATTTCATGTGGCAGACACGGCTGGAGGATGAAGGCCACCGGCAGGTCTGCTACAAATACCGGGCCCGCGCCGAGGACCCTGTCTATCGCGGCGGCGACGTGACCCGCGCCACCAACTCCTGGGAGGCGCCCGAGATCGGCCGGCCGGGTTCGGCGACCTTCGGACTTAATGCAACACGGGGCGTCTATGCCGGCTGGGGTGGCTGCGCGCCACGCGGCGTACGCGGCTTTCCGGTCTATCGGCCGGAGCACTGGGCCTTTACCGGCACCGGCGTCTACTATGGCGACCTGCTCGGCGCCGACAGCCATGTCTATGGCTATGAGGTCGACGGGCTCGATTTCGAGATCCGCGGCGGGCTGCCCTACCCCACGCCGGACAGCGGCGCGCCGGACGGCCTGCAAGTGCTGGCCGTCGGCATGGCCAGCCAGGTCGAGGAAAGCGCCGACATTCCGATCGAGGACCAGTTCCTAACCGACGAGGATGGCCGCTTCACCGCCGAGACCTTGTTTGGCGAGGCAAGCGACGCCAATCTCGAAAAGGTCAAACGCGGCAATGGCATGATCGTCAACTTCCCGCGCGGCAAGGGCGAGGTGTTCCATGCCGGAAGCTGCGAATGGGTCGCCGGCCTGCTAAGACAAGACCCGATGGTCGAACGGGTCACCCAGAATGTCCTCGACCGCTATCTCGGAAAGTCCTGACATGTCGAAAGCCCAGACCGCCGTTCAAGACACTGATGCCCGGCGCCAATCGCATTTGTTCTACCTCTCCAGCCTGCGCCGGCCGCTGATCGACCGCACCGAAGGCATTTACATGTGGACGCAGGACGGTCGCCGTTTCATCGACGGATCGAGCGGCCCGATGGTCGCCAATATCGGCCACTCCAACCGCAATGTGCTCGATGCGATGAAGCGGCAAATGGACCGCGCCACCTTCGCCTACCGGCTGCATTTCGAGAACGAGCCGGCGGAAGAACTGGCGCGCGAACTGGCTGGAAAGTTGCCGGAAGGCATGGACCGCATCTTTTTCGTGTCCGGCGGCTCGGAAGCGACGGAATCCTGCATCAAGCTGGCGCGGCAATGGGCTGTGGCCACCGGCCAGGCCAGCCGCTGGAAGGTGATCACGCGGTTTCCTTCCTACCACGGCGGCACGCTCGGTTCGCTTTCGATCACCGGCGACGACGCGTTGGCCGAAACTTTTACGCCGATGATGCGGGTGATGCCGACCGTGCCGGCACCGACCGCCTGGCGCGACCGCGACAATCTCTCGATGGAGCAGCGTGGCGTCCGCTACGCCGACATGCTGGAGGAGAAGATCCTCGCCGAAGGTCCCGAGAGCGTCGTCGCCTTCATCATGGAGCCGATCGGGGGTGCTGCAACCGCGGCCCTGGTGGCACCCGACAGCTATTATGCGCGCATCCGCGAAATCTGCGATCGCCACGGCATCCTGCTCATCCACGACGAGGTGATGAGCGGTGCCGGCCGCACCGGCAAATTCCTCGGCGGCGACCACTGGAACTGCAAGCCTGATATCGTCGCGCTGTCGAAGGGGCTCGGCTCGGGCTATGCGCCGCTCGGCGCGCTGGCCGCACCGATGCGACTGGTCCAGCCGCTGCTCGCTTCCGGCGGCTTCCAGCATGGCCACACCTATGCCGGCAATCCGCTCGCCTGCGCCGCCGGGCTTGCAGTGCTGGGCGAAATGGACCGGCTCGACCTGATTGCCAATGCGGCTGCCATGGGCGACGTGCTGATGGACGGATTGAAGGCGCTTGCGAAGCGGTTCCCGTTCATTGCCGATGTGCGTGGCAAAGGGCTGCTTACGGGCGCCGAAATGGTCGCCGATCCCGATACGCTGAAACCGATCGAGCAGAGCAAAAAAGCCACGCAGCGCCTGCTCGATCTCGCCTATGACCGCGGGCTGATCATTTATGGCCGCAGGGTCAAGGGTGGCGTCGACGGCGACAATTTCATGGTCGCGCCGCCGATGATCGTCACCGGCGAGCAGGTCGGCGAGATCATCTCCATCATCGGCGACTCGCTTGAGGTTCTGGCGGGCGAATTCGACCTGCCGGTCGAAGGCCGGGGGTAGCGGAGATGGCGCCGCGAAAAGTCATCATCACCTGCGCCGTTACAGGCTCGGTACACACGCCGTCGATGTCGCCCTATCTGCCGGTGACGCCGGACCAGATCGCCGCGGACGCTATCGCCGCGGCCGAGGCCGGCGCCTCGATCCTGCATCTGCACGCCCGCGATCCCAAAGATGGCCGCCCGACCGCCGATCCCGAAGTGTTCATGCAGTTCCTGCCGCGCATCAAGCAGACGACCGATGCGGTGATCAACATCACGACAGGCGGCTCCTCGCTGATGACGCTGGACCAGCGGCTGGCGGCGCCGCTTCGGGCCCAGCCCGAAATGTGCTCGCTCAATATGGGCTCGATGAATTTCGCGCTGTTCCCTATGCTCGACAAGCCAAGGGAATGGCTGCACGAGTGGGAACCGAAGCTGCTCGAGGCCACCCGCGACACTATCTTCAAGAACACCTTCGCCGACATGGAAGGCGTGATCGAGCGGCTGGGCAAGGGCTGCGGCACCCGCTTCGAGTTCGAGTGCTACGATGTCGGCCACCTCTATTCGCTGGCGCATTTCCGCGACCGGGGGCTGGTTTCGGGGCCGCTGTTCATCCAATTCGTGCTGGGCATCCTGGGCGGCATCGGCGCCGACCCGGACAACCTCATCCATATGAAGCGCATCGCCGACAAATTGTTCGGCGACAGCTACCAGTTTTCGGTGCTGGCCGCCGGCCGCAACCAGATGCCGCTGATCTCGATCGCCGCAGCCATGGGCGGCAATGTGCGGGTCGGACTTGAGGACAGCCTCTATGATGGCCGCCAGCTGGCGAAGTCCAACGCCGACCAGGTGCGGCGCATCCGTGGCATTCTCGATGGACTGTCGCTGGAGGTCGCCACGCCGGCCGAAGCGCGCGACATGCTGGCGCTCAAGGGCGGCGACAGGGTGGCTTTTTGACGAGATGACAGCGCCCGGTCCTGCCACTGTACCTGTCACGCGTGCGATTATCCTTCGCCCCGGCACCATCGATGACGTCGAAACCATTCACGCGGCGATCCTGAAGCTTGGCACTCATATCGGGGCGCCCGAGGAAATCATCTCGACAGCGGACGATCTCAGAAGCTGGGGCTTTGGCGAAAAACCCGCCTTCTCGACCCTGATCGCAGAAGTCGACGGCGAATTCGCCGGGCTGTGCCTGCATTTCCCGATCTTCTCGACCTGGATGGGACGGCCTGGCGTCTATGTGCAGGACCTCTATGTCGAGGACCGGTTTCGCGGCCGCAAGATCGGCGAACGCCTGCTGCGACGCGTGGCTGCCGAGTGCCGCAAAGAGGGCGGCGTGTATCTGAGGCTGTCGGTCGACACCGACAATGAGGGTGCCAAGTCCTTTTACGAACGGCTGGGCATTGCCTGGTCGAGCTACGAGCAGACGCAGAAAATCATCGGTGAGGCCTTTTTCGCCTTCGCCGACGCGCCGGAAAATGGGGAGCAGCAATGAAGGCCTTCTATGCGCAGGAGCAGAAGCGCCACGATCCCAGGGCCTTTCTTTCCAGTGGCGCGGCGCAGCCCAACCCTGAACAGCCGGAGCGCGTCGAAAGATTGTTAGCCGGCGCAAAATCCGCTGGTTGCACGATCGAGCGACCGCGCGATCACGGCCTCGGTCCGATCTCGGCGGTGCACACACCCGAGTATCTCGACTTCCTCGAACATATTTTCGAACGCTGGCAGCGGATCGAAGGGGCGTCGGCCGAGGTCATTCCCAACATCCACCCGATCGCCCGCAACGGCTCCTATCCGGCCTCAGCAGTGGGCCAAGCCGGCTACCACATGGCCGACACCGCCTGCCCGATCTCGGGCGAGACATGGCAGAGCGCGCTGTGGAGCGCCTGGAGCGCGGTCGAGGCCGCCGAAACCGTCATGGCCGGAGCGTCGGCCGCCTATGCGCTCTGCCGCCCGCCCGGCCACCACGCCTTCGCCGATGTCGCCGGCGGCTTCTGCTTCATCAACAACTCAGCCGTGGCGGCGCAAGTGCTGCGCAGGCAGGCGGCCCGCGTGGCGATCCTCGATGTCGACCTGCATCACGGCAACGGGGCGCAAGGCATTTTCTATGCGCGACCTGACGTGCTGATGGTGTCGCTGCACGCCGATCCGGTGCGGTTCTACCCGTTCTTCTGGGGCCATGCCGACGAGCGCGGTGAAGGTCCCGGGCTCGGCTATAACTTCAACCTGCCGCTGCCGCGCAAATCCGCGGATGCGGCGTTTCTGGAAGCGCTCGGCGTGGCGTTCCAGCGTATCCGCGCCTTCTCCCCCGATGTGCTGGTCGTGGCGCTCGGCCTCGACGCGTTCGAGGGCGATCCGTTCGGCGGGCTTTCGGTGACGACGCCGGGCTTCTCGCGCATCGGCGAGGCCATCGCCGGGCTCGGCCTGCCGGCGGTCATCGTCCAGGAAGGCGGCTATCTCTGCGACGAACTCGGCGACAATCTCACCGCCTTCCTCACCGGCTTTGGCGGCAAGGCGCGGTGAGAGTTCAAGCCCAAGTCAGGAGCGTTGCTGCCTGAGCATGGCAATCACCCGGTGCACGCTCTCCAGTGTCTCGTCGATTTCGGACGCGGTGTTGTACTGCGCGATGCCGATGCGCACGACGCCTTGGTCGGCCGGAATGCCGAGCTGATGGACGATCTCCCAGGCATAGTTGTGGCCCGACCACACGAAGATGTTCTCGGCGTTCATCTGCCGCACGATCGTTTCTGGGACAATGCCATCGACGGTGAAGGAGACGGTCGGCACACGATCGCCGAGCCGTTTCGGATCGGTGATGCCTCGGACCGTCAGCCCGGAAATGTCGGACAAGCCATCGATCAGCCTTTGCGCCAGCGGGTTTTCATGGGCAATGGAGACCTGGAACGCCTTGGCGATCTTCTGCCTTCTTGAACCACCCTCACCTGCCGCCGCGCCGAGCTCGGCGAAATAGTCGACCGCGGCGGTCAAGCCGGCCATCAGTTCGATCTGCGGCGTGCCGAGTTCGAACCGCTCGGGCAAGCCGTTCGAGGAGCAACGGCACTTATAGGCTTGCAGACCGTCGATGACGTCGCGCCGGCCCCACAAGATACCCATATGCGGGCCGAAGAATTTATAGGCCGAGCAGATCAGGAAATCGCAGCCGAGCTCCTGCACATCGATCAGCCCATGCGGTGCGAATTGCACCGCATCGACATAAACCAGCGCGCCGGCCCGTTTTGCAAGTTGGGTCAAGGACCTGACCCGGTTGATCGAGCCGGTGAGATTGCTGGCGTAGTTCAACGCCACCAGCCTTGTCTTCCCGGACAGCAGACCGGTGAGTGTCGCCTCCTCGATCTGCCAGGTCCTTTCGTCGAACGGCAACCAGCGCACGACGAGACCGAGGTCCTCGGCCAGTTGCAGCCAGGGCGACACATTGCCCTCATGATCCATGCGGGTGAGAATGATCTCGTCACCTGATTTCATCGTGCGGCCGAGCGTGCGTGACATGTGATAGGTCAGCGTCGTCATGTTGGCGCCGATGACAATCTCGTGCGGGCTCGCCGCGCCGAGGAAGTCGGCCATCGCCAGATGCGCATCGTCAACGACCTGCTGTGCCGCGATCGTCGTTTCAAAATAACCGCCGAGATTGGCGTTGGTCGTAAGCAGGCAGCGCGACACCGCGTCGGCCACGGCCTGCGGCACCTGCGTGCCGGCAGGATTGTCGAGATAGATGCGCCGCCGGCCCTTGTCGGTCAGCGAGAGAGCGGGGAATTTTCCACGCACGGCCTCGATCGAAAAATCCACCATGGTCTCCATCCCTTTGCTGCTACACGACAATTCCGGGCTCGGTCACGGGCAAGGATTGCCGACCCGCTGGTGAACCGCATCCACCGCCTTCTGCATTTCTTCAGTCCAGACGACATCCACCGAAGACAGCGCCATCTCCAGTTGGGAAATGGTTGTCGCGCCGATGATGCTGGAGGTCACGAAGGGCCGGCTTGAGACATAGGCATTGGCAAACAGCGCCGGCTCCAGGCCGAAAGAGCGTGCCAGTTCATTGTATTCGAGCTGCGCTTCGGCGGCATTGGGCGTCTCGTAACGCTGGCCGCGGTTGAACAGCTGCGAGCGCGAGCCCTGCGGGCGGGCGCCATGATCGTATTTGCCGGTCAGATAACCCTGGGCCAGCGGCGAATAGGCAAGCAGCGACACCCCTTCGCGCTCGCAGACCTCGGCGAGGTTCACCTCAAAAGTACGGTTGACGAGATTGTAGGCGTTCTGGATCGAGGCGGCGCGCGGACCGATCCCTTTGTCGGCCTCTGCAAGGAAGCGCATCACGCCCCAGGAACTCTCGTTGGAGAGACCGAAGTGGCGGACTTTTCCTGCCTTCACCAGGTCATCGAACACCGCGAGCGTCTCGGCGATCGGCGTTTCACCGACCGGTGCGCCGACAGAATCGGCACGCCGCGCCACGGCGCCGACGCGCGTCGGGTTGGCGCCCCAGGGGATGTCCCGCTCTGGCCAGTGGATCTGATAAAGGTCGAGATAATCCGTGCCAAGCTTGGCCAGCGACTTGTCTATGGCATCGAAGATATCGGCCCGCACCAATTGCGAGGGCCGGTCGCCGCGAAACCAGCTGTTGGCCGTGCGACCGACGACCTTGGAGGCCAGGATCACCTTGTCGCGGTTGCCCTTGGCCTTCATCCAACTGCCGATGATCTTCTCGGTCCGTCCTTGCGTCTCCGCCTTGGGCGGGATCGGATAGAGTTCGGCGGTGTCGATGAAATTGACGCCGCGCGAGAAGGCCAGGTCCATCTGGGCATGGCCCTCGGCCTCGGTGTTCTGCTGGCCCCAGGTCATCGAACCAAGGCAGATCTGGGTAACAAGAAGATCGGTCCGACCGAGACGGCGTTTGTGCATGGAATTCTGCTCCGGAGGGCATGTATGCGCGGCTGCGCGGGGAGGAGTTCGCATCTTATAGGAAAAGCGGAAGCGCTCTCCAAGCCTTGCCAGGCCGACTTTTGCGTGAGCAGAGCGGGGTTAGCGTCGTGCGGCGGCCACGGCGCGGCGCTTGGCCTCGTCGATCAGCATGTTGGCCACCTGCATGCGGATCATGGCGCGCTGGCGCAAATGCGGGGCGACGCGATCGGGATGGTTGGCGAAAGCAAAGCTGCGGCGCATGCGGCCGAAGTCGGCGGCGCTCTTGGACTGCTCCAGTCCCAGTTCGACCGCAATCGATTCAGGATCGATTGGCGGCAATGTTTCTTCCGGCTTCGGCTCTTCGCCAGCCAGCGCCAGCCTTGCCTGTTCAAGCACGGCGGCAAACTCGCTGGCCAGATCAGCGCCGGCCTCGCGATATTCCGCGGCGGATACCTTGATGCGGCCGGAATGGAGTTCATCGGCGACCGAGAGATAGTCGAACGGGATGGATGGGCGCGCGCCGGTCTCTACGCCCTCACCGCCGTTGCCCTTGTCGGTGGCAACGAAGAGGTCGTCGAGTAGTGACGCAAAATCCCGCTTGGCGCCGGTAGCGATATCAGCCTCCCCCATGCCCGACAGTTCGAGTTTCAGACCATAGAACCAGCTCGTTAAAAATAAATGCCGCCGGTCTTAACTAATTTCCCTTCAGGGGATCGTTGGCGGAGGCGCCGGCAAAAGCCGGACCGCATGTTCATGCAGTCCGGAAATTCGCCAGGAATGGCGAGGAAAACTGGCCATGTACCAGCTTCGAAGCCTACGTTCGGCGCGGCGCAAGAGTTTCACCTTGCTGCAAAAAAATTTTACAAAAAACATCCGGACATGGCAGGCATGCAAATGCTGCACTGCACAATCTTCACGATTCACCTATATTACCTGATGTGGAGGACCAACCAGGAGCCTGAATCATGGGTTTCTTCACGGAAATGTTCGCCCGGCCGCGCCCGCAGGAACATCTGAGATATCGCGCGGCGCTCGCGCTCCTTTATTCGATGAGCAATGCCGAGCGCGCCGATATCGGCATCAAGCCCGCCGATTTCCCGCGCATCGCCCGCGAAATGTCCATCCGCTAAGCAGGTTGCGAGATGTCCCGGATCGACCCGGGACATCTCAAAGTCTGATCTCAACGCGATCCGAGGAATGTCGCCTTGCCCAGCGGCACGCCATTGTGGCGCAGGATGTCGTAGGCGGTGGTCAGGTGGAAATAGAAATTGGGCATGGCCACATGCAGCAGATATTGCATGCCGCTCAGCGTCGTTTCCCGGCCCCCCAGCTTCAGTTCGATCATCCTATCATCCGACCCGTCGATATCGGCTGCGGAAAAAGTCGCCAGGTAGGCGACCGTCTTGGCGAGCCTCGCTTCGAGATCGGCGAAGCTTGCTTCATTGTCTTCATATTTAGGCACTTCGCGGCCGGCCAGCCGTGAAGGCGCGCCCTTGGCATGGTCGGTTGCGATCTGCACCTGCCTGGCAAGTGCGAACATGTCGGGCGCCAGCCGCGCCGTCAAAAACACCTGCGGGTCGATCTTGCGGTCAAGCGCATTCTGTTCGGCTGCAGCCAGCACACTGGAAAGTGCTTTCAGCCTGGCTGAAAACACGGGCACGGATGCCTCATACATCGATATCGTCACGTCGGATCTCCTGTCCGGCAGGAACGCCGGCGGGAGGACGTAGCGCTCTCAGGCGCGATTCTTCAAGCCGCGGGCGCATGGCGTCACCACGTCGCCGCAATCGCCGTGGTAGAATCTTCGTTATCGAGCGGAGATTCCCGATGAGACGCGCCCTTTTCGCAGCGACTGCCCTTCTCTCCCTTGCCACGACAGGCCACGCGGCATTGGCCGCAGCCGATACGCCCGAAGCGCCTTACGTCGATGATCGGTCGAGCGCGGATGCGGTCGTGCATTCACTCTACAGCGCCATCAACCGGCATGAATTCGCCCGCGCCTGGGGCTACTTCGGTGATACAAAGCCGGCAAAGGATTTCGACACATTCGCCAAAGGCTATGACGGCACCGACAAGGTGGAGGTCAAGACCGGTCCGATTTCGGACGAGGGCGCGGCGGGCAGCATCTATTACAACGTCCCGGTCGCCATCCAGGCAACCGACAAGAAGGGCGAGGCGAAGGTTTTCGCCGGCTGCTATACGCTGCGCCAGGTCAACGCCCAGATCCAGGCGCCGCCGTTCCAGCCTATCTTCATCGACAAGGGAGCGCTGAAGCCCTCCACCGCTGACTTCGACGAGGCGTTGCCGCCAAGCTGCGGCGACGGCCCGCCGCCGCCGAAAAAGGACACCGCACTGGAACAGGCCAAGAAGGCCTTCCTGGCGACCTATGGCGACCAATGCGACAAGGACCGCCTGGCCAATGAGCCGGAGGTCTTTTCGATCAAATACAAGGACAGGAATGCTCAGCCGAACGATCCTGACAAGGAGACCCGGCTGTTCCACTTCTCCTGCTCGGCCGCCGCCTACAATGAAAGCTCGGTCTATTACATGACCGACGAGGTGGACGGTGTCAGGCAATTGCAGTTCGCCGAGCCGGAGACCGATATACGCTACGAGAACAACGACAGCGACGGCAAGCTGTTGAGTGTAACGGTGATCGGCTTCCGGACCACAGGGTGGGCGGTCAATTCCGACTATGACCAGAACGCTCACACCATCACCACGTTCAACAAATGGCGCGGCGTCGGCGATGCTTCGGATGCCGGGACATATCTGTTCCGCAACGGCGATTTCTCGCTGGTCCAGTATGACGTCGACGCGTCCTATGACGGCGAGGAGAACCCGCAGACGATCGTCGACTACAACACCGCGCCTTAGATCCTCTAGCGCGTCAGGCTTATGGTGCCTTCGACAGCATCCAGTCGAGCGTGCCGCGCCAGTCTACCATGCGGATCGGCGTGCCGTGCGTGCCGGTCTCGAAGCGGACGAAGCGGGTCGGATAGTTTTTTGATTTGGCAAGGATGGAGCGGAAGAACGCTTCCTGGTTAGCCACCGGAAAAACCACGTCGTGGCTGCCCTGGCCGAAGAACACTGGCACACGACGCTTGAAGGCGGGACTGCCGAGAAAGCCCTCGTCCCACAGCGATCCGAGCAGCAGCAGTCCATTCACGCGGCCACCGGTATCCTTGCGTGCGGCAAGTTTCCAGCACAGCGCGCCGCCCATCGAGCCGCAGGCGACGAAGATTTTCGCGCCCGGAGACTGTTCGGCATAATGGTCGATCAGGGCAGCGACCAGTGCCGCGCCCTTGTCGCCGAAATCAGGAAAATCCGGAGAAATATAGAGCCCGCCATTGCCGGCCATCAGGTTCTTCAGCCGGTTGAAATTGCCGCCGAAGGTGAAGTCGTCGACGCCTTGCTTGCGGCTGCCGCCCTGCCCATGCAGGTAAAGCACGATGATGGCGGCTCCTTGCGTCTTGCCGACGGCGACATGCCTGACATCGCCGGCGTCGGTCTTCAGCATCAGATCCTGCTGCACCTTGCGTACGCCGGTGTCGGTGTACTGGGCATGCACGCGCTTTTCCGGCACCTCGTCGCGCTGGTTGATGTCGCGCATCTCGCGGTAGTCGAGGACCGTGTAGGCGCCATTGCTGTCGGATGACAGCGTCGCCGGATAGGCGAAGAGATCGTCCTTGAAGGGTTTCAGGGACAATGTGTCGGCACTGGCGGCCGAGGAAAACAAGAAAAGCATTGCCGTGACGAAAGCGCGGCACGCGACGGTACGAATAGCCATACCGCAGGCATGCTAATGCCGCCTCTGTTTGTCAATCCTGCAGCACGCCGCCAGCGCCTTCCAGTGCCTCTCGGGTGTCGACATCGACGGACGCGCCTTCGCCGATCTCGACATCGATGACATCGAGCCCTTCGGCCTCGACCAGATGGCGAGCGCCGGTGTCGCCTTCGAGATGGGCGATTGCCGCGAATAACGAGCGCGGCAAAAGCACCGGGTTGCCGCGTTTGCCTTGGTGCGTGGCACGGACCACCGAGTTGCCGCCGGCCCTGCGGAAGGCATCGATAAGCCTGTCGAGATCGTCGGATGCGACACCCGGCATGTCCCCCAGAACGATCATCGCACCAGCGGCGTCTTCGGGCAGATAGGCAGTGCCGGCCTTAAGCGAGGTCGACAGACCATTGGCAAAATCGGGATTGTCGGCGAAGGTGACGTCGAGGCCCGACAATGCCGCGCGCACCCGCTCGCGCTGATGACCGGTGACGACGATCGTGCCCGAAGCCTTCGAGGCGAGCGCGCGTTCGGCGGTGCGGCGCACCAGTGGCTGGCCGTCGAACAGCGCCATCAGCTTGTTCGGCCCGCCCATGCGGCTCGACCGGCCGGCCGCCAGAAGCACGATCCCGACCTTGAGCCGACTTTTGGCCGGCAGCGGCTCGCGCGGCTGCGGCCGCGTCGGTATCTCCATCAGCAGGCCGCCGACGCCCATGCTGGCGATGTCGCGCGCGGTGACGTCCAGGCCGGCAATCAATCGGTCGAGCACCCAGTCGAAGCCGTTCTCCTTGGGGCTGCGGGCGCAGCCAGGCGCGCCGATGATGCGCTTGCCGCCGAGTGTGCCGAGCACCAGCAGATTGCCGGGATCGACCGGCATGCCCGCGCGGATGACGGTACCGCCCGCCCTCTCGATCGCCGCCGGAACGACGTCGGCGAAATCGCTCATCGCGGAAGCCCCGAAGATCACCACCATGTCGTTGTCGCGCGCAAGCGCGATGGCAGCCTCGGCGACAGGGGCGATCTCATGCGGCGTACGGCGCTCCGCCGTCAGCCTGCCGCCGGAGCGCGCCAGCCGGGCTTCGGTGACGCGTAGCGTCTTGTCGAGCACGGTTGGTTTGGTGCCCGGCAGCACCGTCTGGACGACGCCGACACGCATCGGCCGATAGGCGTTGACGGCAAAAATTTCGCCGCTGGCACAGATTTCCGTCACGGCGGCCACCAACGAGGAAGAGACCGCAAAGGGGATGATCTTCACCGTCGCGACCATCTGGCCCTTTTCGACCGGCGCGTGCTGGCCAAGCGTGGCGATGGTGATAGCGGGATCGACCGCATTGATGGCATCGATGACAGCGGCATTGACGGTGAAGATGCCAGCCGCCTTGGCGTGGAGATTGACCCGGCCGGTAGCGGCGGGCTTCGCCTCGATGCCGCCTAGGGTCATGCTTTCGGCAATTTTTTGCGCCGCGGCGTCCTCGCCGAGATCGTCCGGCGCCAGCACGGCCGCAACGACCTGCGAAACACCTGCCCCCTTGAGCGTGGAGACATCTTCGGCGCTCAGCCTGTGCGCCTTGCGAAATCGCTTTTCGCCGGCCGCGGTCGCATGCGCCAGCACCGCCCCTTCGGCCGCGTCGATCGGGATCGGACCGAATTTCACGCCGCCGCGCCCTTCGCATCGAGGCCGCGTGAGCGGAAGGCAAGAATGGTCTGCGCGAGAATGGCGACGGCGATCTCGGCGGGGCTTGCCGCCCCGATGTCCAGCCCGATCGGCGCGTGGATACGCGCGATCTGGTCCGCACTCGCGCCCAGCGCCAGCAGGCGCTCGACGCGCCTGGCATGCGTCTTTTGGCTGCCGAGCGCTCCGACATAGAAACAGTTGGCGTCGAGTGCCGCCTTCAGCGCGAAATCGTCGATCTTCGGGTCATGGGTAACGGCGGCGAGCGCGGTGTAAGCGTCAAGCGGCTGGCGTTCCAGCACGTCCTGCGGCCAGTCGGCATGCAAGGCGACATCGGGAAAGCGGTCCGATGTGGCAAAGGCGGTGCGCGGATCGATGATCTCCAAGGGATAACCTGATATCCGGGCCATCGGCGCGAGCGCCTGACTGATATGCACGGCGCCGATCACCACCAGGCGCGGCCGCGGCAGATGCGCATTGAGGAAGAAGGTCCGCCCTTCCGCCTCGACGGACCCCGAATTGCCGGATCGAAACGCCTTGGCGATCGCCGCTCCGAGATCGCCGGCGACCTGATCGCCCTCCCGCACGATACGGTCGCGACCATCACCGAGATCGGTGACGAGGATCGCCGCGCGGCGGGCGCGCCGCTCGGCATTGAGCGTCTTCAGCGCATAAGGATCCATCGGAGGTCAGCCCAATCGCTCAACATAAACCTTGATGCGGCCGCCGCAGGACAGGCCGACTTGCCAGGCGGTCTCATCGGCAACACCGAACTCCAGCATCCTGGCTTTGCCGGAGCCGATGACGTCGACCGCCTCGGTCACGACAGCGCCCTCGACGCAACCGCCCGAAACTGAGCCGTGGAAATTGCCATCGGCATCGATGACAAGGTGGCTGCCGACCGGGCGCGGCGCCGAACCCCAGGTCTCGACCACGGTCGCGACAGCGACATCCTTGCCGTCCTTCATCCAGGCTTCCGCGATGATCAGCGGGTCGCGGGCCTCATCGAGATAAAGACTGTCACTCATCGTTGCTTCTCTCAGGGTCTGTTTTTCCAAAAGCCGGAAAATATATGGCTATGCGGCGCGCCTTGCGCCAGCATCCATCCACCGCCGTGGATCGACGGAAAGGACCGATTTCTTGTCCAGCGAGGTGCAGAGATCGGCGAGCGCGTCGAGATTGTGCACCGAGCGGAATTCGTCGACATGCGGCAGCATCGCCTTGACGCCGCGGGCGCGCGCCTGAAAACCATCGAAGCGCAACAACGGATTGAGCCAGATCAGCCGCCGGCAGGATTTGTGCAGCCGTTCCATTTCTTCCGCCAAGCCCCCTATATCGTCGCGCTCCAGCCCGTCGGTGATCAGAAGCACCACCGCGCCCTGTCCCAGCACACGTCGCGACCATACAAGGTTGAACTCGGCTAGCGTATCGCCGATGCGCGTGCCACCCGACCAGTCCTTGACCGCCGCCGAGCAATCGGCAAGGGCGGCATCGGGATCGCGGTGGCGCATCTGCCGGGTCAGGTTGGTCAGCCGCGTGCCGAAGACGAAAGTGTGCACGCGCCGGCGCTTTTCCGTCAGCGCATGCAGGAAATGCAGGAAGATGCGCGTGTATTGGCTCATCGAACCGGAAATATCGGCCAGCACCACCAGGGGCGGATGGACTTCGCGGACCGAGCGGAATTTCGGCAGGATCAATTCACCGCCGGTACGCGCCGCCGAGCGCATCATGGCGCGTGGATCGATGCGGCGGCCATGCGCATCGGCCTTGAAGCGTCTGGTCCGCACCATGTCGACAGGCAGCCGCAACGCCGCGATCGCCTTCCTGGCGTCAGCCATCTCGACTGCGTTCATCTGCGCGAAATCCTTGCCCCGCAACAGCTCGTTGCCGGAAAAGGTGAAGCGGGCGTCGACCTCGATCTCAGGGATTTCCTGAGGCGTCTGGTTTTTCTGATGACCCTCGAACATCGCCTGGCTGACGCGATTTTCAGCCGCGCGCGGTTTCTGCTTCTGCCTGATGTCAGGCGCCACCGGCGAAAACATCGCCAGCAGCTTCTCGATCAATTCGCGCGATTTCCAGAACAGTCGGAAAGCTTCGTCGAAGGTGGCATGATCCTCATGCCGCGAGACCAGAACGGCGTGCAGGGTCCAGTAAAAGTCATCACGCGAGCCGATGCCGGCGACGAGCACCGCCTCGATCGCGTCCTTGACCGAAGCGGGCCCGACCCGCATGCCGGCCTTGCGCAAGGTGCGGGCGAAATAGACTATGTTGTCTGCGATCCGGCCGTCCGCCGTCGCCTCTCCAGGGTCGGGTCGGGACGCCTTCACCACCCTACTCCGCCGCCGCGAGCTCGGTCTTGACCTCGTCGAGGATGCGCCGGCCCTCGCCCGCGCCCATGCGGGCAATGTCGTCCTGGTATTTCAGCAGCACCCCGATCGTGTCGGACACGGTCTCCGGATCGAGCGCCACCTTGTCGAGTTCGGTCAGCGCGCCGGCCCAGTCGATGGTTTCGGCGACGCCCGGCACCTTGAACAGCTCGATCTGGCGCAGCTTCTGGATGAATGACACCACTTCGGCCGAAAGCCGCTGGTTGGCCCGAGGCACCTTGCGGCGCACGATCTCCAGTTCGCGCTCGGCACTGGGATAGTCGACCCAGTGATAAAGGCAGCGCCGCTTCAGCGCATCGTGGATTTCGCGGGTGCGGTTGGTGGTGATGATGACGATCGGCGGCTCTTCCGCCTTGATCGTGCCGAGTTCAGGCACAGTCACCTGGAAGTCGGAGAGGATTTCGAGCAGGAAGGCTTCGAAGGCTTCGTCGGTGCGGTCGAGTTCGTCGATCAGGAAAACCGGGGCTGCGCCCGTCTTGCCAGTCAGCGCATCGAGCACCGGCCGGCGGATCAGGTACTTTTCGGAGAAGACGTTACGCTCCATGGCGGCGCGGTCGACCTTGCCGGCTGCCTCCTCCATGCGGATTTCGATCATCTGCGCGGCGTAATTCCACTCATAAACGGCCGAGGAGACGTCGAGCCCCTCATAACACTGCAGGCGGATCAGCCGGCGGCCAAGCGCCTCGGCCAACACCTTGGCGATCTCGGTCTTGCCGACGCCGGCCTCGCCTTCGAGGAAAAGCGGCCGTCTCATGCGCAGAGACAGGAAAAGCACCGTTGCCAGCGACCGGTCCGCGACATAGTCCGCGCCGGTCAGGAGATCGAGCGTTTCGTCGATCGTCCGCGGCACGGGGCGCGGGTTCAAGTCGCTCATTCCTTCTCCGTGGGTGCGGCGGCCCCACTTTCCAGGACGTGGTAGCCGCGGGCGTGATAGATCAGCGGCCGCAAATTATCGCCCATACGCAGACCTGTCACCTTGCCAAAAAGCACACGATGGGTGGCGAGGTCCTTGGTGTCGATCAATTCGCAGTCGAACACGGCGAGCGCGCCCTTCAGCGTCGGCGCGCCGGTGGAAATCACATCCCATTCGCCGAGCGCGAAGCGCTCTTCGACCGGCAGGCCAGTCATGCCGGAAAATCCAATCGACAGCGGCTCCTGGTGCGAAGCCAGCGTGTTCAGGGCAAATTTGCCGTTCTTCACGAACAGCTCATTCTTGGCATTTTCACGATTGAGGCAGACCAGGATGGTCGGCGGCGTATCCGACACAGAGCATGCCGCGATCACCGTCGTCCCCCGCTTTCCGGCGGGTCCGTCGGTGGTCACCACATGGACATGACCGGCAAAATGACTCATCGCGTCGCGATAGGCCTGCGGTCCAATATCGTTCTTCTTCAGCACTGGAACATTCCATGGCCATTGTTCACCTGACATATATGGCCAGACATCACATGCCACAAGCGAAGTGCTTGGCCCATATCCCGAATTCGCGTGTTGCACCAAGGCCGGGCAGCCTTTAGGTCTTGGCGGGAATTTGACGCCTGCGCGACGTCGCGGGCTTGGAGGAATTCTTCGGCAGCATGCGATCCGGGGCAACCATAACCGCAGCGCTGGCCTGGCTGTTCATGGCCGGCGCCGCCAGCGCACAGACGCTCACGATTGGTGTCGCAGCACCCCTGTCGGGACCATCGGCCATCCTCGGCAGGCAGATCGAGGTTGGCGCCGGGCTCGCGGCAGAGGTGGACGGCATCCAACTCAAGACCGTTGATGACGCCTGCACCGGCGATGGCGGAGCCGCGGCGGCCAGGGAATTCGTGGCAGCCAAGGTCAATGTCGTGATCGGCTTCCTCTGCACGGAGGCGATCGAGGCGGCGATGCCTGTCCTCAAGGACGCCAATATTCCTGTCATCACCGTTGGTGTGCGAACCGAAAGCCTGACCGACCGCCGCGCCAAGACCGGCTGGCCGGTTTATCGCCTCGGCCCGCGCGGCGACGACGAGCGCAACGCCGTTGCCGCTAACCTCACCCGGCTATGGCAGAACGAGCTATTCGCGATCATTGACGACGGCACCATCTATGGCCGCGAGATGGCGGAGACATTTCGTGCTGCTGCCGAGCAGGCGGCACTGAAACCGGTCTTCGTCGACACGTTCCGGCCGCAGCTCGACAACCAGATCGGCCTGGTCGGACGGCTGAAAAAGGCCGGCGCCACGCATGTCTTTGCCGGCGGCGACGGCGACGACATCGCCATTATGGGACGCGATGCCGCCCAGCTCCAGACGGGCATCGTCCTCGCCGGCGGCGAAAACCTGCGCACGCCGCCCGGCGACGTGCCTTACGCGACCGGCACGCTGATGATCGCGCCACCCGAATGGGCCGATGTCGCGGATCCCAAAGTGCTGGAAAACTTTTCCGCGCACAAGATCGTGCCGGACGGCTACGCCCTGCCGGCTTATGCGGCGGTCGAGATCGCCAAGGCGGCTTCGTCGGACGCAGCAGGCTCCGGCGGGGCGCTGGCCGAGGCACTCACCGGGCATGATTTCACCACGGCGATCGGACCGGTCCGCTTCGACGACAAGGGCGACCTCAGCCAGAGCCTCTACCGTGTCTTCCGCTTCGACGGCACCCGCTTCGTGCCCTTGGAAAACAACTGATGTTCCGCACCGGTCCACGCAATCTCATCACCGATGTCATGGGCCTGCGCGTTGGCAATGCTTCCGACGCCAGGCTGAAGTCCGGCGTGACGACTGTCCTTTGCGACGAGCCGGCGGTCGCGGGAGTCCAGATTCTTGGCGGCGCGCCCGGCACCCGCGAGACGGATCTGCTGGAACCGCATAATTTGGTGGAGACGATCCATGCCGTGGTGCTGTCGGGCGGTTCTGCTTTCGGTCTCGATGCTGCCTCCGGCGTGCAGGCCGCACTGCGCGAACGCGGCATCGGCTTCGAGGTTGGCGGCTTCCGCGTACCAATCGTCCCGGCGGCGATCCTCTTCGACCTGCGCAATGGCGGCGACAAGGACTGGGACCGCTATCCACCTTATCGCGACCTCGGCTACGAGTCGGTGCAGGCTGCCGCTGTCGATTTCCAATTTGGCACGGCGGGCGCCGGGACCGGTGCCCTGACATCGGGGCTGAAGGGTGGCCTGGGTTCGGCCTCGACACTGCTGGACAATGGGATCACCATCGGCGCGCTGGCCGCCGTCAACCCGACCGGCTCGGTGACCGTCGGCCGCACCCGCCATTTCTGGGCGGCACCCTTCGAAATCGGCGATGAATTCGGCGGGCTTGGTTATCCCTCGCCCATGCCCGAGGACGCGAAGCGGATTTTGCTGAAATACCGGGACAAGGATCACGGACGGCAGATGGACAGCGGCGGCAACACGACCATCGCGGTCATTGCCACGGACGCGGTTCTCACCAAGGCCGCCGCCAAACGCCTGGCGATTTCGGCGCATGACGGCTTCGTACGCGCCATCTGGCCGACCCATACGCCGGCCGACGGCGACCTGGTGTTCGCGCTGGCCACCGGCAAGAGCGGGGTCGAACTGACCGCCGACGCGGCAATCGACCTCTACGCCGCCGCCGGCGCCACTATGGCGCGCGCCATCAGCCGTGGCGTGTTTGCCGCGACGCCAGCCGACAACGACCTGTTTCCCGTCTGGTCGTCACGTCACTAGGCTGGCTAAAGCCGTCGATCAAACCGGATCGGATTTTTCTTCCTCGAACGTCACCGCGACATCGGAATTCGCGGACAGCCACACCTTCTTGCCATCGACCTCGGCAACCAGGGCCAGGGAAATATAGTGGTGATGGCCCTTGTGAGCCCCCTCGCCACTGTCGGCCTTGGTCAGCTTGATGCGCTGACCATCGACCTTGTCGACGGTGCCGATATGCACGCCGTCGGCGCCGACGACGTCCATGTGCTCACGAATTTTGCTGGTGTCGGTCATGTTAGCTTCTCCATTGGGGTGGGTTTCCCTTGGGACTGCCGACAATAACAAATGACGAGCGGTTTGGATGCATCGGCCTTGGTCCGCACGACGTTTTGATCTCGTCGTGCTAGGGATTGAAGCGATCAGGCCGAAGGAGCGATGACAATGCGGACGCTTTTCCTGTTTGCCGTTTGCCTGGCCACGCAGTTCGCGGCGTCGATTGCCCAGGCCGGCGATGTCGCGGAGCTCGAAATCCTGGGCTTCACCCGGGATGGCGGCGTGTTCGCCTTCGAGGAGTACGGCATCCAGGACGGGTCGGGCTTTCCCTATGCCAACCGGTATTACATCGACACGAGCAACGACAGCTTTCTCAAGGGCACGCCGGTCAGGGTCCGGCTCGACGACGAGAAGGCAACGCTCGACGCTGCCCGCCTTCAGGCCCGGCAAAAGGGCGAGGCCATTGTCAGCCAGGCCGAGCTGAGTGCCAACCGCGGCATCACCGCCGGCTCCAACCCGGTGACCGAGCTTTCGGCCGATCCACATCGCATAGTGGTCAATCCGCGACCGATCTTTTCCCCTGTCGACCAGCCGCTCGAGTTCCGGCTCGACGAGATCGGCATGAATGACACCGAAAGTTGCGCCAGCCAGGGCGAGATCAATGGCTTCCGGCTGCTGCGTATCGAGGCGCGGGATGGCGGCACCACCAAATTGCTGCACGAGGACAAAGCGATCCCCAAGAGCCGGGGCTGCCCGAACGGCTACCGCATCGGCGCGGTGCAGACGTTCTCGATGGACAGCCTCAGCGCTTATGCGGTGCTGATCGCGGTGCGCCAGTATGGCTTCGAAGGGCCGGACTTTCGCTGGATCGCCGTGACCGGCCGCCTGTGACAGAGCTTGTCCAACCCGTCAGGCGCAATCGCGCCCTGCACCACCTTCGCGGCGCCATGCCGACACTGCGTGCAGCGCTTCTCGGTGCGCTGCTGTGGGCCGCCGCCATGGGCGCCAGCGCACTCGTCAACCTGTTGCTGGACAATTGGGTGACGCCGGGCAAGATCCGCACCGTGTCCCTGCTGTTTGCCGTCGGCGGCGCCCTGGCCTTTCCGGTTGGCCTCTTTGCCGCACGGCTGGTTTCGCTCGAAAGGGGCCGGGAGGTCGCCTTCGCGGCAACATTCGTAGGGCTTGCGGCCGCAACGATCGGCCTCACCGCCCTGCTGTATGCCCTGCAATACCGCTCCTACTATGCCGAATGGCATGCGCCCGTATTCACCTTCACCTGGGGCTTTCAGCTCGCCTTCACGATGGCGGTGGCGTCCTACCAGTTCGTGGTGCTGGGCATCCGGCTCTATTTCCCGCTTGGTTTCGTCGCCTTGTTCGCCGTCAGCCTCTGGTTTGCACGGCAGCAGCGTTGAGCATTTGGCCCGCCTCTGTTAGGACGCGGACAAATCCCTCCGACACATCAGGAATGACCGATGATCCCTCGCTATTCCCGGCCGGAAATGGTCGCCATCTGGTCGCCCGAAACCCGGTTTCGCATCTGGTTCGAAATCGAGGCCCATGCCTGCGACGCGCTGGCCGAACTGGGGGTCATCCCCAAGGAAGCGGCAAAAACGATCTGGGAAAAGGGAAGCGCGGCCGAATTCAACGTCGAGAAGATCGACGCGATCGAGCGCGTCACCAAGCATGACGTTATCGCCTTCCTTACCCATCTTGCCGAATTCGTCGGGCCCGATGCGCGCTTCATCCATCAGGGCATGACGTCTTCGGACGTGCTCGACACCTGCTTTGCGGTGCAACTCACCCGCGCCAGCGACATTCTGCTGGCCGACATCGATACGTTGCTTGCAGCGCTCAAGCGCCGCGCGTTCGAGCACAAGGACACCGTCACCATCGGCCGCAGCCACGGCATCCATGCCGAGCCGACGACCTTCGGCATCAAGCTGGCGCAGGCCTATGCCGAATTCTCGCGCTGCCGCGAGCGGCTGGTGCACGCGCGCGAAGACATTGCCACCTGTGCGATTTCGGGCGCGGTCGGCACCTTCGCCAACATCGAGCCCTATGTCGAGGAACATGTGGCGGCAAAGCTCGGACTGAAGCCGGAACCGGTGTCGACGCAGGTGATTCCGCGCGACCGCCACGCCATGTTCTTCGCGACCCTCGGCGTTATCGCCTCCTCGATCGAGCGGCTGGCGATCGAGGTCCGGCATCTGCAGCGCACCGAAGTGCTGGAAGCGGAAGAGTATTTTTCGCCGGGCCAGAAAGGCTCGTCGGCGATGCCGCACAAGCGCAACCCGGTGCTGACCGAAAACCTCACCGGCCTTGCCCGCATGGTGCGTTCCATGGCGCTGCCGGCGATGGAGAACGTGGCGCTCTGGCATGAGCGCGACATCTCGCACTCCTCGGTCGAGCGCATGATCGGCCCGGACGCCACCGTGACGCTCGATTTCGCGCTGTCACGCCTGACCAGCGTCGTCGACAAGCTGGTCGTCTATCCCGACAACATGCTGAACAACATGAACAAGTTTCGCGGCCTTGTGCATTCGCAACGCGTCATGCTGGCGCTAACGCAGGCCGGCCTGTCACGCGAGGATTCCTACCGGCTGGTGCAGCGCAATGCCATGAAGGTGTGGGAACAAGGCGCTGATTTTCTTGAGGAACTTCTGGCCGACAAGGAAGTGACAGCCGCACTGCCGGAGGCGCAAATCCGCGAGAAATTCGACCTGGGTTACCACACCAAGCACGTCGACACGATCTTCAAGCGGGTGTTCGGAGGAGCATGAGCTTTCCTTCTCCCCGTTTATGGGGAGAAGGTGCCGTGATGACGTCCAATCAAGCCTTACCCGGCACGGTCCTGATCACCGTGCCCCAAGGATCCTCACGGGTCGTTTCGCTGCTCGCATTGTCCGAACGCATCTCGACCCAGGCAAGGCCCGAGCGGGAGGGGTCGCGGCGGCCGGCGCCGGCGCTGTGCCAGGCATTGGCGCCGATGTGGTGGTGATAATGCCCCGACGACAGGAACACCGCCTGGCCGCCATATTTGGCGACCGTGTCGAAGCCGAATTCCTGGTTCCACCAGGCTTCGGCCTCTTCCGGTCTGCCGACGCGCAGGTGGACATGGCCGACAATGCTGTTTTCCGGCGCGCCTTGCCATCCCGCATCGCCGGCCGGCACTTCGGCAACGACAGACGGAATGTTCATCCGCTCGGTCGCCATGGCGATCTTGTCGCCGTTCCATTTCCAATCCTGCGGGCGGCGGTCGGCATAGATTTCGATGCCGTTGCCCTCGGGATCGGTCAGGTAGAGCGCTTCGCTGACCAGATGGTCCGAAGCGCCCTCGATAGCGATCTTGTCTGAGATGGCGTGGTTGATCCAGCGTCCGAGATCGGCACGGCTGGGCAGCAGGAAAGCCGTATGGAACAGGCCGGCGCTGCGCGGATCGTCCGGTTTGGCAGAGCTGTCCGGCTCAAGCACTAGCAGCGGACGGCTGCCGGCGCCGAGCGTGATCGCGCCTTCGGCACGGCTCAATTCCTGCAGTCCGACGACTTTACGATAGTAGGCGGCAAGACTTTCGGCATCACGCGCCTTCAAACCGACGCGGGCGACGCTCACCGGGGTGGTGGCGGCAAATGGCAGTTCGCTCATCATTGTCTCCGTTGCGGCGACGTCTCGCGAAGCTCCCAAAGCCAGGAGGCCAGCGGCGCCGATCATTCTACGTCGTGTCAGCGCCAAAATCCCGGTCCTCCACGGCTGTTTCTCTCCCGACAGAGATCGTCGATCTTCATCGTTCACACAAGACAGCGAAAAGCGAACATGGTGTTCACCGTTGCGACCGGAAGCCTGCCCATCAACGGTTGCATGAGGCAATCGCGCTCGCTATCTGAGCGCCATGAAAGTCAAGGACGCAGATATTCTGATCATTCCCGGATACACCAATTCGGGGCCTGAGCATTGGCAGACCCGCTGGCAATCGAAACTGTCCACGGCGCGCCGCGTCGAGCAAGCGGAATGGTCGAAGCCGGTACGCGAGGACTGGACGGCGAGTGTGGCCAAGGCGGTCAACGAGGCCGAGAGACCTGTCGTTCTCGTCGCCCACTCACTTGGAGTGGCCGCGGCCGTACAAGCCATTCCGCAGTTCCGGAAGCCGGTCGCCGGCGCCTTCTTCGTGGCACCGCCGGACGTCGCGAATCCCAAGATCAAGCCAAGACATCTGATGACCTTCGGCCCTTATCCTCGCGAACCGCTGCCGTTTCCCTCCATCGTGATCGCCAGCCGCAACGACCCCTTCTGCCCTTTCGATGTCGCCGAGGACATCGCCGGCGCCTGGGGCTCGCTGTTCATCGATGCCGGAGAAACCGGCCATCTCAGCGAGGATTCAGGCTTTGGCCCCTGGCCCGAGGGATCGATGACCTTCGCCAAGTTTCTGACGGACCTCTGAGGCGCGCCAAAATCAACGCACGATGGCATTCGATCAAACTGCAGGACTCGAATAAATAATAATTTAAGAGGGCCAGCGTTAACTATTCAGAAGCAGTGGAAATTGCTTTCTGGATGATCATCCGTGCTTGAACCGGGCTGCCAATTCTTCGCCCTTGAAACAAAGGTCAATGCTTGCGCAAGGACGCTTCACTCGAATTCTTGAGAGGTGCCGCAGCGCTTATCGTTCTCAATTGGCATATCTTGTGTGCTTTTGCGCCGTCCGCGGCGGGCGAAGAGGCGGCTGCGCAATCGCTCAAGACAAGTCTGGCTTTCCTCGCTTTCAATGGCGGCTCTGCCGTCTACTTGTTTTTCGTCCTCTCTTCCTATGTGCTTGTGAAGCGTTATTTCCAGTCCCGCGACGCACAAGACCTTCGGCTGGGTGCGATCAAACGTTTGCCTCGTCTGGCTGGACCCGTGCTTGTTGTGGTTCTATCGTCCTGTGTCATCTTCAAGCTCGATCTGTATTTCTTCGAGGATGCAGCGGCGGTCGCTCAATCTGAGTGGCTCGGCAGATTCGGCAATGCTTCAAAGGTACTGTCGCGGGAGACAGCGAGTTTCTCCGACGCATTCCTGCAAGGAGCGTGGCGGACATTCATTTACGGCGACAAATATTACGACAGCAGCCTGTGGACCATGACGATCGAGTTCTGGGGCAGCATGCTGACCTTCGCCCTCGCCCCGATCGTCTTTTTCTTCCAAGGCCGCTGGGCGCTATTGTCCTGGCTTTGCATAGCAACAGGCGTATTCTTGGCGGTGCAAGTCAGCTTCTTTTTTTGTGCCTTTCCGGCCAGCCTCCTACTCTATCCGCTTCTCGCCATGGGATTTCGCCCGAATCGATGGGTGAGAGGGGCCATGGCGATTATTTCGCTGGTGCTGCTGGGTTATGCAGGAGATGCTGTGGGAATATACCGGCCCTTCGCCGTGCTCGATATTGCAGCTTCCGATATCGGATTGCGGCAAGCTTGCGTGGCCATCCCGGCAAGCATCATGCTGGTTTACGCCGTGCTGAGCATGGATGACCCACCGTCATGGCTCTCCGGCAAGGCCGCACGTTTCCTGGGCGACCTGTCTTTCCCGCTCTACCTCGTGCATGTACCCGTTATCTGCTCGTTGGGATCATGGGCGCTGTTGGCAAGCGACTCCGCCGCACTCGGCGCTGCCGCCGCGATATCTGGGTCGATCCTCGCGGCATTGCCGCTGATGGCTTTCAACAACTGGTGGGTCCAGGCGCTCGGCGCTTTGTTCGACAGGATCAGACGCGGCGGATCGGCCGCCACGGCGCTCGCGGTGCAAAGGCCTGAGCAACACGCTGGCGACAGCAGTCCGCTGGTTCAGGATCCGATCGAGTCCCGCATGTCCTTGAGCAAGGTCCTTGCTCCCAATGAAATCAGCGCGTGCTCGGAACCCGTGGCGAGCAGGCGATAGCCCATCGACATGACGCGGCCGGCGATAGCCGGTTCAACGACATAGATCGCCGCATGCTTGCCGGCCTTGCGGGTGCGCTCGGCAACCGAAGCCACCGTCTCCATCATGCTTTCCAGCGTCGAATTGACCGTGGTGCCGTTGGTCCAGGCGATCGAGAAGTCGGACGGCCCGAGGAAAATGCCGTCGATGCCCGGCGTGTCGAGGATACCGTCAAGCGCATCGAGCGCGGCGCGCGTCTCGACCATGGCAAAAGCCATGGTGCGCTGATTGGCGTCGCGCAGCCATTCGGCATAGTCGCCCTTGCCATGGCGGGGAAAGGCATAGGTCGGACCCCACGAGCGCTCGCCGAGCGGGGGATACTTCATGGCCGCGGCGAACAGCTTTGCATCGGCCACCGAGTTGACCATCGGCGCAATGACTGCTTCGGCGCCAAAATCGAGAGCACGGCTGGCCATGTCGAAACGGCCAACGGGAATGCGCACCAGCGCCGGCTTGCCCAGGGCCAGCACGGGTGCCAGGCCGCGCAGGACGCTGTCCTCGTGATGGCCGCCATGCTGCATGTCGAGTGTCACGGCATCGAAGTCCTGCCTGGCGAGGATCTCCACGGTCAAGGCGTCCGGCACGCCCGACCAGGCGGTTACCAGCGTTTCATCTGCGGCAAGACGGGACTTCAGGGACATCTAATCTCTTTCCTCGTTAACGTCGGCAGTTTCAGCCGGAAACCGCCGCAAAGGCAAAGAAAAACCGCCCGGATCGGCAGGGCGGTCGATTGGGCCAGAAAGCGGCCGGATCAGGTGTTCTTGATCTGCTCGATCGCCTGCGCCATCATTTCGTCCATGGTGCGGCGGATCTGGTGATCGGACTGCTCGACGCCGGCGGCATCGAAATCCTTGCGGATCTTGCGGAACACGTCGTGGTCGCCGGCTTCCTCGATGTCGGAAACAACGACTTCCTTGGCGTAGGCGTCGGCATCGGCGCCGGATTTTCCGAGCTTTTCGGCTGCCCACAGACCAAGCGCCTTGTTGCGCCGCGCCGAAGCCTTGAACCGAAGCTCCTCGTCGAATGCGAATTTGCGCTCGAAGCCCTCTTCGCGGTCTTTCATGCTGCTCATGGCGTCCCTCCGGTCAAATCCGATTCGTTGGCAATGGATATGTGTGTTGCCGAAGCACAAACCAAAAGGTCGCGGGCCGGTCAATATGCTTCGTCATATGCTGCGCTGCGGCATTTCAGTCCCGAAAGCGGTTGATTGAAAGGATTTGCCGATTGAGCAAACGGTGTGATTGGGATAGACCCGGCATTGAACGTCACCGTCGCCGCATTAATTCAGGCGGACGGACAGGAAGTGGTCGCTTGCCGCCTGTCCGCAAATCCAGAGAAAAATTCAAATGAAAAATCGCCGCCGCATTTATGAAGGCAAGGCCAAGATCCTCTATGAGGGACCCGAGCCGGGCACGCTGATCCAGTTCTTCAAGGACGACGCAACCGCGTTCAACAAGAAGAAGCACGAGGTCATCGACGGCAAGGGTGTACTTAACAACCGCATTTCCGAATACATCTTCAATCATTTGAACCGCATGGGCATCCCGACCCACTTCATCCGCCGGCTCAACATGCGCGAGCAGCTGATCAAGGAAGTCGAGATCATCCCGCTCGAGGTGGTGGTGCGCAATGTCGCCGCCGGTTCGCTGTCCAAGCGCCTCGGCATCGAGGAAGGCACCGTCCTGCCGCGCTCGATCATCGAATTCTATTACAAGGCCGACGCGCTCGACGATCCGATGGTTTCGGAAGAGCACATCACGGCGTTCGGCTGGGCAAGCCCGCAGGAGATCGACGACGTCATGGCGCTGGCCATCCGCGTCAACGATTTCCTCTCCGGCCTGTTCATGGGGGTCGGCATCCAGCTCGTCGACTTCAAGATCGAGTGCGGTCGCCTGTTCGAGGGCGACATGATGCGCATCGTCGTGGCCGACGAGATTTCGCCGGATTCCTGCCGCCTGTGGGACGTGGCGACGCAGGACAAGCTCGATAAGGACCGTTTCCGCCGCGACATGGGCGGCCTCGTCGAGGCCTATCAGGAAGTCGCCCGCCGCCTCGGCATCATGAACGAGAACGAGCCGCCGCGTCCTACCGGTCCGGTGCTTGTCGCCTCGACCGATGGCCTCAAAGGCAAGCCGCACTGACACCGGCTTGCGCCCAACGTTCAGAACAGGAGCATGTCCAGCGTGATCAAGGCCCGCATTACCGTCACCCTCAAGAATGGTGTGCTCGACCCGCAAGGCAAGGCGATCGAACACGCGCTGTCGGGGCTGGGCTTCGATGGCGTCGGCCAAGTGCGGCAGGGCAAGGTGTTCGACGTCGAGCTTTCGGAAAGCGACAAGGGCAAGGCCGAGGCCGATCTCAAGGCCATGTGCGACAAGCTGCTGGCGAACACTGTAATTGAGAATTATAGTGTGACGCTTACCTGAAGTTGTGCCGGAGGAACTGATGGCCGAGAGCGATGGAAGCTTTGATATTTGAAGGCCTCAAGTCCATTCAATCACGGTTGGACAGGATGGATTTGACGCTCGGAGAGGTAAAATCCGAGCTTGGCTCCATCCGCGGTCATCTGATAGCCACCGAGAGTGACGTGAAGAACATCTATGGCGTGCTCGCTCGCCGGGATGATTGGCTAGAACATATCGAGCGCCGTCTCGACCCGCGCGAACTTGCCGAAGCACAAAGGCCTTACGAACCAAAATGAAATCAGCCGTCGTCCTTCTCCCTGGCCTCAACCGCGACCGCGACATGATCGCGGCGCTGACCAAGATTTCCGGACAGGCGCCGGCAACCGTCTGGCAGACCGACACCGAAATTCCCGATGTCGACCTGATCGCCATCCCAGGCGGTTTTTCCTTTGGCGACTATCTGCGCTGCGGCGCGATCGCGGCACGCATGCCGGTCATGCGGGCGGTCGCCGAAAAGGCGGCCAAGGGCGTCATGGTCATCGGCGTTTGCAACGGTTTCCAAATTCTCGTCGAGGCCGGTCTGCTGCCAGGTGCGCTGATGCGCAACACCTCGCTGAAATTCGTCTGCCGGCAGGTCAAGCTCGAGATCGCCAACGCCAACACCATGTTCACGCGTCGCTACCAGCCGGGCCAGATCATCCGCTCGCCGGTGGCGCATCACGACGGGAATTACTTTGCCGACGCCGACACACTTGCCCGTCTCGAGGGCGAAGGCCAGGTGGTGTTCCGCTATGCCGAAGGCACCAACCCGAACGGCTCGATCAACGACATTGCCGGCATCGTCAACGAACAAGGCAATGTGCTCGGCCTGATGCCGCATCCCGAGAATCTGATAGAAGCAGCGCATGGCGGCAATGACGGCAGAGCGCTGTTCGAAGGCGCCTTGGGCATTGCCGCTTGAAGTTTGCAACCGCAACCTTAAGAATTGCGGCAATTCAAGATCATAGCGTGAGGGAGAGACGGTCATGAAACTCTATTCGCGGCCGTTGTCGCCCTACTCTTCGATCGTGCGGGCGCTGTCCTATATCAAGGACGTGCCGATCAAGATCATCGCGCCTCCGCCCGGTTTTCCGATCCCCGAGGCGTTTCGCGCCATCTCGCCGATGAACCGGATTCCGGTTCTGATCACCGGCTCGGGCGAAACGATCGTCGAATCGGTGGTGATCGCCGAATATCTCGAGGAACGGTTTCCCGAACCGGCTCTGTTGCCGCCCGATTCGAAGGACCGCGCGCTGGTGCGCATGTTTGCCCGCATCGTCGATCTCGACGTACTCACACCGACGATGAAGCTTTTCGAACTGCATTTCGTGCCGAAGCGCGACATTGCCGAGATCGACGCCCAATTCGCCCGTCTGCACCATGGGCTGGCCGCCATCGAGGCACGCATGGCGCAAGGCCCCTTCGCGCTCGGCAGCGACATCAGTTTCGCCGATGCCTGGCTGACGCCGACGCGGTTCATCTTCAACAATTTCCGCGCCATGACCGGCCGCCACGACCTGCTCGACGCCTATCCCAGATTCGATGCCTATGAGCAGATCGCTTCGCAGCATCCGGCATTGTCCAGGGTGTGGGGCGAGATGACCGACGGCCTGAAGATCTCTCTGTCCGAACTCGAAATGGGTGCCGCTTGATCAAGAACAGGACGATCGCCCTGATCGCCGTGTCAGGCTTTGCCTTGGCATCTTGCCAATCGAGCCCCAAGAGCACGCCCGTGCCGTCGGGCAAGAGCGCCGCGCTGCTCTCCATGGAACAGGTGGCGATATCGGCCCACAAATGCTGGATCGCCAGCAAGGATCCGGCCTTCAGGCAGTATCAGATGGCCAATGAACTGAACTCGTTCAGCGGCACCCCGCGCTTCCTTCTGGTGCCGGCCAAGCACTATGGCGGCAAACCGTTGCTGGTCGTGCAGGCACAGGGCAATTCAAGCCGTGTCGACGTCTTCGGACCGTTGATGAAGGACCCGCTCGGCGCACGCATCAGCTCCGATGTCGCGCGCTGGCAGGCGGGCAATCCGGCCTGCGCGGCCACGGCCTGAGCCAGCCATGGGCCGGTTCCTGCAGATCGCGGGATTGGTTGTTGGCCTGATAGTGCTCGCTTTGCAGTTCTCGATCACCATTCCGGCTTCGATGGTAGCGGGCCGCGGCCTGCTCGGCTCGATCGTGTTCTATTTCAGCTTCTTCACCATCCTGACCAACATTGGCGCCGTGCTGGTCCACGCCTCGCTGTTGTCATCCGGCTTCTATGCGTGGCTGCCGGCCTTTGCCGGACCGCGGATGCGCGCGGGCGTCGCGGCTTCGATCACCCTGGTGTTCATCGTCTATGCCACGGTTCTGGCGCGGCTCTGGCAGCCGCAAGGCCTGTTCCTGCTCTGCGACATCCTGCTGCACTACGTGACGCCGGTGCTGTTCGTGCTGTGGTGGCTGATATCGGGCGCCGATGGCAGGACGCGATGGAGCGACATCTCCTGGTGGGTGCTCTATCCCATCGCCTATCTGGCCTATGCGCTGGCGCGCGCGCCGCTGGCGGGCGAAGTGCCCTATCCCTTCCTCGATGTCGCCAGGAACGGCGTTGAGAGCGTCGCCGTGGCCGCGCTCGCCATAACCACACTTTTCCTGGTGATATGCGTCGTCGCCGTTTTCGTCGACCACGCTATCGGGCGCCTCGGGAGCAAAGGCGCCCGGTAGACGGGCCGCTATTCCCAGAGCGGCTTAATGCCTTCGCGGTGAGCGTCGCAGCGTGAGATGCCGATGTCCTTGAGTTGATCGTCGGTCATCTCCAGCAGCGCCAGTCGGCCGCGCCGGCGCTCCAGCAGGCGGTCGATCCATTTCGCCAGCGAACTGACCACATGCACAATTCGGCCGGCGAAGCCGCGCTGCCCGGACGGGCGAGCAGGCTGACCGAGCAATTGGGTTTCCGAGTGGCGGAATGTTCCGATTGTATTCATTTTCTTTCTGCCAAATGTCAATTGCACCCTCGGTTGGGTGCATTGCCGGTATGTATTGACTCCCAAAACGGTGCAATATAGAAAATTGTCACCATGACAAATTGGATTCCAGATCTCACCGGTTCAGGCCCGCTGTATCAGCGTCTCGCGGATTCCATCGAGGCGGATATCGATCGAGGAGTGATCGGCGCGGGGGCAAAACTGCCGCCACAGCGCGACCTTGCCTACGACATCGGCGCCACGGTCGGCACCGTCGGGCGGGCCTATCAGTTGCTGCGCGAGCGCGGTCTCGTCAGCGGCGAAGTCGGACGCGGGACCTATGTGCTTAGCCAGAACATCGGAGTTACGAAGCCGGAGGCGCCCGACACCAGCGTGGAAGGCACGCGCTATGTCGATGCCCCCAAGGGCAAGTTGCGGTTCGACAGCACGGCAGCCCCTGATATCGGCCAAGGCGCCGTTGTAGCCGACGTCCTGTCGCGCACCGCTCAGGACCATCCGCATGAGATTTCAAGTTACACGCGCGACTTCCCGGATCGCTGGTACGAAGCCGGCGCCCGTTGGCTGTCCCGGAATGCCTTCCGGCCAACGATCGATACAATCGTGCCTACCCTCGGTACCCACGCCGCGGTGATGGCCGCGATCGCGGCCCTGACCACGCCCGGCGACTATGTCGCCTTCGAGCACCTCACCTACTCGCAGATTTCCCGCAGCGCCGGCCTGATCGGCCGGCGCACCGCGCTGGTTGCATCGGACGATGAAGGCCTCGATCCGGCGGATTTCGAACGCGTCTGCGCGCAAAAGCACCCCAAGATGATCTTCCTGATACCGACGGCGCAGAATCCGACCTTGGTGACCTTGTCGTCGGCGCGACGCGAGGCGATCGCGCGTATCGCCCGTGATTACAACGTCATCCTGATCGAGGATGACCTCTACGGCCATTTGACCGACGACCCGACACCGCTGCTTGCCGAATTCGCGCCCGAGCGCACCATCATCGCCGGCGGCCTGTCGAAGTCGGTCGCCGCCGGACTGCGCGGCGGCTGGCTCTCCTGCCCGCCCGCCTATCGCCATCGCATCCGGGTCGCCCACAAGATGATGACGGGCGGCATGCCATTCCTGCTGGCGGAGGTGAATGCCCGGCTGGTGCTTTCCGGCCAGGCCAGCGAAATCCGCAAGCGCAGCATCGCGGAGATCAGCGCCCGCATGTCCATAGTGCGCGAAAGTTTGGCGGGCTTCTCATTCAGATCGCACGACAAGGTGCCGTTCGTCTGGCTCACCCTGCCCGATCCCTGGCTTTCCGGCACGTTCAAGAATGCCTGCCTGGAGCATGGCGTGCTGATCGACGATGAGGATGAATTCAAGGCGGGGCGCTCGGAGCGGGTTTTCCATGGGGTGCGCTTCGGTGTCTCGCAGCCGAGCGGGCGCGAGGATGTTGCCGGCGGCGTCGCGGTGATCAGGCGGCTGCTGGACGAGGGCCGCGCGGGCTACGACAGTTTTTCCTGAACCGTTCGCGGCCACCCGCCCTGCTGCCTCGAGACGTCGACTTGCGACACTGGACTTGTCAGAACCAGACCCGGATCAACCTTCGGCCTTGAAGTTCTTGGCTTCCTTCTCGGCCTTTTGCTTGCCGTGCTTCTCAGCCAATTCCTTGGCCTGCCGCGGCGAAACGTCGGTGGTCTCCGCGATATGGAGAGCTTCCTTGTCCGAGAGGCGATTGTCGTTCTTGCCTTGCTTGGTAGCCATGATTCTGTCTCCTCGGTGATAGGGACCTAACGACCGGGGCATCGGAGCGTTCCCCATTTTGGTTTTGCGGGGACTTGAAAGCTGAGTGGACGCCTTTCGCTGCTCACCAAAAGGCCTGGCCGCAACCATCATGGTCATCACCCCTGTAGCTTTCTGCCTTTTTCCTCAGCCGACGGGTGTATCGGCCGCAAGGCTTGCGATAAGAGGAGACTCAAAATCCCTGCTCCATGGACATAAATCGACGCCCATGACCACTTCCAATTCCGTCCCGATCACATCAGACCTCATCGCCTCGCATGGGCTGAAGCCCGATGAGTATCAGCGCATATTGGACCTGGTCGGTCGCGAGCCGAGCTTCACCGAACTCGGCATCTTCTCGGCGATGTGGAACGAGCACTGCTCCTACAAATCCTCGAAGAAATGGCTGCGCACCTTGCCGACCACCGGCCCGCAAGTCATCCAGGGCCCGGGCGAGAATGCCGGCGTGGTCGACATCGGTGACGGCGACTGCGTCGTCTTCAAGATGGAAAGCCACAACCATCCCTCCTTCATCGAGCCCTACCAGGGTGCGGCGACGGGCGTCGGCGGCATCTTGCGCGACGTCTTCACCATGGGCGCGCGGCCGATCGCGGCGATGAACGCGCTGCGCTTCGGCGCGCCCGACCATCCCAAGACCAGGCATCTGGTCGCGGGCGTGGTTTCCGGCGTCGGCGGCTACGGCAATGCCTTCGGCGTGCCGACGGTCGGCGGCGAGGTCAATTTCGACGCCCGCTACAACGGCAACATCCTGGTCAATGCCTTTGCCGCGGGCCTTGCCAAGACCGATGCCATCTTCCTGTCCGAGGCAAAGGGCGTCGGCCTACCGGTCGTCTACCTCGGTGCCAAGACCGGCCGCGACGGCGTCGGCGGCGCCACCATGGCCTCGGCCGAATTCGACGACAAGATCGACGAGAAGCGCCCGACCGTGCAGGTCGGCGATCCCTTCACCGAAAAATGCCTGCTGGAGGCCTCTCTCGAACTGATGGCTTCGGGCGCCGTGATCGCCATCCAGGACATGGGTGCTGCCGGCCTCACCTGTTCGGCGGTCGAAATGGGCGCCAAGGGCGACCTCGGCATCGAACTCGACCTCGACAAGGTGCCGGTGCGCGAGGAGCGCATGAGCGCCTACGAGATGATGCTGTCGGAAAGCCAGGAGCGCATGCTGATGGTGCTGCGCCCTGAAAAGGAGAAGGAGGCCGAGGCGATCTTTCACAAATGGGGCCTCGACTTCGCCATCGTCGGCAAGACCACCGACGATCTGCGCTTCCGCGTGCGGCACCAGGGGAACGAGGTCGCCAATCTGCCGATCAAGGATCTCGGTGACAAGGCTCCCGAATACGATCGCCCTTGGGTCGAGCCGAAGAAGCCGGCGCCGCTTGCCGCCAACGATATCCCGCAGGCCGACCTCGCCGATGCGCTGCTGAAGCTGCTTGGCGGACCGGACCTGTCTTCGCGCCGCTGGGTGTGGGAACAGTACGACACGCTGATCCAGGGCAATTCGCTGCAGCTTCCGGGCGGCGACGCCGGCGTGGTGCGGGTCGAGGGCCATCCAACCAAGGCGCTGGCCTTCTCCTCCGACGTGACGCCCCGCTATTGCGAAGCCGACCCCTACGAGGGCGGCAAGCAGGCGGTGGCCGAATGCTGGCGCAACCTGACCGCCACCGGCGCGCTGCCGCTCGCCGCTACCGACAATCTCAATTTCGGCAATCCCGAACGGCCAGAGATCATGGGCCAACTGGTCGGCGCGGTGAAAGGCATCGGCGACGCCTGCCGGGCGCTTGGTTTCCCGATCGTGTCGGGCAATGTCTCGCTCTACAACGAGACCAACGGCCAAGGCATCCTGCCGACACCGACCATCGGCGGCGTCGGCCTGATATCAGACTGGTCGAAGATGGCGCGGATCGGTTTCGCCGCGGAAGGCCAGATGATCCTGCTGGTCGGCGCACCGGCTTCCTGGGGAACGCATCTTGGCCAGTCCGTCTATTTCAGGGATATCCACGGCCGCAGCGACGGCCCGCCGCCGCCGGTCGACCTCGAACACGAGAAGCGTGTCGGCGACCATGTGCGCTCGTTGATCGCGTCCGGCGTCGTCACGGCGGCGCATGACGTCTCCGATGGCGGCATTGCGGTGGCGCTGGCCGAAATGGCGATGGCGTCGGGCATCGGCGCGACCGTTCCCGGGCTTGTCGGTACCGATCCGATCCCGGTCTGGTTCGGCGAAGACCAGGGCCGCTATCTCCTGACGCTGTCGATCGATCCGCATGGCGATGAATGGGACGCCATCCGCAAGCAGCAGGGCGATCTCGGTATTTTCGCGCCGTGGATCGGCTCGACCGGGGGCGCCGCGCTGAAGCTCGGCGATGCCAGGGCAATCCCGGTCAGCGACTTGACCGCCGCCCATGAAGGCTGGTTCCCGCGCTTCATGGATCACGCCAGTTGACCAGGGCATGATCCCGAAAGGTGGAAACCGGTTTTCTTGGACGAAGGGAAAACCGTTTTGTCCAGAGATCCTGCTCAATCATAAGAAACTGGCCGTCCGGGCGCTGCTTGCAGTCGTCTTCTGGCCGTCGCTGTTCTTCTTCTGGTGCCTCGGGCCGTTCGTCTTCTTCCTGCTCTCGACGACATCGAGCGAGGTTTGCCCCAGGCTGGAAACGCGCGGAGAATTCCTCGCCGCGGCCAACGGCACGCTTCCCATGCTTGTGCTGCAGAACCTCATCTATGCGGTTCCGATCGTCTGCGTGGTGCTCTGGAACCGGCTTCTGCCGGACCAGGCGCGGACAAGACACGTCGTCACCTGCATCAAGCTTTTCGCCGTCTCGGCCGTTTTGGGGCCCCTGTGGGAGTACGGCTCTTCACTTGTCTGCGATGGTTACGGCCAGCCGTTCTTCTCGCCTGCCTGGCGAATGACCAGCTATCTGCCGATCGCCAACATGGCGGTCAACCTCCCGCTCTACGTGCTGGTCTTCAGCCTTGGCCGCGCCTTCTCGATGCGCGAGGATGAGCCGGCGCACGGGCCGGGTGAACCCATCGCCTGAAACACCAACAGAACGGACACTGGACAGAACCGCTTCAATCCGGATCGGAAAGGCTTTAGGCTTGCCCGACTCTCATCACATAGGCCGCCGCGCCGCCGCCCTTCCGAAACAGGAATTTCCACAATGGCAATGGACGCCCACGACATCGAAAAACTGATCAAGGACGGCATACCGGATGCCCGTGTGACGATTCGCGACCTCGCCGGTGACGGCGACCACTACGCCGCTGAGGTCGTGGCCGAGAGCTTTCGCGGAAAAAGCCGGGTCCAGCAGCATCAGATGGTCTATGACGCGCTGAAGGGCAATATGGGCGGCGTGCTTCACGCGCTGGCGCTGCAGACCAGCGTTCCCGACTGAGGCATTCCACCCGACACGCTTGGCCCAAAGCCGCCCATTCTTTGCGCCATTCGGGTGATGGCATGGCTAAAGTCTTGTTTCGGGCAACCTATGGGTTTATTTGAGGGACATGTTTCGAGCCTGACTCCCACAGGCGTGAAAGGATATTCCATGAGCGGCATCAACGACTACATCGACAATGAAGTGAAGGGCAACGACGTCGTCCTTTTCATGAAGGGCACGCCCGGCTTCCCGCAATGCGGGTTTTCCGGCCAGGTCGTCCAGATCCTCGATTATATCGGCGCCGACTACAAAGGCGTGAACGTTCTGGACTCCGCCGAGCTGCGCCAGGGCATCAAGGACTATTCCAACTGGCCGACGATCCCGCAGCTCTACGTCAAGGGCGAATTCGTCGGCGGCTGCGATATCATCCGCGAAATGTTCCAGGCCGGCGAATTGCAGACCTTCCTGGTCGAGAAGGGCGTGAGCGTCAAAGGCGCCGCCTGACTTCCGTTTTGGGCGTGTCGGTATCGACATGCCCAAGCCACCGGGGCGGCCCCACCTCGGCAATTTTACAAGCCCGGATCCCGGGACCAAGACGAGCCAAATGCGCCGGCCCGCCGGCGCGTTTTCGTTTGAGAGATCGGACTTGCCGTGGACCAGCAGAAATCAGCGCCGCAAGGGGCAAGCACCGTGTCCCGGGCAAGCCAATTGCCGATTCCGCGCTGGGAGTTCATCGCGCTCTGCGCGGCACTGATGGCGCTCAATTCGCTGGCCATCGACATCATGCTGCCGGCGCTGCAGCAGATCGGTGCCTCGCTGGGGGTCGAGAACGAAAATCATCGGCAATATGTGGTCACCGCCTACATACTGGGTTTCGGCGGCGGCCAACTGTTCTTCGGGCCGATCTCGGACCGGTTCGGGCGCCGCTCGCCGCTCGTCGGCGGCCTGATCATCTATGTGGCGGCGGCCGCGGCGGCCGCCATCGCGCCGAGCTTCGAAACGCTCTTAATATGCCGCGCCGTGCAAGGTCTTGGCGCGGCTGCCACGCGCGTCATAGCGGTTTCGATCGTGCGTGATACATTCGACGGCCGGCGTATGGCCGAAGTCATGTCGCTGATCTTCATGGTGTTCATGGCAATACCGGTCGTGGCCCCAGGCATCGGTCAGTTCATCATGCTGTTCGCGACCTGGCATTGGATATTCGTCACCATGGCCGTCGGAGCTATGATCGTCTCGGCGTGGTCGCTGCTGCGCCTGCCCGAGACGCTGCATCCCGAATATCGCCGGCCACTGACGGTTTCATCCATCCTCGGCGGCTTCCGCATCGTGCTCACCAACCGCATCGCGCTCTGCTATGCCTTCGCCAGCACCTTCATCTTCGGCGCCATGTTCGGCTTCATCGCCTCGGCGCAGCAAATCTACGTCAACATCTTCGACGTCGGCGAGATGTTTCCCGTCATTTTCGCCGGTGTCGCGGGCGTACTCGCCTTCTCCAACTATCTGAACTCGCGCCTCGTCGGCCGCGTCGGCATGCGCCGCCTGTCGCAAAGCGCGCTGTTGCTGTTTCTGGTGATCAGCCTGGCTTGGCTGGTGGTTTCACTGGAAACGAAGATGCCGCTCTGGCTGTTCATCACCTTCTTTGCCAGTGCCATGCTGCCGTTTGGCTGTCTTGGAGCCAATTTCAATGCGTTGGCCATGGAGCCGCTTGGCCAGCTGGCCGGCACGGCGTCGTCCATCCTGGGTTTCATGCAGACTTTTCTCGGCGGCATTCTCGGCACGCTGATCGGTCAGGCTTTCAACGGCACGGTGACGCCGCTAGCCGCCGGTTTCTGCAGCGTCTCGGTGGCCGCGCTGCTGATGATCCTGTTTGCGGAACGCGGCAAGATGTTCCAGCCGCAGAACGCCCCCGTTTCAGGCCACGTCACCGACCTGCATTGATTGTCGTCTGCTGGTGGCGTCAGGATGCGCGTTCAAGCGCCGCCGTGAAGCGAGGAGAGAGCATCCGCCCCGCGATCGCTCCGCCCATGCCATTTGAAAAGGGCAATGGAAGAGCGTCGTCGAGCGCCTTGAGAATGGACGCCACGAAGGCTCGGCTGAGCCGCGGATCGACCCCCAGATCGGAATAGGTGGCGCGAGGCGTCCCGATCAGCGTCCCGTTGCGACGAAGCGAGAACTGGATGGTCAAGGACATGCCCGCGGTTCCGGGTGGCGGCTTCCAGCAGGCATAGATAGCGTCCGACATCTCCTTGATGGTGTCGATAGGATCGGGACTGTGACAGGGGCGTTCTTGCGCGATTGCCGCGTTCGCAAACGGCACCACGGCAAGAGCCGCCGCAAAAATTGCGAACCGAGGTTTCATCCGAGAGCCTCCGCCAAAACGCCCGACTCGATCATACAACGGTTCAAGCCACAGGAATTGGTCCTATTCCGCCCACAGCTCGCGGCGCAGTTCCTGCCAGCTGTCCTGGTCCGGCGCGACAAGCAGGCCGCCATCGACATGCGAAGGCAGATAGGCGCTGCCGTCGATCCGAGCGGCATGGCCGCCGGCCTCCTGATGGATCAGCACGCCGGGCAGATGATCCCAGGGCATCAGCTTGTTGTAGACGACAAAATGCGCATGCCCGCTCGCCAGCAGGCGATATTCGTGAGCAGCGCAGCGATAGGCGAACTGCGACAGTGCCTTGGTCTGGTTGCGCGCCAAGCGTGAGCGCTCCGGTTCGTCGAGATATTGCCAGGACACCGCGCCGGTCATCTGCGAGATCGGCACTGGCGCCGCCACACGCACTTTCTCCAGGCTGCCATGGGCATGCCTGATATGACTGCCGGCACCCCTGGCGGCGATGAGCCAGTCCTTGCCCACCGGATCATGGATGATGCCCGCGACCGTCTCCCCCCTGACCACGACCGCCAGCATGACGCCGAACAGCGGCACGCCGGACGCGAAATTGAAGGTGCCGTCCACCGGATCGACGGTGAACGCCAGTTCGGCATCGCCCAAGCCGTCGAGCAGCGCCGGATCTTCGGAGCAGGCCTCCTCGCCCACCACCATGGCAGAGGGATAGCGCTCGCGCAGCCTGGCGGCGATCAGCCGCTCGGCGTTGACATCGGCCTCCGTCACCAGGTCGGCGGCGGAAGTCTTCTGCCTGACGTCGCCCTCGCCCAGTCGGCGAAAGCGCGGCATGATTTCGGCTTGGGCTGCCTCGGCCAGAATGCCGGCCAGCCAGTCGATCGCGGTGTCGTCAAATGTCATCGGAAATGTCTTGCCTGATCGCGAGGGTTTCATTGAGGGCGGCGAAATCGAACAGCTTTCGGTCGAGCAAATGCGACGGCCTGGTGTTGGACAGAGCGCGAATCATGGTGTCCTTGCGGCCGGGCATGCGCTTTTCGATGTCCTCGAGCATCGCTTTCATGGCGTTGCGCTGCAGCCCTTCCTGGCTGCCGCAGAGATCGCAAGGGATGATCGGGAACCGCATCGCGGCAGCGAATTTCTCCAGATCGATTTCGGCACAGTAGCTCAGCGGCCGCAACACCATGACGTCGCCTTCGTCGTTGAGCAGTTTTGGCGGCATGGCGGCAAGCCGCCCGCCGTGGAACAGGTTCATGAAGAAGGTTTCGAGGATGTCCTCGCGATGATGGCCGAGGACCAGGGCCGAGCAGCCTTCCTCGCGCGCGATCCTGTAGAGATGGCCGCGCCGCAGCCGCGAGCAGAGTGAGCAATAGGTGCTGCCTTCGGGGAGCTTGTCGGTCACGACCGAATAGGTGTCCCGGTATTCGATACGGTGCGCTATGCCGTTGGTGTCGAGATAGTCGGGCAGGATATGTTTGGGGAAATTCGGCTGGCCCTGGTCGAGATTGCAGGCCAGCAACTCGACTGGCAGCATCCCGCGCCATTTGAGATCAAGCAACATGGCCAGCAGACCGTAGGAATCCTTGCCGCCCGATAGCGCGACCAGCCAGCGCTCGCCCGGCTTCACCATCGAAAAATCCTCGATCGCCTGGCGGGTCAGCCGCAGCAGTCGCTTGCGCAGCTTGTTGAACTCGACCGAGGACGGTACATCGGCGAACAGCGGGTGAGAGCCGCCTTCGGCGGCCGGTTCTAGTGTTTCGATGTCTGGCTGCATGTTCATGGCGCGACGGCCCCGGATGTGACTTCCGCCCGGCTTAGCGCATTGTCTGGAAAATCGAAATTGATTTTAGCGACACGCCGCAAAACGGGTGCCCGAAACAAAAAAGGCCGCCTCGAGGGCGGCCTTTCCGGTATCGCAAAAAAGCGTTCGCTTAGCGCGAGTAGAATTCGACGACCAGGTTCGGTTCCATCTGCACGGCGAACGGAACGTCCGCCAGGCCCGGGATGCGCGAGAAGGTCGCGGTCATCTTGTTGTGATCGGCTTCGATGTAGTCGGGCACGTCGCGCTCGGCGAGGCCAACCGATTCCAGGACGATCACCAGCTGCTTCGACTTTTCGCGCACTTCGACGACATCGCCCGGCTTGCAGCGATACGAGCCGATGTTGACGCGCTTGCCGTTGACGTTGACGTGGCCGTGGTTGACGAACTGACGGGCGGCGAAAATGGTCGGCACGAACTTGGAGCGGTAGACAACCGCGTCGAGACGCGATTCGAGCAGGCCGATCAGGTTCTCCGAGGTGTCGCCCTTGCGGCGATCGGCCTCTTCATAGACCTTGCGGAACTGCTTTTCCGACACGTCGCCGTAGTGGCCCTTCAGCTTCTGCTTGGCACGGAGCTGCAGGCCGAAGTCGGAAAGCTTGCCCTTGCGGCGCTGGCCATGCTGGCCGGGGCCGTATTCACGCTTGTTGACCGGGGACTTAGGGCGGCCCCAGATATTTTCGCCGAGACGGCGGTCGATCTTGTATTTCGCGGATTCGCGCTTGCTCATCGCATTCCCTTTCAAAGACAACACACCCGGCACCTCTTGGTCCGGGTGAAGGAAACGCGCCCTCCTCTGGCCTCCGTTTTCGAGACCTGACAGGGTTTTCCCACGCAACGCGGCGGAAAACCCACGGGACACGTCAGTTCAAACAAGATCGGAAACGATTGTCGTGACAGATCTTGCGTATACAAAACAAACACCGGACATCGCTGCCCGGCGTTGGCGGCTGGTTAAACCGAGATTTAACCGGTGTCAAGCTTGTGAGTGGCGCGGCGCAACGCAACCGTATAGCGTCCAAGGCGTTGATGCGATGCCGATGTGGCGGGAGGTTTGCGCCAGCGGCACCAGGAAGGGACTGGAGCTAGAGGAGCTTAATTGCATGAAGAAGTTTTTCCTTACCCTGGCAGGGGCCGCGGTGCTTGCCGGGTCGATGGCGGTGGCCCCTGAGCCGGCCATGGCGCGTCATTGGCACGGCCACAAGCAGGTCTGCCGCATCGTCGTGAAGAAGCGAGTGGTGTGGCGGCATGGCCATCGCAGGGTGATCGTCGAGAGAGTACGGCGCTGCCGCTGGTAAGACTGTTCAACGCCACAATTCCCGGGCCAGCGAACGTCGCTGGCCCTTTTTCATTCCAAGGTAGTCTGGCTCGAGCGCTCAATCCTTAGGATTTTTTCTCCGGCAATCCCTTGCGCTTCGTCTCGGCGAATTCCTCGAGCTGCTTTTCATTCATCGATTCATACATGCCCTTGGAGGCGCCCTTGAGTTCGCTTTTCTTGGTCTCGCCGCGTTTGGCGGAGAGTGCGGCGCCGGCGGCTTTCTGCTGGGCTTTCGAAGTGGCTGGCATGGCGGGTCTCCTTTGCTGTCAGGAGAAACGCCACGCTTCGGCGGCGGTTCCAGCGCCAGTGGCGCTGCTCCCCGTCCGCCTGGTGCCAACCCTTGGCCGCGCTCGGCGATTTTCGTCGGCAGCCTTCTCGTGTCCGGAACCCCAGTGTAGGACGGCTGAATGAAATCCCTGACCGATCCCTCACAGGTTCTCTCCGCGGGACTGGCGAAAATCCGCGCCGAATTCCACGTGCCGGACGGATTTCCGGCCGATGTGCTTGCCGCGGCGGAGGCGGCGGCCAAACGTGTGCCCAACCAGCATGCCGATCGAACTGAAATGCCGTTCGTCACGCTCGATCCGGCTGCTTCCACCGATCTCGATCAGGCGTTCTCGATCGAGGCGAGCGGTGGCGATCTTCTGCTGCATTACGCCATCGCCGACGTGGCCTGGTTCGTCGAGGACGGCGACGCGATCGATCGCGAAGCCTGGACGCGGGGCGAGACGCTTTACTTGCCGGACGGCAAGGCCGGGCTCTATCCGCCGGTAATTGCCGAGGGTGCGGCGAGCCTGTTGCCGGATGGACCCCGTCCAGCTGCTATCTTCACGGTTCGGGTTGCGCAGGACGGCGCGACGAAGTTGGACGGCGCGGAGCGGGCAATCATTCAAAGCCGCGCGAAGCTCGCCTATGACAGCGTGAAGGCCTCCGATGTCCCGGCCGGCTTCGCCGAAATGGCGCGGCGCATGGCGGCGAATGAGCGGCGCCGTGGGGCTTCCCGCGTCGACCCACCCGAGCAGGAGGTGGAAAGGCTTGCCGACGGCACATTCCGGCTTTCGTTCAGGCCGCTTCTGCAATCCGAGCAGGACAACGCCGCGCTTTCGCTGGCCGCCAACATGGCGATCGCCGATGCCATGCTTGCGCATCATACCGGCCTTTTTCGGGTGATGTCGGGGCCGGATGCCTTCAAGGTTCAAAGGCTGCGCAACGCGGCACAGGCTCTCGGACTGTCCTGGCCGGCCTCGACCAGCTTGCGGGACTATCAGCGAACCCTCGATCCGACCGATCCGCATCAGGCGGCGCTGATGCTGGAAATCCGCCATGCAAGCCCCGGCGCATCCTATCAACCGTATCAGGACGGCGTTGTCCCATGGCATGAGGCGATGGCCGCGACCTATGCCCATGCAACCGCCCCACTGAGGCGCCTTGCCGATCGTTATGTCGTGCGCTGCGCGCTGGCTATCGCCAACGGCCAGCCCGTGCCCCAGGCTGTTACCGACGCGTTTGCCAGGTTGCCGAAGGCGATGGGACGCGCGGATAGCCGCGCTTCGCAGATCAACCACGCGGCCATCGACCTTGCCGAGGCGGTAATGCTGGAGGGGCGCGAGGGCGAGACGTTCAAAGCCGTCGTCACCGACTTCGTCGACCATGGCGTGCGCATTCAGCTTGCCGACATGGCTGTCGTTGCCACCGTGAAGGCCTCGGGGCTCAGACAGGGTGATGGTCTGACGCTTAGGCTAGTCCTGGCCGATCCGGATCAACGCAGCATCGTCTTCGAACCTGTTTGAGTGGCGGGCGGCTTTGCCGCTGTCCAAGTGAACGGTCAGCCCGAACCCCTGCATCAGGCGGCTGACGGCGAAGTCCGCCTTGCCCGAGGTGAAGACCGCGATATCAGGCTCGGCTTGCGGCAGCGCCCCATTGATCGGCGGCAGCAGCGAAAGGGCGCGCCGTGCGATCGCCTCGGCCGGATCGATCCAGTCGACCGGCCAGGGAGCGGTCTTGCGCATGCGATTGACCAGAAAGGGATAGTGCGTGCAGGCCAGCACGACGATGTCGGTGCGCATGCCGTCGCGCTCGATGAAGCATGGCTCGATCTCGGCGCGCACGGCCTCTTCGTCGACGAAGCCCTGGCGCATATAGGCTTCGGACAGGCCAGCCAGCCTGTCGCTGCCGACCAGGCGGACATGGCATTTCTGCGCCCATTTGCTGATCAGGTCGCGCGTGTACTGGCGCTTCACCGTGCCCGGCGTCGCCAGCACCGAGACCAGCCCGGAGCGCGTGCGCTCGGCCGCCGGCTTAACCGCCGGCACCGTGCCGACGAAGGGATGGCCGGGAAATCTTTCGCGCAGCGCGTCGATCACCAGTGTCGAGGCGGTGTTGCAGGCGATAACCGAGATGGCCGGCGCGAAGCGGTCGAGCAGTTTGGCAAATAATCCTAGTATATGCTCCCTTAGGGCCGGCTCCTCCCAGGCGCCAAAAGGAAAAGCGGCATCGTCGGCGACATAGATAAAGCGCCGGTCGGGCATCAGGACGCGTGCCTCGCGCAACACGGTCAGACCGCCGACGCCGGAATCGAACATCAGGATCGGCTGGTCAGTCATTGTCGGTTCCCTTGCCGCCGAGCAGTGGCGTGTCCGTGTCGTCGCCGCTAGCGTCCGGCGCCCGACCAGTCGCCTCCGCCTTGCGGGCGCGCGCCGCCGCCGCGGGCAAACGCCTCGGGTCATCGCCAGGTGACCCATCGCCGCGCGGCATCGCCGGCGAGAACCGGTCAAGCGAAGAGATGATGCCGCGCAGCACCTTGAGCTCCGGCTCGGCAAAGCCTGCCCGCGTCAGCACGGCGCGGAGGTTGTCGACCATTTTCGGCTTCTTCGGCGCCGGCCTGAAATAGCCGCGCGCCTCGAGCGCGCCTTCGAGATAGGTGAACAGGCCGTGCAATTCTTCCTTGCTTGCAGGCTTCATCTCCGGCCCCGAAAAATTGGTCCTGGTCTCGTCCTCCAGGCCCGACTTCATCCACTCGTAGGACATCAGCAAGGCCGCCTGGGCGATGTTGAGCGAGGAGAAATCAGGATCGACCGGGAAAGTGACGATCTCGTCGGCGAGGCCAACCTCGTCATTGTAGAGGCCGAAGCGCTCGCGACCGAACAGGATACCGGTGCGTTGCCCCATTGCGTGACGGGCGCGCAGCATCCTGCCCGCCTCCACCGGTCCACGCACGGATTTGAAACCGTCGCGCTGCCTTGCGGTGGTGGCGAAGACGAAGTTCAGGTCGGCAAGTGCCGAGGCCAGATCGTCGAAAACCTTGACGGCATCGATGACGTGGTCGGCACGGCTGGCGGCGGCACGCGCCTTCTCGCTCGGCCAGCCATCGCGCGGATTGACCAGACGCAGTTCCGACAGTCCGAAATTGGCCATGGCGCGGGCGACCATGCCGATATTCTCGCCGAGCTGCGGCTCGACAAGGATGATCGCCGGGCCGGCTGCGGTGTTATCGGGATCTTTGGTAATGGGCATGATTGTCAATGAACTGCTGTTTGCGGCATTTCAGCGTCCCCTGCCATATTCGGCCGCGAAAATGAAGCATTCGCAAATGACGGCGCCGTGGGCTCACATTCGTGACCGATCGCCGTTTGCGTGGCCAAAAGCGCTTTGATATACGGGCGGCATCCCCGGCCGACGCCACGCGGGCAAGGCCGTCCCATTCCCAGCAACGAGGCATTCTTTCCATGGCGAAGATCAAGGTGGCGAACCCGGTCGTCGAACTCGACGGCGACGAGATGACCCGCATCATCTGGCAGTTCATCAAGGACAAGCTGATCCACCCTTATCTCGACCTCGAGCTCGAATATTACGACCTGGGCATCGAGCATCGCGACGCCACCAACGACCAGGTGACCATCGATTCGGCCAACGCCATCAAGAAATACGGTGTCGGCGTGAAATGCGCGACCATCACCCCCGACGAGCAGCGCGTCGAGGAATTCAAGCTGAAGAAGATGTGGAAATCGCCGAACGGCACCATCCGCAACATTTTGGGCGGCACCATCTTTCGCGAGCCGATCATAATGAAGAACGTGCCGCGCCTGGTGCCCGGCTGGACCAAGCCGATCATCGTCGGCCGCCACGCCTTCGGCGACCAGTATCGCGCCACCGATTTCCGCTTTCCCGGCAAGGGCAAGCTGACGATCAAGTTCGTCGGCGAGGACGGCCAGGTCATCGAGCACGACGTGTTCGACGCGCCCGGCGCCGGTGTCGCCATGGCCATGTACAATCTCGACGAGTCCATCCGCGAATTCGCCCGGGCGTCGCTGAACTACGGCCTGCTGCGCAACTATCCGGTCTACCTGTCGACCAAGAACACCATTCTCAAGGCCTATGACGGCCGCTTCAAGGATATTTTCCAGGAAGTCTACGAGGCTGAATTCGAGGCCGAGTTCAAGTCGAAGAAGCTCTGGTACGAGCACCGCCTGATCGACGACATGGTGGCGTCGAGCCTGAAATGGTCGGGCGGCTATGTCTGGGCCTGCAAGAACTATGACGGCGACGTCCAGTCCGACACGGTGGCGCAAGGGTTCGGTTCGCTCGGCCTGATGACCTCGGTGCTGATGACGCCGGACGGCAAGACCGTCGAAGCGGAAGCCGCGCACGGCACCGTGACCCGCCACTATCGTCAGCATCAGAAGGGCGAGGAAACCTCGACCAATTCGATCGCGTCGATCTTCGCCTGGACGCGAGGCCTCGCGCACCGCGCCAAGCTCGACGACAACGCCGAACTGAAGCGTTTTTCCGAGACGCTCGAAAAGGTCTGCATCCAGACTGTCGAGAGCGGCTTCATGACCAAGGACCTGTCGCTCTTGATCGGCCCCGACCAGCCCTGGCTCTCGACCACCGGCTTCCTCGACAAGATCGGCGAGAATTTGCAGAAGGCGATGGCGTAACCGCCTCGCGGACAAATGGGCAAGCCGGTCGTCTACGGCGCGGATTACAGCGTCTATGTACGCATCGTCCGGCTTGCGCTCGAGGAGAAAGGCATCGCCTACGATCTCGTGCCGGTCGACATCTTTGCAGAAGGTGGCGCGCCGGCATGGTACGGCAAACACCATCCCTTCGGCCGCATCCCGGCCTTCGAGCATGACAATTTCCGCCTGTTCGAGGCGAGCGCGATCGCTCGCTACGTCGACGAGGCCTTCGACGGGCCGGCGCTGCAGCCCGCCGACATACGCGCCCGCGCAAGGATGAACCAGATCATCGGCATGCTCGACGCCTACGCCTACCGTGCAATGGTCTGGGATGTCGCGGTCGAGCGTCTGGAGAAGGAAGTGCCCGACGAGAGCTTGATCGCGGATGGCCTGCGGCAGGCAGAGACGGTGCTGAAGGCGCTGACTTCGCTGAAGCAAGACGGGCCCTGGCTGCTCGGCGACCAGCTGACCCTGGCCGATCTGCACGCCGCGCCGATCATCGGCTACTTCGTCAAGGTTCCAGAAGGACGGGGATTGCTGGCGCAGTTTGCAGGCATCTGGGATTTGTATTTGCGAATGGCTGGCCGCCCGAGCTTCGTGCGTACCGAAAAAGCGTATAACTCGAGGTGAGCTTCCTCGACGTCGCGCCGCCCCTGCCCTGGCGGGCATTTCTCCCCGTTCTACGGGGAGAAAATGGCGGCAGCCAGATGAGGGGCAGCGCTGCCCCAAGAGAAAGGATCCCGCCTGGCCCCACGCATGGTAGCTACGCTGCCTCGAGCGCCGCCCTCACTGCCGCGATCGCATCATCGGCCTTCGACGCATCCGGGCCGCCGGCCTGCGCCATGTCGGGGCGGCCGCCGCCGCCCTGCCCGCCCAATGCTGCGGAGGCCACGCGAACAAGGTCGACGGCGCTGAAACGGCCGACGAGATCATCGGTGACAGCGACCACAACGCTCGCCTTGTTGTCTTCTCCGGCGCCAACGAACACGACGACGCCAGAACCCAACGAAGTCTTGCCGGCATCGGCCAGCGGCTTCAGGTCCTTTGGCGAGACACCTGACACCGCCTTGCCGAGAAAGCCGACGCCAGCGACGATCTCGTTGGCGGCAGGAGCATCGGCAGGCGACCCGCCGCCCAGGGCCAATTTCTTGCGCGCTTCGGCCAGGTCCTTCTCGAGCTTCTTGCGCTCTTCGAGCAGCGCTTCGACGCGCGCTGGCACATCTGCGGGCGAGATCTTAAGCGTTGCCGCCGTGGTCTTCAGGCGTCGGTCCTGCTCATCGAGATGCCTGCGCGCGGCCTCGCCGGTCAATGCCTCGATGCGGCGCACGCCGGCGGCGACAGCACCATCCGAGACGATGCGCACCAGGCCGATATCGCCGGTCGCCCTGACATGCGTGCCGCCGCAGAGCTCGACCGAATAAGGCCGGTTGGCCTTGGCGCCATGCAAGCCCGTGCCCATCGACACCACGCGCACCTCATCGCCATATTTCTCTCCGAACAGCGCCATCGCGCCCTCGGCAATGGCGTCGTCGACCGACATCAGGCGCGTGGTCACCGGGCCGTTCTGCACGACGATCTCGTTGGCCATGCGCTCGACCTCTTCGAGCTCCTGCGCGGAGATCGGCTTGTTGTGCGAGATGTCGAAGCGCAGACGCTCGGGTGCGACCAGCGAACCCTTCTGCGCGACATGGGTGCCCAGCACCTCGCGCAACGCCTCGTGGATCAGGTGCGTCGCCGAGTGGTTGGCGCGCAGCCGGGAGCGCCTGGCATGATCGACCTTAAGTTCGACCGCGGCACCCGGACTGACCGTGCCGGCGACCACCTTGCCGAGATGCACGAAGAGGCCATCGGCCTTCTTCTGCGTGTCGGAAATCTCGATCGAGAAGCCCTCGCCCGAGATTATGCCGGTGTCACCCATCTGGCCGCCGGACTCGCCGTAGAACGGCGTCTGGTTGACGACCACGGCGACCGCATCGCCCTTGCCGGCGCTGTCGACGGTCTTGCCGTCCTTGACCAGCGCCTCGATGAGGCCTTCCGCCTGCTCGGTTTCGTAGCCGAGGAATTCGGTGGCGCCGGTCTTTTCACGCACGGAGAACCAAACCGTCTCGGTGGCGGCCTCGCCGGACCCGGCCCAGTGCTTGCGCGCCTCCGCCTTCTGCTGCTCCATCGCATTGGTGAAGCCGGCAAGGTCGACCGAGATGCTGCGCTGCCGCAGCGCGTCCTGCGTCAGGTCGAGCGGGAAGCCATAGGTGTCGTAGAGCTTGAATGCCGTTTCGCCATCGAGCATGTCGCCGGCGCCGAGCTTCTCCGTCGCCTCGGACAGCAGCCCGAGGCCACGCACCAGCGTCTTGCGGAAACGGGTCTCCTCGAGTTTCAGGGTCTCGGCGATCATCGTTTCGCCGCGTGCCAGTTCGGGATAGGCCTGGCCCATCTCGCGCACCAGCGCCGGCACCAGCTTCCACATCAGCGGCTCGTTCGCCCCCAGCAACTGCGCATGGCGCATGGCGCGGCGCATGATGCGACGCAGCACATAGCCGCGGCCTTCGTTCGACGGCAGCACGCCGTCGGCGACCAGGAAGGAGGACGAGCGCAGATGATCGGCAATGACACGGTAGGACGCAACCGTTTCGGCGTCGGGCGCGCGCCCAAGTGCCGAGGATGCCGCATCGATCAGATGACGAAACAGGTCGGTCTCGAAGACGCTCTCCACCCCTTGCAGGATGGACGCCATGCGCTCCAGGCCCATGCCGGTGTCGATCGACGGGCGCGGCAGGTCGACGCGCTCCTCTTTCGTCACCTGCTCATACTGCATGAACACCAGGTTCCAGAATTCGAGGAAGCGATCGCCGTCTTCCTCGGGACTGCCGGGAGGTCCACCCCAGATGTGCTCGCCACGATCGATGAAGATTTCCGAGCATGGTCCGCAAGGACCGGTGTCGCCCATCGCCCAGAAATTGTCCGAGGTCGGGATGCGGATGATGCGATCGTCGGAGAAACCGGCGATCTTCTTCCAGAAGCCAGCCGCCTCGTCGTCCGTGTGATAGACGGTGACCAGCAGCTTGTCCTTCTTCAGCCCGAACTCCCTGGTGATGAGGTTCCAGGCAAGCTCGATGGCGCGCTCCTTGAAATAGTCGCCGAAGGAGAAATTGCCGAGCATCTCGAAGAAGGTCAGGTGGCGCGCGGTATAGCCGACATTGTCGAGATCGTTGTGCTTGCCGCCGGCGCGGACGCTTTTCTGGGCTGTGGTGGCGCGCGAATAGGGCCGCTTCTCCAAACCGGTGAAGACATTCTTGAACTGCACCATGCCGGCATTGGTGAACATCAATGTCGGATCGTTGCGCGGCACGAGCGGGCTTGAGGCCACGACCTCGTGGCCCTCCTTGCGGAAATAGTCGAGAAAGGTCGACCGGATCTCGTTGACGCCACTCATGGATACTGCCTTTTCAAGAGAGCCGCCGGCCGGACCGGCGGGAGATGGCTCTGTATTTTCTAGAAGATGGAGCTGGCCTTTTAGCCGTAGCTCTTGACCCTGTCCAGAAACACGGAATTGGGCCAATTCGCGCTTTGCACCGGCACTTGCGGGGCCGCCCAAACGAAAACCGCCGGCGCGAAGGCCGGCGGTTTGGAACGCGGTGCTACAGAACTCTTTTACTTAAGCATTGACTAATAGTCTGGATTTATGGCCAAATTCTGACCGTTGCCTACATCGCGCCGGCTTCGTCCTCAAAACCGTCGTCGCCATTGCCCTCGGAGCCACCATTTTCGAGGAACTTTTCGGCGATCAATCCGGCATTCTGCCTGAGCGCCAGCTCGATCTCGCGCGCGGTATCGGGATTGTCGCGCAGGAACAGTTTCGCATTCTCGCGGCCCTGGCCGAGACGCTGCGAATTATAGGAGAACCAGGCGCCCGATTTCTCGACCACGCCGGCCTTGACGCCGAGGTCGACCAGTTCGCCGGTCTTGGAGACGCCCTCGCCATACATGATGTCGAACTCGACCACCTTGAAGGGCGGCGCCAACTTGTTCTTGACCACCTTGACGCGGGTCTGGTTGCCGACGACCTCATCGCGATCCTTGACCGAGCCGATACGGCGGATGTCGAGGCGAACCGAAGCGTAGAATTTCAGCGCGTTGCCGCCGGTCGTGGTTTCGGGCGAACCGAACATGACGCCGATCTTCATGCGGATCTGGTTGATGAAGATGACCATGGTGTTGGAGCGCGAGATCGACGCGGTCAGCTTGCGCAGCGCCTGGCTCATCAGGCGGGCCTGCAGGCCCGGCAGCGAATCGCCCATCTCGCCCTCGATCTCGGCACGCGGCGTCAGCGCCGCCACCGAATCGACCACCAGCACGTCGATGGCGCCGGAACGCACCAGCGTGTCGCAAATCTCCAGCGCCTGCTCGCCGGTGTCGGGCTGCGAGATCAGCAGGTTTTCAAGATCGACGCCGAGCTTGCGGGCGTAGACCGGATCGAGCGCGTGCTCGGCATCGACGAAGGCGCAGATGCCGCCCTTCTTCTGGGCTTCAGCCACGGTGTGCAGGGCCAGGGTCGTCTTGCCGGAGCTTTCCGGCCCATAGATCTCGATGATACGGCCGCGCGGCAAGCCACCGACGCCGAGCGCGATGTCGAGGCCGAGCGAGCCGGTCGGCACCGTTTCGATCTCGACGACCTGCTCGTTGGCGCCGAGCCGCATGATCGAGCCCTTGCCGAAAGCCCGCTCGATTTGCGACAGCGCCGCATCCAGAGCCTTTGATTTGTCCACTGCCTTATCCTCTACCAGCCGCAAAGAATTCTGAGCCATGATACATCACCCCTTGGTCGTCAATGAAGGCCGGACAATCCGTAATCCCTACCATTTTGTACCTTTTTTGTTCTCATTTGGCAAGGGGTGACAACCAACTGAAAAACAAAGGATATCGCGGTTTGTTCTTTTTTTGTCTCGCAAGCTCGGGCACGAACGGGCTCCGCATTGGGCCAGACGGCTCGATCGTATCGCCCGGCCGAATCGCCGACCAGCATGCGAAGCTCTGTCGCGCACTCTAGCGCTTGTGCGGCCGCAACAACAAAGGTCATATCGCCGCCATGGTGGAATCCCCGAAGATCCTGGCCGTGGGCGGCGCCCATATCGACCGGCGTGGCCAGGTGTACGGTCCCTACGTGCCGGCAGCCTCCAATCCCGGCACGATGCGCGAGGATGTCGGCGGCGGCGTCTTCAACGCGTTGCGCAGCATGGTACGGCGCGGCGTGTCGGCCTCCCTGGTGTCGATGCGGGGCGGCGATGCATCGGCCGATACGGTTTCACGGGCCATCGCCGAGGCAGGCATCGCCGATCTTTCGGCGGTGTTCCTCGACCGTACCACGCCGAGCTACACGGCATTGATCGATCGCGAGGGCGAATTGATCGTCGGCTTTGCCGACATGGCACTGTACGACCTGGCTTTTCCCAAGCAGATCAGGCGTTCCAAGATACGCCAGGAGGTGGCCGCCGCCGATGCCATCCTGTGCGACGCCAATCTGCCGTCGGCCGCCCTGGAGCGGCTGCTGTCGCTCGCCGCCGGTAAACCGGTTTTCGCCATCGCGATTTCGCCGGCGAAGGTAACGCGGCTGATACCGGTTCTCGGCGGGCTGGCCCAGCTCTTCATGAACCGGCGAGAGGCCGTCGTGCTGGCCGGTGTCAATGCAGCGGCCGCCGAGCGGGAAATGGTCGACGGGTTGCGGTGCAGCGGCCTTGCCAGCGGCGTGGTCACGGCAGGCAGCGGCCCTGTGCTGGGTTTCGATGAGACAGGCGCCTTTTCGATCCTGCCGCCTGCCCCCAGAAAAGTCGCCGATGTCACCGGCGCCGGCGACGCGCTGGCAGGTGCGACGGTCGCAGCACTGCTGCGGGGCCATCCGCTGCGCCACGCCGTGCGCGAGGGCGTCGCCGCGGCAACGCTGGCCATCGAAAGCGCCGACGCGGTGCCCGAATTCACCGCGGCGAGCTTCGCGGAAGCGCTGGCCCTTGTGCCGGATGCCAGGGAAGTGGCATGAGACCCGGCAAGTTCATAACGCGCGGTGAAGCTACGCTTTCCTGATGGATGCGCCGCACTCCGGATTGGAGATCAGAGATGACGCCAGAGACCGCCCGCCCCTTCATCGATATCCACGCACCGGTGGCGCAGGCCCTGGCCGCCGGGCGCCCGGTGGTGGCGCTCGAAAGCACCATCATCACCCATGGCATGCCCTATCCCGACAATGGCGCCATGGCGGCCAACGTCGAAAAGATCATCGCTGACGGCGGCGCCGTGCCGGCAACCATCGCGGTGGTCAACGGCCGCATCAAGATCGGGCTTTCGGACGGCGAACGCGAATCGCTGGCGATGACCGGTGACGCCATGAAGCTGTCGCGCGCCGATCTCGGCTTCGCCGTCGCGCAGGGCCGCACCGGTGGCACCACGGTCGCCGCCACCATGATCGCGGCTGACATGGTCGGGATAAAGGTGTTCGCCACCGGCGGCATTGGCGGCGTGCACAAGGGGGCGGAAAAGAGCTTCGACATCTCGGCCGACCTCGATGAATTGGCGCGTACACCGGTGATCGTCGTCTCGGCCGGCGCCAAGGCGATCCTCGACATCGAAAAGACGCTGGAAGTGCTGGAGACGCGCGGCGTGCCCGTGGTCGGCCATGGCTGCGAGACGATGCCGGCCTTCTGGTCGCGGCAGTCACCGTTCCGGGCGCCATTGACCTTGCACGGACCGGAAGATATCGCGCATTTCTACCGGACACGCCTGGCTCTGGGCTTGGGCGGCGGCATGCTGATTGCCAATCCCGTGCCGGAATCCCACGAAATCCCCGCTGAAGAAATGGCGGGCTACATCGAAGCCGCCCAAAAGGCGGCCGAAGCCCTCAACGTCACCGGCAAGGCTGTGACGCCGTTCCTGCTGGGAAAAATCCTCGAACTCACCGGCGGCCGCAGCCTGAAGACCAACATCGCGCTGGTCGAGAACAATGCAAGGCTGGCGGCTGAGATCGCCAAGGCGCTGTAGGGACTGCCAAGAAAGTCCCCCTCACCCGGATTACCAAGACCGAATTGCAAAGAGCAATTCGGGGCAATCCGACCTCTCCCCGAGGGGAGAGGAACTTGCGGCCTCAACGCAAACCTCTTCTCCCCGCCGGGGAGAAGGCGGCCGCGAAGCGGCCGGATGAGGGGTGCCTCGTGCTGGCGGGAGCCTACTTCCCCGCCCGCAGCCCAGCTTCGTAGGCGCGTCGCGCCCACACCGTCATTTCGTCGGGATCGTCGAAAGCGCTGTCGGGAATGCTCCAATAGGGCATGGCGACAAGCTTGCCGTGGCGAGAGCCGGTGTAGGTCCATTGCCGGCAGCCCGCGGCTTCGAACTCCGATGCGCTCTGCGCGTCGGCTTTCAGCAGCAATTCGCCGCGCAGCACGATGGCGACGATGACGCCATCGAAATAGATGCCTTTGCCGCCGAATAGTTTTCGGATGCTGACCGGACCGAGGCCCTCGAACAGTTCCGCGATGCGCTCATTGTCCATGCCGCGATCATGTCACCGGCATTTGGCCTTGTCATCGCCGCAACCAAAATCATGCTGACAGGTTGTGGCTATCCTGTCGGAGTTTTTGCCATGCCTGTGCTGCTCAAGGGGTCCTGTCGCTGCAACGCCGTGCGTTTCGAGGTGGAAAGCCACACGCCTGTGCCGTTCATGCTGTGCTACTGCTCGATCTGCCGCAAGCAGCAGGGCGGCGGCGGTTTCGCCATCAATCTCGGCGCCGCCTACGAGACGCTGAACATCAGGGGCAAGAGCAATCTCGGCGTCTATCGCGCCGAGATCGAGGATGACGAGCATCCCCACTGCGAGATCTCGACCGGGGAGCGCAATTTCTGCCGCAAATGCGGGTCGGCGCTCTGGCTCTACGACCCAACCTGGCCGGACCTGGTGCATCCCTTCGCCTCGGCGATCGACAGCGATCTGCCAACGCCGCCTGAAAAAGTGCATCTGATGCTGAAATACAAGGCCAACTGGGTCGAGCCTGAGATCGGCAAGGGCGACAAGACATTCGACGTCTATCCCGAGGAATCGATCGCCGATTGGCATAAGCGGACGGGGATGTGGGTGGATTAGCTTTCTTCGCCCCGTAAACGGGGCGAAGGAAGATCAGGCCGTGGCGCGCGCCTCGGCCAGCGCCTTGAGATCGGCCGGCTTCAGTTCGACGGATTCGCCGCAGCCGCAAGCCGAACTCTGGTTCGGGTTGTGGAAGGTGAAGCCGGTACGCAGCGTCGTCTGCTCGAAATCCATCTCGGTGCCGAACAGAAACAGGGCGGCTTCCGGCGCGACATAGACATGCGCGCCGTCGCGCTCGATATGGTCGTCCTTTGTGTTGGGCTCGGTCACCAGATCGACCGTGTATTCCATGCCGGCGCAGCCGCCCTTCTTGATGCCAAGGCGGATGCCATGCGCGTTGTCGCGCGTGGCGACGATCTCACGCACCCGGTCGGCGGCCTTTTCGGTCATCGTGATGACGGCAAAGCGTCCCATGTTTTTCCTTCTCCATTCCATGCAGGTTCAAGGCCTGCCGAATGATTCCTGACCTAAAATGGTGAAGTTTTACCACTGGCGCAAGTGTGCCAGGTGCGGCGCTAGTACCAGCCCACCGCGACCTGCGCCTCTTCCGACATGCGGTCGGGCGTCCAGGGTGGGTCGAAGGTCATGTTGACTTCGACGCCGGAGACGCCCTCGACGGCGCCGACGGCATTTTCCACCCAGCCGGGCATTTCGCCGGCCACCGGGCAGCCAGGCGCGGTCAGCGTCATGTCGATCTTGACCGAGCGGTCGTCCTCGACGTCGATCTTGTAGACGAGGCCAAGCTCGTAGATGTCGGCCGGGATTTCCGGGTCGTAGACCGTCTTCAGCGCCGAGACGATATCGTCGGTCAGCCGCGCCAGTTCATCGGCGGGAATGGCCGACGCGGAAACGACGCTGTTGCCGGCGGCTTCCGGCGTAGTTTCGGTGGTGGTGCTCACATCATCCATGGTCGTCACCCGAAAAAATCGTCATCCGAAGAATTTGCGCGCTTTTTCAAGCGCCTCGGCCAAAGCGTCGACTTCTGCCCTGGTATTATACATGCCGAACGATGCCCTGCATGTGGAGGTTACGCCGAAACGTTTCAACAGCGGCTGGGCGCAATGGGTGCCGGCACGGACCGCCACGCCTTGCCTGTCTATCACCATCGACACGTCATGGGCATGAATGCCTTGCAGCTCGAAGGAGATGATGGCGCCCTTGCCGGGCGCATCGCCGAAGATGCGCAGCGAGTTGATGGCGCGCAGGCGCTCGTGGGCGTAGGTCTTCAAGTCTTCCTCATGCGCGGCGATGCGCTCACGACCGACAGAGTCCATATAGTCGAGCGCGGCGCCCAGTCCGATCGCCTGGACGATCGGCGGCGTGCCGGCCTCGAAGCGATGCGGCGGCTCGTTGTAGGTGACGATGTCTTCCGTCACCTCCTCGATCATCTCGCCGCCGCCCATGAAAGGCCGCATGCCGGCGAGACTATCCTTCTTGCCGTAGAGGACACCGATGCCCGAGGGACCATAGACCTTGTGGCCGGTGAAGACGAAGAAATCGCAGTCGAGATCCTGCACGTCGATCGGCATGTGCACCGCGCTCTGGCTGCCGTCGACGAGCACCGGAATGCCACGCGAATGCGCGATGCGCACGATCTCCTTGATCGGTGTCACCGTGCCCAGCGCGTTCGACATCTGCGTGATGGCCACGAGTTTAGTGCGATCGGACAGCCGCTTTTCGAATTCCTCGATGTGGAAGACGCCGAGATCGTCGACCGGCACCCAGACCAGCTTGGCGCCCTGCCGCTCGCGGATGAAGTGCCAGGGCACGATGTTGGAGTGGTGCTCCATGATCGACAGCACGATCTCGTCGCCCTCGCCGATATTGGGCATGCCATAGCCATAGGCGACGGTGTTGATCGCCGAGGTGGTGTTGGATGTGAAGACGATGTTGTCGGTGCTTGGCGCATTGAGAAAGCGGCGCACCGTTTCCCGCGCCTTTTCGTAAGCGTCGGTGGCGGCATTGGACAGGAAATGCAGGCCGCGATGGACGTTGGCGTATTCCTGGGAATAGGCGTGCTGGATCGTGTCCAGCACCACCCGCGGCTTCTGCGCCGAGGCGCCATTGTCGAGATAGACCAGCTTCTTGCCGTAGACTTCGCGCGACAGGATCGGGAAGTCGCGGCGGATCGCCTCGACGTCGTAGAAATCTCCAATCTTGCCCGGTGCGTTCATCAGCTTCACCCGTGCGTCACAAACCACTCGTCGAGCTTCGCTTCCAGCGCCTCGACAATCGTCTCGTCGTCCAGTTCCTCGATCACCTCGGCGACGAAGGCCTTGACCAGCAGACCGCGTGCGCTCTTTTCGTCGACACCGCGCGCCATCAGGTAGAACAGATGGTCGTGGTCGATCTCGGTCACCGTCGCGCCGTGGCCGCAGACGACGTCATCGGCGAAGATTTCGAGCTCCGGCTTGGTCGAGAACTCGCCATCGTCGGACAGCAACAGCGTGTTGCAGGCCATCTTGGCGTTGGTCTTCTGCGCATATTGATGGACGTTGATGCGGCCCTGGAAGACGCCACGCGCCTTGCCCGTCACCACGTTGCGAACGATCTCCGTCGAGGTCGTGTGCGGCACGGAGTGGTCGAGCACCATGGTCACGTCAGTGTGGGTGTCGCCGGCGAGCAGGTTGATGCCGCGCAATTGGAAGTCGGCGCCCTCACCTGTCGTCCTGACCATGATCTCCTGGCGCACAAGCTTGCCGCCGGCGTTCATGACGAACAGCGTCAGTTTCGCGTTCTTGCCGATATGGGCCTTGAACTGTGCCAGATGCGTCGCCGTCTCCGGCTGTTCCTGCACGATCAGCCACGTTACCTCGGCGCCCTCGCCGAGCACGAGTTCGCTGACAGAACTGACCAGCGCCGCGCCCTCGCCCACCTGACGCTCGACGATGACGGCCTTGGCGCCGTCGCCGATGCGAACGGCCAAGCGCACATGGGTCTGGCCGCCGGCCTGCAAATTCTGCAGCTCGATCGGCTTTTCCAGTTCGGCGCCATCGGCGACCTCGACAAAGTAGCCGTCGGCAACGAAAGCCGTGTTCAGCGCACCGATGGCATCGTCATTGCCATAGGGATCGAGGCCCGGCGCGATGCTGCCGTCAATCAGCTTTTCCGACAGGCGCTGGACACTGACGCCCTCGACAACTGGCGCCTTGGCACTCGATACGCCGTTCAACAAGCTTAGAACCGTCGAACCGTCGACGATTGGCGCGATGGCTTTCGCCGCGGCGGCCGGGTCGAACTCCGGCACCGCGTTCAAAAGGCGGCGCAGGTCGGTATAATGCCAGGATTCGATGCGTCGCGTCGGCAAGCCGTGCTTGATCGCTTCGATGGCATCGTCGCGCTTCAGCATCACCGCGCCGTCGCCCGGCAACAGCGACAGCCGGTCGCCGAACGCGTCGATCAACGCTGTCTCGGCCGGTGTGCGCTGCGGTTGTGTGTGCATATTCATCAGCTTTGCCCCGTCTTTTGGCACAAAATGACCTGGCATCTCACGCGGCTTCGCCGATCACGCCGGCATAGCCATTGGCTTCGAGGTCGAGCGCCAGGGACTTGTCGCCCGACTTGATGACCTGGCCCTTGTAGAGCACGTGCACGCTGTCGGGCACGATGTGCTCGAGCAGGCGCTGATAGTGGGTGATGACCAGGAAGGCCCGGTCCGGCGCCCGCAGCGCGTTGACGCCGTCGGAGACGATCTTCAGCGCATCGATGTCGAGGCCGGAATCGGTCTCGTCGAGCACGCAGAGTTTCGGCTCCAGAAGCTTCATCTGCAGGATCTCGGCACGCTTCTTCTCGCCGCCGGAAAAACCGACATTGAGCGGCCGCTTCAGCATCGCCATGTCCATGCTGAGCGAGGCGGCGGCTTCCTTCACGCGCTTGAGGAATTCCGGGATTTTCAGCGGCTCTTCACCACGCGCCTTGCGCTGCTCGTTCATGGCCACCTTGAGAAATTCCATGGTCGCGACGCCCGGTATCTCCATCGGATACTGGAAAGCGAGGAAAATTCCTGACGTAGCGCGCTCGGCCGGATCCATTTCGAGGATCGACTGGCCGTTGTAGAGGATGTCGCCTTCGGTCACCTCATAGTCCTCGCGGCCGGCAAGGATGTAGGACAGGGTCGACTTGCCCGAGCCGTTCGGGCCCATGATCGCGGCGACCTCGCCGGCTTTCACCGTCAGGTTCAGGCCGCGGATGATCTCGGTGCCGTCATCGACGATGCGGGCGTGCAGGTTCTTGATCTCAAGCATTCTTTGTTTCCTGAATATTTATCTGGGCTGGTCAGCCCACCGAGCCTTCCAGCGAGATGCCGATCAGCTTCTGCGCCTCGACGGCGAACTCCATCGGCAGTTGCTGGATGACGTCCTTGACGAAGCCGTTGACGATCAGCGCGATGGCTTCCTCCTCGGGGATGCCGCGCTGCATGACGTAGAATTTCTGGTCCTCGGAAATCTTCGACGTCGTCGCCTCATGCTCGAACTGCGCCGTCGAGTTCTTGGCTTCCATATAAGGCACGGTGTGGGCGCCGCACTGGTCGCCGATCAGCAGGCTGTCGCAGTTGGTGAAATTGCGGGCATTGGTCGCCTTGCGGTGCGCCGAGACCTGACCGCGATAGGTGTTCTGCGAGAAGCCGGCGGCGATGCCCTTGGAGATGATGCGGCTCGACGTGTTCTTGCCGAGATGGATCATCTTGGTGCCGCTGTCGACCTGCTGATAGCCGTTCGACACCGCGATCGAATAGAATTCGCCCGAGGAATCGTCGCCGCGAAGGATGCAGCTTGGATATTTCCAGGTGATTGCCGAGCCGGTCTCGACCTGGGTCCACGAAATCTTCGAACGGTCGCCACGGCAGTCGCCGCGCTTGGTCACGAAATTGTAGATGCCGCCCTTGCCCTCGGCGTCGCCGGGGTACCAGTTCTGTACCGTCGAATATTTGATCTCGGCATCGTCGAGCGCGACCAGTTCGACCACCGCCGCATGAAGCTGGTTCTCGTCGCGTTGCGGCGCCGTGCAGCCCTCGAGATAGGAGACGTAGGCCCCCTCCTCGGCGATGATCAGCGTGCGCTCGAACTGTCCGGTGTTCTTCTCGTTCATGCGGAAATAGGTCGACAGCTCCATCGGGCAGCGCACCCCCTTCGGCACGAAGACGAAGGACCCGTCCGTGAATACGGCCGAATTCAGTGTGGCGTAGTAATTGTCGGAGGTCGGCACGACAGAGCCGAGATATTTCTGCACCAGTTCGGGATGCTCGCGGATGGCTTCGGAGATCGAGCAGAAGATGACTCCGGCCTGCGCCAGTTCCTTTTTGAAGGTGGTGACGACGGACACAGAATCGAACACGGCGTCGACGGCGACGCGGCCCGACTTGTAGACGTTGTCGCTGGCTTCCTGGAACTCCGAGGCGTCGGTCTTCTGGACGCCTGCGAGGATCTCCTGCTCCTTCAACGGAATGCCGAGTTTCTCGTAGACTTTCAAGATCTCAGGATCGACGTCGCTGAGCGAAGTCGGTCCGGGCGTGCTCTTGGGCGCCGCGTAATAGTAGATGTCCTGGAAGTCGATCTTGGGGTAGTTGACGCGCGCCCAGGTCGGCTCTTCCAGCGTCAGCCAGCGCCGATAGGCTTCGAGGCGCCATTCCAGCATCCAGGACGGTTCGTCCTTCTTGGCCGAGATGAAACGGATAATGTCTTCGCTCAGGCCCTTGGGAGCCTTGTCGACGGCGATCTCGGTCTGGAATCCGTATTTGTATTGGTCGACGTCGATCTTTCGGACCCGATCGATCGTGTCCTGCACAGCAGGCATAAGCGTTCTCCATCCACGCCGGGGTCAAGGCCCGACAGTTTTCAAACTATGGCACCGCCAAATGGACGCCCGAGCAGCATCCGCGGCAGCGTAAGTTCAATATAGTGCGCCTCCACCGGAAATTCACCCGGCCAGCATGAAACGCACGGCTCTACCAGGCCGAAAGGCCCAAATCCGTTTTTCTCAAGCATCGGATTCTCCGGTCCGATGCTCCAACCGCTAGGCGGCCTTCTCTCTACTCGCCCGACGCGCGGCAATGCTTGCCAGCGCGGTGCGGAACAGTTCGATGTCCTCGGCGGCGGTCGCGGCACCGACCGAGACGCGCAGGGCGCCAAGGCTGTCGCCGTGCCCCATGGCTTTCAGCACATGGCTCGGCCCGACCTTGCCCGACGAGCAGGCGGATCCGGCGGAAAGCGCCACGCCTGCCAGATCGAAGGCGATCTGGGCGGTTTCGGCTTTCACGCCGGGAATAGCGAAGAATGTCGTGTTGGCAAGCCTTGGCGCGCCCGTTCCGAAGATTTCCACGTCCGGCACCAGCGTCTTCAGGATGGCTTCGGCCTCATCGCGACGCTGCCGCACGGCACCGACGGCCTTCAGTCCGGCCAGGGCTTCTCGTGCAGCGGCGCCAAACCCGGCAATGCCAGGCAGGTTCTCGGTGCCGCCACGGTGGCCTTTTTCCTGGCCGCCGCCATTGATCAGCGGCGTCGGCATCATCAGGTCGGCCGCGGCGACGATGGCACCGGCGCCCTGGGGGCCGCCGATCTTGTGTGAGGATAGAATTGCATAGTCGGCGTATCCAGCCGCCATGTCGATCGAGACGCGGCCAGCGGCCTGCACGGCATCGACGACAAGAATGCCGCCCTCCGCCTTGACGATTTCGGCAATGCGATCGATCGGCTGGATGACGCCGGTTTCGTTGTTGGCGGCATGGATCGCCACCAGCGGCAGACCGTCGGCCTTGTCGTGGCCGGCGAGCGCCGCGGTCAAGGCGTCGAGGTTGACGATGCCATCGGCGTCGACACCGATCCGCGTTACCTGGCTTGCCGGGAAACGTCCGCCATTCAGCAGGCACGGATGGTCGGCCTCGCACACGTAGAGCCGGCTCATGCGAATGGCGCCGCGCCCCATCCGCCAGTCCGGCGTCAGAAGCGCCGAGGCGGCCTCGGTCGCACCCGAAGTGAAGACGACATGTTCGGCCTTGCCGTTGACCAGTGCCGCCACGTCGCGCCTGGCATTGTCGACGAGCCTGCGCGCGGCGCGCCCCTCGGCATGGACCGAAGAAGGGTTGGCCGCATCAAACGCCGCGACCATGGCCTCGCGCGCCGCTGAAAGCAGCGGCGCACTGGCATTATAGTCGAGATAGGCGCGTCTCGCGGCCATTTTTGTCCAGTTCTTCCCGTCAGAAGCCATTCCGCCGACGTATGGCGTTATTTCCTTGAAATTCCAAGGCAAGCCGTCCTATTTACGCGGCTTGCGGCGAGGGCGACCGGGCGATTGCGTTTCGGTCACCCAGTTTTGAACAATTCTAAACTAGCTTCTATGAAGACGCTCGCCCTGCGTCAAGGTCTGTGGAAGCGGGGCCAGAGGAACAGTTTTCCGGGCACCGCGCACTTGTATGTCACGTGGAGTATTTCATGCCTGAGGTCATTTTCACCGGTCCGGCCGGCCGCCTGGAGGGACGCTACCAGCCCTCGCGGGAAAAGAGCGCGCCAATTGCCATCGTGTTGCATCCGCACCCGCAGTTCGGCGGCACGATGAACAACAAGATCGTCTACGACCTCTTCTACATGTTCCAGAAGCGTGATTTCACCACGCTGCGCTTCAATTTTCGCGGCATCGGCCGCAGCCAGGGCGAGTTCGACCATGGAACCGGCGAGTTGTCGGACGCGGCGGCGGCACTCGACTGGGTGCAGTCGCTGCATCCGGATTCCAAGAGCTGCTGGGTCGCCGGCTATTCCTTCGGTTCGTGGATCGGCATGCAGCTGCTGATGCGCCGGCCCGAGATCGAGGGCTTCATCTCGATCGCACCGCAGCCCAACACCTATGATTTTTCCTTCCTGGCGCCCTGCCCGTCTTCGGGCCTGATCATTCATGGCGACGCCGACAAGGTGGCGCCGCCGAAGGATGTGCAAGGCCTGGTCGACAAGCTGCATACGCAGAAGGGCATCACCATCACGCAGAAGACCCTGCCCGGCGCCAACCACTTTTTCGCCAACGACGCCGATCTCTTGATCGAGGAATGCTCCGATTATCTCGATCGACGGCTGGCGGGAGAATTGTCCGATCCGAGGCCGAAGCGGCTGCGTTAAGACATCAGGCCAGACGTGTTCGCGGGGCTATGAGCGGGCGGGCAATGTCCGCCTCGCCATATGCTGCGGTACGGTCCGGCAGCTTATTTTTCCGGGGCGATAAGCCGGAACGATGATTTGCGGACCGGCAATCCTGAAGCTGCCGACCGGAAGATGAAACCGAGCCTGGCAAAGACCAGTCCGCACGCCAGCGCGAAGGCACAGCCAAGGCCGAAGCCGGCGACGGTGTCGCTTGGATAGTGCGCGCCGACGAAGACCCTGGTCGAGGCGATGCAGCCCGTCACCACAAGGGCGATATACCAACGCCGCGGAAACAAAAGCAGCAGGATACCGAACACGGCGCCCATCGTCGTGGCGTGGCCGGACGGAAAGCCAGCAAAGCGCGCATCGAAGGCAAACGGGTGCAGTGCAAGGACGCCAAAATCCTGGAAGTAGAGCGGGCGCGCCCTGCCAATGGCATATTTCAGGACATTGACGGTCAGGCCCGACAAGCCAACGGCGCTCAGCACCAGAAAGGCCAGACAAGTCCAACTGTAGACCAGCATCAGCGCGCGCCGCGAGAGGCTTCGCCAATCCGTCAGATTGGCCGCGACAAGCAGAAGCGCGGACGGGATGAGATACCAGCCGCCCAGTCCGAACTGCGTGAAGAATTCGGCAAGCCTGGCGGCACCCGCCGACCATTGGCCATGGGCTACCCCCGCCGGCGTATCGAGACGAACAAAGGCGGCTGCCGTCAGAAAGACCCAGACCAGTCCCCACGCCCACCATGAGATGTTTGGATAGCGAGCGGGCCGAACGGCGAGGCGCCGCCTTGCGATCCGCAGGGTGTCGCGACAATTGTCGAGGGACCGGCGTCCTATCCCGAGGAGGGAGCTGGTAACTGGTGGGCGTGATTTCACGAGCATTTGAAACTGGACTCTGTCATCGACCCAGCCGTCATTGGGCCACACGATAAAGGCCGAGCGACAGTTTGTCTCCCGACGAATAGTTGAGGCCATCGATTTCAGCGACGCGGCTCACCGATCTGCCTCGTACCGACAGCATGCCATTCAACTTCTGCTCATCCCCGATCGGGGCCAGCCCCAAGGCACAGGCAGGATCGGCGAGCAGGTGCTCCGCCACGCCTCCGACATCGGTCAGCACCGTTTTCGTGCCGACCAGAAACACCAAGCTCGGCTCCTGATACCGCGCCGAGGCCAGCACCGTTGTGTCGCATGCCTGGTTGGCAAGCACGGCTTGCCTGATCGCCGGGCTCAGCCACATCGGCTTCAGCGACGGCGCGATGACCCCGAACAGCAAGGCATAGGTGATGCCCGCGCAGGCGGCGGTGGCTCCAATGCGAGGCAGCGGCACCTGCAACTGCCTGGAGAATGCGAGATAACCGGCGCCCAGCGCTGACGCTGCCGCAGGAATGCTCCACCAGGAGAAACTGTGCGTAAGGTAGATCGGTGCCCCGATACAAACCGCGGCCAGCCCGAGGCTGACCACCACCAGACCGAACGCGGTCGACCACCACAACCACTGCTGCCAGCGCTTGAGCGGCGCATTGGCGTCCTGCGGCGACAACGTCAGCAGCCAGCCGATCAGCAGCGCCATGCCGGGATAGGCCGGCAGGACGTAATGCGGCAGTTTGGTCGGGATGAGTTCGAACACCAGCCAGAACGGAATGTACCATGCCAGGCAAAAGCGCAGCCTGAAATCGTCGCGCACACGATTGAGGGCCTGCAGGCCGGCGCCGACCGCGATCAGGCCGAACGGCCACATGAACAGCGAATAGGTTAGCATGTAGAAGCCAGGCGGCAGGCCGTGCGATTCCTCTCCCGACGCGACCTTGTTCAGCATATCCTTGCCGACGGCTTCCTGAAAAAAGGCGCCGCCGCTCTTCCAGCCGATAAAAGCGACCCAGGGCAGCACGATGAGCAAAACGAGCGCGACGCCGCGCACGAGCTTCAGCTTCAAAAGCCAGCGCCAGTCGCGTTCGAAAGCAAACAGCGCGGCCGCCGTCAGCAGTGACAGAAGCGGGGCCACGGGCCCCTTGATGAGGATCCCGACGCCTTGCGCGAACCAGAATATCCACGGCAGATGGCCGGCCACCGGCTCGTTGCGACGCGACGCCAGGTAGACTTGTGCCAGCGCGCCCTGCGCGGCCACGCAGCAGGCCAGAAGCATGGCGTCGGTTTTGGCGTCGCGTCCCTCGAAGGCGGTTGCGAAGATCGCCGCCATCATCAGGCCGGCGGCAAGGCCGGCATTGGCGCCGAACAATTTTGTGCCCGTCCAGCCGATGCCCAGGACAGCGAGCGCGATTCCGAGCATCGAGACAAGGCGGTACACCCAGATCGGTGCGGCCGCGCCCTCGCCGCTCAATGCGACGGCAGCCGATTGCAGCCAGTAGATGCCGATCGGCTTCTTGTAGCGCGAGACATCCTGGAAGCGGATGTCGATATAGTCGCCGGTTTCGACCATCTGCTTGGTCGCCTGGACAAAGCGGGACTCGTCGCGGTCGATCGGCGGAAGGCTCGCCAAGCCGCTGAAACTCATGACCAAGCTGAACAGAAAGAGGAAGAGGTAGTTTCTGTTCATCGCGGGAGCTTTCCGGATCTGATCTGCGGGACGACCCCGTCGCGGCGTGCGGGCGCTGCCCTTGCGCGGCGCCTCATTACGCCAGCGGCATGGATGAGGCAAGGATTCGCAAATGCCATCCGCGCCGGCCGCAAAACCGGAATCCACTTTTGCTGATCGTAGACTCCTCTTTGGCGCGCGATCGGGCGCAAAACCGGATTCCACTTTTGCTGATCGCGGACTCCTTGTTGGCGCGCGATCAGGCGCAAAACCGGATTCCACTTTTGCTGATCGCCCTTGGGTGCTAAACGCGCGCGTTCACATTGCTCGCGCTGGACGGGCACACGCTTTCGGGAAAAAACCATGCCTGCCTTCAAATCCGATTTCCTGCGCACGATGAGCGAGCGCGGTTTCATCCACCAGACCTCGGATGATGCCGGTCTCGATCAACTCTTCGCCAAGGAGACGGTGACGGCCTATATCGGCTTCGACGCCACCGCCAGGAGCCTGCATGCCGGCTCGCTGATCCAGATCATGATGCTGCACTGGCTGCAGCAGACCGGCCATCGGCCGATCGCGCTGATGGGCGGCGGCACCTCGATGATCGGCGACCCCTCCTTCAAGGACGAGGCGCGCAAGCTGCTCACGCCGCAAGACATCGACGACAATCTTGCCGGCATCCGCCGCAACTTCATGCCCTACCTCAAATTCGGCAGTGGCCCGAACGACGCGGTCATGGTCAACAATGCCGACTGGCTGATGGAGATCAACTACGTCAATTTCCTGCGCGATGTCGGCCGGCACTTTTCCGTCAACCGCATGCTTGCGTTCGATTCCGTCAAGTTGCGGCTCGATCGCGAGCAATCGCTTTCGTTCCTCGAATTCAACTACATGATCCTGCAGGCCTATGATTTCGTCGAACTCTACAAGCGCCTCGGCTGCCGCCTGCAGATGGGCGGCTCCGACCAATGGGGCAACATCATCAACGGCATCGATCTCGGCCGCCGTATGGAAGATGCGCAACTCTATGCGCTGACCACGCCGCTGCTCACCACCTCGTCCGGCGCCAAGATGGGCAAGTCGGCGTCGGGTGCCGTCTGGCTCGATCCGCAGATGCTGAGCCCTTACGAGTTCTGGCAGTACTGGCGCAACACCGAGGATGCCGACGTTGCCCGGTTCCTGAAACTCTACACCACATTGCCGCTGGACGAGGTCGCACGGCTCGAGCGGCTGGGCGGCTCCGAGATCAACGAGGCAAAGAAGATTCTCGCGACCGAGATCACCGCCCATCTGCATGGCCGCGCGGCCGCCGAACAGGCCAGCGAGACGGCGCGAAAGACTTTCGAGGAAGGCGCTCTCGCCGACACTTTGCCGACCGTCGAGGCGGACAAGGCCGCGCTCGAAGCCGGTGTCGGCATCCTGTCGCTGTTGGTCAGCGCCGGGCTGGCATCATCCAATGGCGAGGCACGGCGGCACATCCAGGGCGGCGCCGTGCGCCTGAACGACCAGCCGGTCGGCGACGACCGCCGGCTGGTGACGCTTCAGGATCTGAGTCCGGAAAACGTCATAAAGCTTTCATTGGGCAGGAAAAAACACATCCTGGTCAGGCCGGCCTAAGGCCGTTGGAGCCGTTTCCCGGAAACGGCTCCAACTATGTGTCTTGAGGCAATTGCGGGCGGAAAACCGTTTCGCTCTAGCGGTACTCGAAGATCGACCTGAATATCCCCGGAGCGATCACCGACAGCGGATTGACGTCGAGCACGGGCTTGTTGGCATTGCCCCTGAGGCGGTAGGTGACGCCGATCAGGCCGCGGTCGCGGCCATTGCCCAGAAGCGCGCCGACGATGGGCAATTCGCCAAAGATGCGGTTGAGACCGTAGGCAGGCATGAAGGTGCCGGTCATATCCATATTGTTGTTCTGGTCGTAGAGGATGCCCTGGAAGGTCGTGCCGATGCGCGGGCCGCGCAGCACGCCATTGGTCAGCCGGAGATAACCGCTGCCCTTGTCGATTTCGGCATAGCCGCGCTCGAACTTCACCCGCGACGTGTCGAGCTTGCCCTTCACCGCCTGGTTGAGGCTGCGGCTGTCGCCGGCCGGCGTGGTCGAGACGATGGAGGCGAGCTTGGGTTCGTTGACGATGAAGAAGTTGCTGGTGTCGACCTTGCCCTTCATCGGCCCGTCGTTGGCCCCGGTCAGCGCCAGCGTGATCGATCCGCCCTCCATGTGCTCATAGATGTTGAGGAACCGCAGGATGGCGCCGGCGTCCGCCGACTGCACATTGAGCGAACGCCTGCCGTCGCCGGTGGTGTTGCTGATGGCGATGGCGGCACCCGAACTCGCCGTCGCGCTGACCTTCAGTCCGTTCACCCGCGAACCGGCCGCACTGTAGTCGAGCTTCAGGTTGGAGAGTTGCTCGTCGTGGAAACCGGTGAGCTGATTGACGTCCGCACTGACTGAAATATTGTCTGTTCCTGTCGTTTTGGTCGCGGTGTCCACATCGGACGTGAACTGCTTGATCAACGAACGAGCATCAAGCGCATTGCCATTGATGCCGACCGCATAGCCCTTGCCCGATCGCTTCACCGACACGGAAACATCATCGCCCCGGTTCAGGGTGACCCTGCTGAATTTGGCCGACGACAGCGCGCCGTTGACCAGCACGATGCCGCCATCGATGGAGAATGTCTTGCCACCGAGGTCGAAGTCGGACAGCGTCGTGGTGTCGCCGGCCTTGGTCATGACGAAGGTGGCGCTGGCGGGAACCCCCGCCCCCTTGCTCCAGCCGGCCCAGGGAATGTCCAGCCTGGCATTGGTCAGGTCGACCGAAACGTTCTGGTTGCCGCTACCACTCTTGTCGATCGCGACCTTCACCGTTCCACCAAGCAGCGGCGTCAGGCCGGGCATGGCGGCGGCGCGGATCTTGTCGTCGAGCACCAGGGCGACTTTGCGACTGCGCGCCGGCCCGTCATCCGTCAACGGCTCGACGAGATCGAGTTCGGCCGGAATGCCGTTCAGCGATGCCTTGGCCGAAATGACAGCCTTTTGCGGGTCGACCGTGATCGAGCCGTCCGCGTCCGTCACGGCCTGCCCCTCGAACGGCTTGGCTAGGGACAGGCCGGTGTAGTCGAGCGACACCAGCCAATCGAGCTTCGCCGTATCGACGCCCGACTGCAGCGGAATGTCCGCCTTGACGTGGCCGGTGACGCTGCCGGAAAGATCCTCAGGCAGGATGCCGACATGGCGCATGGCGTTGATCGGTTCGTAGGAGGCAAGCTCGGCGACGGCCGGCGCCTCCCCCTCCACATCGATGTCGAGTGCGCCGATGACCGGCGGACGGTTGGCGGCCTTGACCGTCAGCGTGCCATTGCTGGCCGCCACCGTGCGGCCGCTAGGCATGAAGACGGTGCCCGACGACAAGGAGACGTCGACGTCGTTGCCGTGGAATCCGACCACGCCCACCGCGTCGCGGATCGGCGGGATGCGGCCGGCAGTGTCGAAACGCGCGCCTTCGATCTGGAAGCGGCCGAAGACCTCGTCGGCGGAAAGCGGCACGCCATTGCCGAGGCGATCCGGCACCACCTGGAACTGGAGGCTGGCATCGACCACGCGGCCGCCGAACAGATTGTTCAGCACCCAGAGCCGCGCATTGCGCGCCGAAAACCACGGCCACAGCTGTTTGACGTGCGAGACCGGCATGTCATGGATGTTGAGCGCCAGATTGATCCCGGGAGCCTTGCCCTCGACGAATTCCACAGCCGCGGTGCCAAGCACCTCGCTGCTCCCGGCGGACCGAACCGCGATCTGCTCGGCCACCAGTTTATGGCTTTGCGGCTGGTAGACGCCGGCGATGCGCGCCAGGAACATCAGCGCGGGCTCAGGCGATTCCGATGGCGCCAAGGTCGAACCGTCGCTGGTCAGATCGTAACGGTAGGAGGGTTCCTCACCAGCCACCCCGGTTGCTGGTTTTGGCCCGATCGAGCCGCCGAAATCGAATGAAGACCTGCCGGTTTTCAAGAGCAGCCTGTCGACCTGGATCTTGTTGGAGCCATAGACAAGCGTCGCATTGAGATCGGCATCCGCCGGCAGCAGCCCGCGTGTGCCAAGATCCAGCACGGACCCGGTGGACGAAAGGGCGGCGGTCAAGCGTGATGCGGTGGCACCTGACCCTTCCGATCCTGTCAACTTCAGCGCGACGGCACCAAGCTTGCCGGAGCCGGCAGCGGTGGCGCCGGCATCCGCCAGATTGATGCTGGCATCCAACGCCGTCACCCGATGCGCCGCGATGTTACGGGTGGCGGAAGCTACAACGGTGACTGTCCTGCCGTCGATGTCGGCGTCGGAGGTGAACTCCATGCCGCCCGGCCCCGACTGAACCACGGTGGCGTCGGCGATCTTGACCAGCTTGATCGATCCAGCGTCGGGCAACACGAACTCGACATTGCTGAGATCGATCCGGCGCATCGAATCTTCCCGCACGGCGTCGAGCGCACGATGGATGTAGCCGAACACCGCGTCCGACAGCTTCTCCGGATCGACGAGGCCGTTCTCGTTGCGCAGTGCCGCCGTCCAGTCGCCGCCGGACGGCATCGCCGCCATGACGATGCGGGCATCGGAGATCCTGGCGCTGGTCAGCCGCACCTCGCCCCACAAAAGCGGCACCAGGCGGATGCCGAAGCGCACACGCCCGGCATCGGCCATGGGTTTGCCGTCCGATGTCTTCAGGCTGACATCGCTCACCTGCAGCGCCACGAAGCTTGAACTGTCGAGCGTGATGCGGGCGGGCCCGACCGCGACATTGACGTCGACGCCCGCCAGCCTCTCGATGGCGCTCTCCGCCTCGACGCGCAGCCGGTCAGAACCAATGCCGGAAAGGCCGATGAGATAGACCGCCGTCGCGGCCAGCAGCATGAACGCGACCACGCCGGCAAACACTCGCGAAAGGATGCGAAAGCCGCGGCCGATCGCCGCCTGGCCAAGAGGCGGGACGCGGCACGCGGACGGCAGGGCCCCCAGGTCGGTGATTTCGTCCCGCCTGAACCGGATCTTCTCGTGCTGCGGTTGCTCCTGATCCACGCAATCTTCCGTTGTACAAACTCGCTCGTGGACGAATCCCCGGTCGACACTATATCGGTGTGGCTTCGCGCGTAACCTCAAACAAGGGCATCGATATGGCTGACCTCGAAGTAGGCGATCCCGCGCCGCAATTCGATCTGCCGCGGGACGGCGGCGGATCGCTCAGCCTAGCCGCATCCGCCGGCAAGCCAGTCGTGCTCTATTTCTATCCTCAGGATGACACGACAAGCTGCACGCAAGAGGCGATCAGCTTCTCGCGGCTGAAGCCGGAATTCGAGAAGGCCGGCGCTGTCGTCATCGGCCTGTCGCCCGACAGCGCCAAGAAACACGACAAGTTCAAATCGAAATACGATCTAACCATCGATCTTGCCGCCGACGAGGAGCGCAAGGTGATCGAGGCCTACCGCCTGTGGGTCGAGAAATCGATGTATGGCCGCAAATACATGGGCGTCGAGCGCGCGACATTCTTGATCGGCCGTGACGGACGGATCGCCAAGATCTGGCGCAAGGTCCGGGTCAAGGGCCATGCCGAGGCCGTTCTGGAAGCCGTTCGCGCGCTTTGAGCGTCGCCAAAGCCCACGACGCGAACGACGATCGTGGCGCTATTCGTCAGGCACCGCGTCGGCTTTCGGCTGCCGCCGGGTCTTCCAGGATTTCGAAACATGGTCCACATGATCGGCCAGTGCGGCGAGATGACCGCGCAAGCCGCGCGCACCCATCATCGACGACAGCGCGACTGATTGCGTGGCGAAGCGGCGCTTGAAATCCTCGCCGCCGCAGAGAAAATCAATCGTGGCAAGGCCACGGTCGAGCGACCACTGGATGTAGTCCATCATCAGCACCATACCCGGCGAGGCGCGCTCGTGTTCGGGATCGTAGGTGGTGACGAAAGCCATCATCGTGCCGTGCTGCTCGAAGTTGATCGAGACCGCGATGATCGCGTCGTCAAGCTCCAGCACGAAAATGCGCAACAGCCCGAGGTCGGCCAGCACGGAAATAAGCGCGGCGAGAACCGGCGAGCCCTCATCGAACAGATCCGAAGCGCGGCCATGCCGAACGAGCCAGAGCCGCTTCAGCGTCGCGACCCGCTCGAGCACCGGCTCGCGCGGGTCATCCGCATCCAGGAGACGGAAACGCAATGCGCCGCTCTCTTCCATGAATTTGCGGCCGCGACGATAGTTCTGCCGGCCCTTTTTCGACAACGTCTCGAACCATTCCGCCCCACTCTGCCAGGGACCAGTGACACGATAGCTGATTTCACCGCGGTGGTTGGGCCGAAGCGCTTTGCCATGGGCCGGGTGCAGCAGGGCATGAACCCCGGCATCTGGCAGCAGACGGTTGAGGTAGATCAGGTCGAAGCCGCCCTGATCGAAGACATGCTGCCAAAGGCGGGAGATCGCCTGCGGGTCGCTGTCGGGTGCAACCAGCGCGTCGCCATAGTCACTGTGATCCTTCGCCGCCCATTCGAGCATGCGGATGCCGGAGCGCCTGAAGGTCGCGAGCGCTATCACGCCCTCGAGCCGGTCGCCGTTCCAGGCAAGCCCAATCCTGAGGGCGCGCCGCTCCTGATGCGGGGTGGTGCGCCACCAGGCCGCGATCCAGCCGGGATGCTGGAAGACAAGCCCGCCAGCCCGCTGCCAGAGCGCGCTCCAGGCCGGTGCGATCTCGGCCAGGCGCACCGCCGATGTCACGATTTCGAAGGCGCGTGTCCGCGGGATGGAGAGCGTGACGGGAGCGTTCATGGCCGTGTCCCTTCCGATGGTCGCGCGGTCCGTGGCTGTCGCTTTCCAGGCCGGATGCGCCTGGCAACATGACCCCACATCCGCTTCAGCGGCATGACATAAAGGCCGGCGAGCGACTGGTAGTCGCGCACATCGCGGTCGACCAGTCCGAACTTGAAGTCCTCGTCGGGCCTCGGCACGCACAATGTTCCGAAGAGCCGGTCCCAGAACGAGAAGAGCAGCCCGAAATTCTTGTCGTAGTGGCGCGGATCGACGCTGTGATGCAGTTGGTGCCAATGAGGACACAGGATCAAGTTGTTGAGCGGGCCGAACGAGATCTTGAAATGCGTGTGCCTGACGAAATCCATCATCAGGATGTTCCGCATGACATAGACGTTAACGCCAAAGACGGTCAGTTCGACAAGGTTCAGCGAAATCAGCGACCAAATGCCGAAGCACAGCCCCACGATGAGCCCGTCCCAGGCTCGGTTCATCAACTCGTCGAGCGGATGGACCCGGTCCTTGGTGATCCCGACCAGCACCTCGGCCGAGTGATGCACCTTGTGCAGTTCCCAAAGCAGGGGGTAGCGATGCTGGGCGACGTGATATAGATAATAGGAAATGTCGTAGGCGAGCAGCATGCTGATGGTGAAGATCAGCACCGTCACCGGTCCTGCCGGCCCCTCGATCAGAGGCGGCTGAAACTGGAACAGTGTCGAAAACAGCCAGTTGGTCCCGTAGCCCACCGCCGTGACGAAGACAATTCCGGCGGGCAGCATCAGGAAAGGCATCAGGGCCTTCCTGGTGATCCAGAACAGCAGGTCGGCCTTCGCGGAGGGATGGGTGATGACCTCATGGGGGACGACGAACTCGAAAAATTCCTTCCAGCTCTTCTCCTCGACCGTGCGCCAATAAGCCACGAGCGCGCTGACAAGGGCCGTCAGCAGCAAAAACCCGGTCGCCAGCAGACTGGTGCCCGAAATCTTGTCGAGGATCTTGCCAACCAGGTCGTCCAGCATTCCTACCGCCACGGTGAATCCGAAATACCAGCAGGTCTTTACTCGAAAAGAGTCAATTAAATGCAATCGAATACAGTTAAGAAACCTGGAGCTTGCTCAGCGCGTGACTGACCGCTGCTGGCGGAACATTGGTGCTCCTCGCCAACGATTTCGCGACGTAGCGGCCGTAGCTGGCGGTTTCCATGCAACCTCTCGCCTGCATTGCGTGCATTCGGCGTCGCGCTGCCGATACGGCAAGCCTTTGTTAACCCTAATAATGTGTAATCAGGCGGTCGTGGTGTCGTAACGAAAGCTTGGTCCCGTGAACGCAACCGGTCAGTCCGCAGTCTTCGGCAGGCGCAAGGAATCGCACACGATCATCATCGCCCGGGGCAACGAGATCAGGCACTTCACGATCCGCCCCTGGCTGGCGGCATTCATCGGTTCAGCACTCGCCGCCATTGCCATCGGCTACCTCCTGGCCACATCCTATCTTGTGCTGCGCGACGACCTGATCGGCGCCACCACGGCGCGCCAGGCGCGCATGCAGCAGGCCTACGAGGACCGCATTTCGGCGCTTCGCGCCCAGGTCGACCGCATCACCAGCAGGCAGTTGCTCGACCAGCAACTGATGGAGACCAAAGTCAGCGAATTGCTCGAGCGTCAGACGCAGCTCAGCCAGCGGCATGGCCGTCTCGGCCCACTGCTCGAACGCGCCGAAGGTGATATCGGAACGGTGCCCGCCGAAGATCCGGCCGCGCCCGCCAAGCCGGACAAGCGCGCCGAGGTGACCGGCAGCATCAGCCAGCCAGCGCGGAACTACGCGGTTGCCAGCCTGGGCGCGGACCTCGGCACCGCCGACACAAGGCCCTTCTCCTTGTGGTCGACCCGCACCGATCCGCTGCCCAGCGACTCAGCCGCCGATCGCGCCGACAGGCTGTTCGTCTCGATCAACCAGTCGCTGAAATCCATCGAGAATGAACAGCTCAGCCGCATCAACACGCTCGCGGACAACGCCTACAAAAGCGCCGATGCCATCCAGCAGGCGCTGCAGACGGCCGGACTGCCGGTCGACAGTGATTTCGGCAAGAACGAAAGCGATGTCGGCGGACCGCTGATTCCGCTCGACTCGTCGATGATCTTCGACAGCAAGGTCAAGGAACTGGACGAGGCGCTGGATACGCTCGATCACCTCAAGAAGGAAGCGCGCCGGTTGCCGCTTGCAAACCCTGCCCCTGGCCACTCCGTCACCAGTCCGTTCGGCGTGCGCACCGATCCCATTCTCGGCACGGCCGCGTTGCATTCGGGCATGGATTTCAGGGCACCGATCGGCATGGCGGCCAAGGTCACCGCGCCCGGCATCGTCACCAAGGCCGGCTGGAATGGCGGCTATGGCCGCATGGTCGAGATCGACCATGGCAATGGCTTTGCCACGCGCTACGGACATCTCAGCGAGATCGACGTGACGGTAGGCGAGAAAGTGGACGCCGGCGCCGTCATCGGCAAGACCGGCAGCAGCGGGCGCTCGACCGGCCCGCATCTGCACTATGAAGTGCGCCACAATGGCGAGGCGATCGATCCGCTGCGCTTCTTGACCGTCGGCAAGAAAGTCGCCCAGTACCTCTAGGAAGATCAACCGCTCGCTTGCTGAATCCGGAGCCGTCGGTCCCGGTCGAGCACACCTCTCCTCGTCATGCGGTATCCCGCACCCCGTAAACCGTCATAGGATCGCGGCTCCTCAGCTTCCGGATTATTTTTGAATTCCATTTGACTGAATAAATGTTTGATGCGAACCTTACGTCAAGTGGGGGCGCAAGGCATGGCATTGCGGGGGACCAATCAGGAGTTCGGGCGGCCATACAATCGGCGCATCGTGCTTGAGTCCATCCGCCGTCATGGCCCGATTGCACGAGGCGACATCGCCAGGCACGTCGGGCTCACCGTGCAGACCGTGTCGACCATCGTTCGCGAACTGGAGGAACAGGGCTACATCCTGTCCGTGCGCGAAGAGCCGAAGGGACGTGGCCTGCCACCGGCAACGCTGCGCATCAACCCGGAAGGCGGCTATGCCGTCGGCATCCACCTGACGCCGCTTGGAATAGACGCCGCGCTGATCAATCTCAGCGGCGACGTTATCGAGAGTTCACGCCGCGAAGCGTCCAACGCGACGCCCGATCACGCGTTCGACCAGATTGGCGCCATGGTCCGCGACCTGACGGGCAAGCGGCCCGGCGGCCGCGTCATCGGCGTCGGCATGGCGCTTCCCGGCCCGTTCGATGTGGACTCCATGAGCTTTGTCGGCCCGACCACGATGACCGGCTGGAAGCATGTGGCGCTGCGTGAGCGGCTGACGGCCGCGACGGGATTGCCAGCATTCTTCGAGAGCGACATGGCCGCCGCCGCGATGGGCGAGCGGCTCTATGGCATCGGAGCCCGCCATTCCGACTATTACTATCTCTATTTCGGCGTCGGGCTTGGCGGCGCGATGATGCATGACGGCAGCGTTCTGCGCGGCGCCTGGGGCAATGCGGGCGAGATCGGCCACATTCCCGTGGTCCCCGATGGCGAGCTTTGCCCCTGCGGCAACCGAGGCTGCCTCGAGCGCTACCTCTCGCTCGAGGCGCGAGGCCGCCGGGCCGGCAGCGACGCCGATTGGGTGGCGCAAGTCGGCCCGACCTTCCGCAACACCATCGCCATCATCGAAAACCTCTTCGATCCAGAGACGGTCGTGCTCGGCGGCCTGGCGGCATCGGAACTGCTCGAGCGCCTGGCGGACGCGGCCGAACCGCTGCACAATTCGGTTTCGGCCCGCGCGGACCGCAAGACGCCGCGCGTCATCGTCGCCAGCGGCGGCCAGCATGCCGTGCTGCGCGGCGCGGCGGCGCTCGCCGTTTCAGGGGTGTTGTCGCCACGCTTCGGCCAGATGTTCGCCGCCGAACGCGAGCGCGGCCGCGACATACTTTCGGCCAGGGAGATTGCCGCATGAGCGAACCCCTGCTGGTGCTCGACAACGTGACCAAGAACTACGGCGCGATCGAAGCGCTGAAGGGGATCGGCTTTTCCATCGGCAAGGGCGAAGTGGTGGCGCTGCTCGGCGACAACGGCGCCGGCAAGTCGACGCTGGTCAAGATCATAGCTGGCGGTCTCGAACCGACCTCCGGCCGCATGCTGTTCGAGGGCAAGGAATTCCTGGCCCGGTCGCCGGCGGAAGCCAAGGCGGCGGGCATCGAGACCGTCTACCAGGACCTGTCGCTGTGCACCAATGTCGATGTGGTGGCCAATTTCTTCATGGGCCGCGAGATCACCAGAAAGGTTCTCGGCATTCCGGTGCTCGACGAGCGCGCCATGGAAGCCGTCGTCGGCAAGGCGCTGGCCAGCGCCGGGACCCGCATTCCTTCACTGCGCACCAATGTCGAGCATCTCTCGGGCGGCCAGCGGCAGGCCATCGAGCTGAACCGCTTCGTGCATTGGGGCGGCAAGCTGGTGCTTCTCGACGAGCCGTTCGCCGCCCTTGGCGTCGAGCAGACCCGGCGCGGTCTCGACATGATCCGCCAGGTGGCGAGCCAGGGCATCGGCGTCGTCATCATCACCCATATCATGCAGCAGGCTTTTCAGGTCGCCGACCGGATCGTGGTCATCCGGCAAGGCGTCGTGGCGGGCGATGTCGCACGCAACAAGACAAGTCCCGATGCGGTGATCAACATGATCACCGGAGAGACGCTTGCCGGTGCCGGACCGGCGGGCTGAGGGACAAAGAGGGGTCCGGCTTAACAGGGAGCCAACGACATGAAGCGAATACTTCTTGCTGTCTTCGGTATCCTGGCACTGGCCTTTGCCACGCTCACGCCGGCATTCGCCCAGTCCAAGGGTATCGTCTACTACATGGTGCCGACATTGCTCGACGAGTTCCAGACCGGCTCGGTGAGCGCGCTGGAGCTGTTCCTGAAACAGACCGGCTACGAGATGAAGACGCTGAACGCCGACAACAAGACCGACGCGCAGCAATCGCAGATGAACGACGTCATCGCGCTGAAGCCGGCGGCGATCATCCTGGCCGCCGTCGATTTCAATGCGCTGAAACCATCGATCGAGGCAGCGCGCGCGGCCGGCATTCCGGTAGTCGAGTTCGACCGCCAAATCACGTCGACACCGTCCGACTTCACGTCGGTCGCGGGCACCGTCGAGATCGGCTACGTCGCCGCCGAGCAGGCCGAAAAGCTTCTGAAAGGCAAGAACGGCTCGGTGAAGGGCAAGGTCCTGCAGGTGCTTGGTGATCCCGGCGATCCCTACACGCTCGACATCCAGAAGGGTTTCGAGGAGAAGATGAAGGCGTTCCCAGACGTCAAGATCATCTCGCTGCCGGCCATGCAGTGGGAGGCCAGCAACGCCGGCACCATCGTTGCCGACCAGATGCTGGCCAACCCCGACATCGACCTGATCTTCAGCCATGCCGCACACCTGTCGGTCGCCGCCGTCGCCTCGCTCGAGGCCGCCGGCAAGAAGCCGGGCGACGTCATGCTGATGAGCTCGAACGGCGCACCGGTCGGCCTCGACCTGATCCGCAAGGGCTGGCTCAACGTCGAAGTCGAGCAGCCGCTTTACGCACAGGCCGCCGCCGTCGCCATGTTCATGGACAAGGTCGTCAAGAAGGAAGAGATCAAGCCCGGCGAATACGATGTGCTTGGCCTGAAATCGACCCTCACCAAGGAAGCCTGGGGCCCCAACATCAAGATCCCGGGTGCCGCCATCACCAAGGAAAACGTCGACAACCCGGCTTTCTGGGGCAACCAGAAGCCGCCGACGGATACCGTCAAGCCGGTCGAATAGACAGGCGGCCCGACCGCTCCGGGCCATACGAGGCCCGGAGCCCTGCCCCTGCCCGCATGAAACGAGACGCAGGCAACCTGCCGCGGCCTTCATCCCGCACGCCAACCGGATCGACACATGAACCCTCGCACACGCCACGCCCTGGAGTTCGTCCTCGACAACCTCGTCTGGTTCATGCTGCTTTTTGTCCTGGTCGTCTTCTCGCTGTTCATCCCGAACTATTTCCAGCTCGGCATCTTCGCCAACATCATCGAGGCGTCGAGCGTGCTCGGCGTGATGTCGATCGGCCTGGCGCTGGTCATCATTGCCGGGCACATGGACCTGTCGGTCGAATCCGTCGCCGCTCTCAGCGCCATGGCGGTGGGCATCCTGTTTTGTTCCTCGGGCATTGGCCTCGGCGTGCAGTTGCACCCGGGATGGCTGATGGTTCCGGTCTCGCTGCTGCTGGCGCTGGCCGTCGGCGGCCTCATCGGCGCCTTCAACGGCTATCTCGTGGTCAAGGTCAAGATGAGCGCCTTTATCATCACGCTCGCCTCCTACATCTGGGTGCGCGGCCTGGTGCTGGTCATTTCGGGCGGCCGCTCGGCGCAGGATCTGGCACCCGCCATCCGCTGGTTCGGCATCCAGCGCCTGATCGGTCTGCCGCTTACCGCCTGGATCGCGGTGGCCTGTTTCGTCGTGTTCTCGCTGATCATGGCCAAGACCCCGTTCGGCAGGCACCTGGTGATGATCGGCGGCAATGAAACCGCGACCTTCCGTGCCGGCATCCGCGTGAACCGCAACCTGATCATCGCCTTCGTACTCGCCGGCGCCATCGCAGGGCTGGCCGGCTGGCTGCTGGCGATCCGCACCTCGGGCGCCACCGCCAATCTGGGCGTCGGCCTTCTGTTCAACGCCTTCGCGGCCGTGGTTATCGGCGGCGTCAGCCTGAAGGGCGGCGTCGGCACCTTGCCCGGCGTGTACGCCGGCGTGCTCCTGCTTTCGGCCATCAACACGGCGATTAACCTGATGGGCCTGCCCGCCAACTTCACCCAGGTCATCCATGGCCTGCTGGTGCTGGCGGCCGTGCTGCTCGATGCATTCAAGCAAACCATTCGCCAACGATTGGCGTGAGACGGGGATTGGCGTGACAGGACGGCTCGCATGACAGGACGACTGGAAGGCAAGGTGGCGCTGATCGTCGGCGGCGCGCGCGGCATCGGCAAGGGCATCGCGCTGCGCTTCGCCGAGGAAGGTGCAAGGCTGGTGCTCGCCGACTCCGAGACCGAGGCCGGGCTGGCAAGTGCGGATGAGCTTGGCGTTCCCTTCATCCGCACCGACATCTCGCAAATGAGCGACGCCGAGGCCGCCGTGGCGCTTTCGCTGAAACACCATGGCCGCCTCGACATCATCGTCCAGAATGCCGGCATCTATCCCTGGCAGTTGATCGAGAACACCAGCGCCGACGACTGGGACCGCGTCATGGCGGTCAATTTGCGCGGCACCTTCAACGCCAGCCGCGCGGCCCTGGTGCCGATGAAGGCGCAGCGCTTTGGCCGCATGCTCTACACCTCCTCGATCACCGGCCCGCACGTCACCAGCCCTGGCCACGGCCACTATTCGGCGACGAAAGCAGGCATCAACGGCTTCATTCGCGCCGCGGCGCTTGAATTCTCCGGCTATGGCATAACCGTCAACGGCGTCGAACCCGGCAATATCCTCACCGAAGCCATCCAGGAGCATCGCGGCGCCGCCTATATCAAGAACATGGAGGATTCCATCCCGCTCGGCCGGCTCGGCAGCCCACGCGACGTGGCCAACGCCTTCCTGTTCCTCGCCTCGGAGGATGCGAGCTACATCACGGGAACGACCATCGTGGTCGATGGCGGGCAATTGCTGCCCGAGGGCAAGGATTTCCGTATGGTGCCGCCGTGATACCGCGACGCGCAGCGGCCGGCTCTCAGCTGACTTGAAATGTGAGTTTGAATGGTGGGCGATGACGGGCTCGAACCGCCGACATCTTCGGTGTAAACGAACCACGCCTCATTCCCGGTACCACCGTCGGTTTCACTGGTCAATTGATTTTGTTGTTTTTTTCGGCTATCAGGTACCCTACAGTTCCTTAGAGTTCCCGCCATCACTGTTGCTGATCTGTAGCTATTATCGTCATGCCCCTAACCAAGACTGATGTCGAGCGAATGCAGCCGAACTCGACAATCTGGGACTCTGGCCGCGGTTCAGTTCCCGGTTTTGGTGTGCGCCGCCAATCCAAGCACCCCAGCTTTTGCATCAAGTATTCTACCAAAGGCAGGCAGCGCTGGTTCACTATCGGCCGCCTTGGAGCACCGTGGACGGTTGAGACGGCCCGTTCAGAGGCAAAGAGGTTGTTTGGACTGGTCGCCGCTGGGCAGGATCCCGCTATTGAGCGAGACAGACCGCCACCGATGAACGTTTCGGACCTTTGCGACCGCTACATGTTGGCGGCAGAGGCTGGAGCGATTCTAACCCGCTTCAACCGGCCTAAGAAGGCATCGACACTCGCTACAGACAAAGGCCGTATTAGCCGCCACATAAAACCGCTCATGGGCAAGAAGGCCGTGGAGGAGATCGACAGCAGAGCCGTTAAACGACTCATCAGCGACATCACTACCGGCAAGACGGCCAAGGTGGTAAAGACTAAGCTACGTGGCCGAGCCAATGTCAGGGGTGGCCCAGCGACGGCTGCCCGCGTTGCCGACTTATTGTCCGGAATCATGACATGGGCAGTTGATGAAGGGATAATCCAGCACAACCCCGTTCATCGGGTACGCCGGTTTCGAAGCGAAGCCCGCCAACGATTTCTGAGCAACGAAGAACTAGGGCGACTGGGGGCTGTCCTCGTCGCAGGCAAGGACGACAAAGAAAAGCCGTTTCACCCTCACGCGGTCAACATAGTGAGGCTGCTCTGCTTGACTGGGTGCCGGATCGGCGAAATCACCGGGCTTCGCTGGACGGAAATCGACTTCGAACTGAAGTGCCTTCGCCTAGAAGACACCAAGACCGGGAAAAGTCTTCGACCAATCGGAGATTCAGCCGTTATGGTTTTGAGGGCTCAGAACCGCGTTGCTGGCAGTCCGTTTGCCTTTACCGGAAGCAGGCGCAAAGTCCCGTATCAAGGTATGGCCAAGGAGGCGCGACGAATATTCAAAGCGGCAGGAATCGCCGGGGCGACTCCCCACACGCTGCGTCACACCTTTGCCTCCACGGCGTCGGGCCTTGGGTATTCTGACGGTACAATCGCCGGTTTGCTCGGGCACAAAGGCAGAGGGGTGACTTCCCGGTATGTTCATCGCCCCGATCAGGCGTTGGCCTCCGCTGCACAGGCGGTGAGCGAAGAGATCAACATCTTACTCGATCCGGCGAAGCGCAAGCTTGAGCCTGTCGAACGCTCAGTTTCAAGCGCCATTTCTAATGTGGATCTTGAAACTGAAAACCGGCCTTCCTAAGTACCTCCACACGGGTCCGCCATCGGATCCCGCTTGCCCTACGGGGCATTTGTTGGGCCTTGTGGCGCAACTTGGAGACAGCGAGCCTTGTCGCTACAGCCCGGTCAGCTGCGGCAAGGTCATGGTGCCTAACTAGCACCACCGGATGACCGGACGGCCGTCTCGCTAAGTCCGAATTCAAATTGAGTCGGGCTGGCGGACGGCATTTTGTACGTTGCTGCCCCCAGCTCGGCTCCTATCGCAAGGAGCTGCATGCATGAAATCCCCGAAGAAAGACCCCACCGCCGCATTCCGCGCGGGCCTCATGCGACTAGCATTTGTGGCGGCCACCCAAGCGGGAACTGACGCGAGCGAATTCCTTCCGCAGTATGGCACTGCCACGCCTTCCCGGCGGCACCGCCTCGACGACCTGCTGCGCACCAAGGAGGCGGCAGTCGTTCTGAATGTTAGCTTAAAGACCCTGCAGAATTGGCGTGTCACAGGAGTTGGCCCAAAGTTCGTGAAAGTGGGCGCTTCAGTCAGCTATCGCTACGCCGATCTGTTGGCCTTCGTTCGGCAGAATACGTCCGCTTCCACCAGCGAGAGGAGCGCACCATGAAGGCTCCGACCCGCAACAACTCAGTTCGGGTACCCAACCCAGCTGAACGCAGACGTAGGTTTGAGGAGCTTATTCGCGAGAGCATCATCTCGCCTGCGATGCCCCTTGCCGCTGGTGCGTTTGCCACAACGCCTGTTGATGGCGACTCAGTCCATAACGTTTTGATCGCCCCGCCTTCATCCACCTCAGAACCTTGCGTAACGCAAACTTTGCACGCTATCTCCAAAGAGCACGCAGGCGGTAAAGATCGGATCAAAGCCATCGATGTGCCTTCCGTGGAAGAGGCACGCACTTCGCCTATCTCAGTTCTGCTGACGTGCCGCGCTCAGACCCCACCCCGAGAGAAGAAATACAGAGCAAAGTTACACGCGACCGCTGCAGCGGCGTATGCAGCCTACTACGAAATTGAGCGCAGATACGCCCTCTGGAAGGACTTTGTTGAGGTAGCAAATGCGTCGCAAGCTACTAAGCACTCTATCCGAACAGGGAAAGACCGCCCTAAGGCCCTGCTTTTGGTCATGAGGTTTGTCTTTGGCTGGTCCCACGACTATGACCGCGCCTACAAGCTCGCGCGCGGTCTGGAACTGTGTCAACTCAGAAAGGTCCGGCCCGAAAACATCCTTCAGGAACTCGAGCGCAAAGGCATCGACAAGCTCTATCGCACAGCATGCAAAGAACTGCCATATCTTGGCAAGACAGCCAAAGAGAAGGCTCTTTTGCGCATGGATTACGAGCCAGCGGCCGCCGACGATCCTTTCGCCGATCTTGATGACGGCTCAAACAGCAAAAACGGAGCAGAGCCTATTTCTGCCTCAACGAAATCTGAGTTGAAGCGTGACGGGGCCAATGTGCTTTATATTGAAGTTACCGACGAGCAGCTCTCAACGATCCTTGAGTCGCCTGAGCACCAGCTACTGTCTCTTTGGTTCGAATCTGCCGGTACCCTTCACGATGGATTTCGCAGGTTTGTCGCGGTGAAGGTCGCCGAGGTCGAGACGAGCGACCGCACTCTCAGCGACTAGCCAACATGCAGCCGAGATGGTGACCCTACTTCGATTCTGGTCGCCATCTCGCCCGTAAAGGGCTGAGGTCGCTTCGGCGCAATCCCAATTCAAAGCATCGAACAGCAACGCCTGCCGTGGAGTCGCCACGCAGAGTGACCTGTTCTTCGAGCCTGCCAGTGTCGTTGCTCAGAAGGCAACGCATATGGGCGGGTTCGGGCGTGGGAGTGGCCGGGCAGCCTTCGAGGGTGTGACGAAGGAGACCACCTCACAACCCCACCCTGACGGGGAAGACCTTCCCACAGGGCAAACACCCTCACCGCCACGCCTAAACCACTCAAAGCAAACCCACAGCACTACGGGAGAACCTTGGTTATGGACAACACGGTGCCACCTTCAATGATCAGAGACCTGATTACCGGCTACACCAAAATGGCTACAGACCGCATGCAATGGGGTTGGGAGCCGACACTGCTCACCTTCATGTTTAACCAACTCAGGGGATCGCCAAGCAACGTTGAGCAGCAGATGCAGGAGACGATAGAGGCGGTATACGCGAAGATTCTACGGTGGTGTTTTCGAAAGCCGAGGAATGTGCCGGTCACGGCGATGCCGCTATGGATCTGCACTCCTGACTACCCCGTTCACAAATATCACAAGCAAAACTTTCGCGACATCGCGCTCAACGGCGGGCGACATGTCCACGCTATCGCACTCATGCCCCCGGGTACGAATATGAGAACCACGCTCGACAACCATTTCGACCACGAACAAATTCGATACACCGGACGTGATCGCCCACTTTGGCACATCGATGCATGGCCCATCCAAGACAATCTTCCCTTCGTCGTGGACTACGGTGTGAAAGGCATAAAGACGCCTCGCGCCGGGGTGGATGCGATGTTCATCCTTCCTAGAACACATTCGGAAATGGAAGGACGCCGAGCCGAGAAGGCCTACCTCAGCGACATCGTTTCGGTAGACCCGGAGCGACTGCGCTCCGGGTCACGGCCTAAATGATTCAAGGGAGCGGCGGGTAAAGGGTGATGTGGCCAGCGGTCACACACCCTCGATGGAGAAGACAATGACTGAAAAGACGCCCCAGATATCCCGCGACAAGATCAAAACCGTTACCGATCAACGCGCCCTTGTCCTATGGCTGGCGAAGGAAGCCAAAGAGAGTTCCCCACAGGGCGACGTTCCAAAGGGCCTGATCCGGCTATTCGACGCTCTGATCGGCGAGTTCGCAGAATGGGGTGCGGTATACCCGCCGATGAGTTGGGCAGAGTGGTTCGCAGAAGTGCTGCGATCCATGTACGACCCCAACTGCGAGCGGTGCTCAGAAAGGGTCCGCTGGTTGATCTCTGAGTATTATGGAGAACTCGTCAACCGCCGCGCACGGCTCGAACCCGACTTTTTTATAAAGGAGTTGGTATTGCAGGTTCTGCCGAGGGGAGCAGTCGATATCACGAGGCAGAACGGGCAGGTCAAGGTTTCGAGCTCTGAGATGTTCGATCTTGAGCACGGATTCAAAGTTCGAGTGATCGTCAGGGAGCCCAAATCCCGCGCCGCTAAAATAACTTCCCGTTGGCTGCAGGAGCTTTAGCGCTTCGACCAGGAGCGCGACACTCACGTTCAGGGCTCCACCGAGCGGCCAAAGAACGCTCGGTGGGCATCGACACTGGCTGCAGCCCACTGCTTTCTAGCTTTTGAAAATGGGGGCATCGGCGGGACGTCACGCTGCCGCAGGTGGCTGATTTAAAGCGGGGGTCTTGACAATAGGTATATAGTCCTATATGATATGCCGCAGTCGGTCGGGCAATTTTGACCCTTAAAACCGCCGAAAGGTGAGCTGTTGGGCACTTTAGTCATAGGGCGTTATGCCCGGTTGTTGCCGCCAGCGGCCCTGCGCCGACACCGCCGACCATCATCTGAAAATCAAACCATGAGGCTCCTTCGGGGGCCTCTTTCATTTTGGAGAATTGAATGACTCATTTCGCAGGTTCCACCGGCGCGCCCGCTGCCGCTTTGCCCGCCCTTATCGTGCTAGGCCTCGATGATGGGGGCAAGGCGCACGCGTCGTGGTTTGGCGAGGCCGAAGTCGGCTTGGCGGAGAAAGCCGCAGGGATGATGGGAATGGCTGCCCTGCCTGTTGCCGATGCCAGCGACTTGAAAGGTCTGGCCGATAAGCTGCCGCAGGGCCGCGTGTTCGAGAGCGGCCGAGCCTTTGTGCCGTTCGTGAAGCGCACGGTGTATGACGCCATCGCTACGCACCTGCCGCCCGGCTACCGCTTTCCAACCCGCGCCGCCGATGATCGGCCCGCGCCCGGCAAATCGAAGAAGGCCTCCGGCGGAGCCGCGCCAGAGGGCGGCCCAAAGCGACCCGAACCGCATCGGCCGACCGACTGGGACAAGATCGAGGTCGGCAGCCTTGTCCTAGCCACCGAGGGCGCGTTTCAGGGATGGTACGAGGCCACCGTCACCAAGATCAGCCCCGAAGATCTCACGCTGCGCTGGCGCGATTGGCTCGAAATGCCTGCCTTCACCCGCAAGCTGAACCACATCGCCTTGCTTCACCCAGATCACCGGGATTGAGCTATCGACCGGGCGGCATCGCTTAGGCTGCCGCCCACCCTCCCAACATTCATTGGCAGGAACACGGTCGCGGCAGCGGCCAGGATGAAGGATTCGCTTGATGGCAGCGGAATGCAATTTCAGCGGGACATGTGGACGGGGCAACCGGCAACAGCGTATCGCTGGCTTGAACGACAGCCTGCGTAAAACAGGGCAAGGCGGTCGCGTCGTGTTGACCGTCGGCATCACCGGCCTTCCCGCAGAGATCCGTGCCGCCATCATCGCGGCGGTCGCCAGCTTTGATCACTTCGACCAGGACAACGACCCCCACGGCGAGCACGACTGCGCCGTGATCGAAGTCGGCGGCAAGACGGTCATCTGGAAGATCGACTACTACGATAAATCCATGCAGTTCGGCTCGGATGACCCAGCCGACCCGGCAGTCACCACTCGCGTTTTGACCATCATGCTCTCGGAGGAATACTGATGCGCAGCCGCCTGTTGTCACGTCGGGCGTTAATCAGAGCATTATCGGCACTGGGGCTCGCGCCCGCTCTGCCCTTGATGCGCCGCCAAGCAAGCGAAGCTGCTACCAGCACCTTCGAGGAACGCTGGCAAGATGTGGCTCCGGCCCTAATGAAAGCCATGTGCGAGCACTGCGCCGCTTTCTCCGACCTCGGCCGAGTCAGCCGTGAAACCGACCCTGTCAAACTCCGGCGCGCTGCCACCTTGGATGAAATCCGGCGCTTGGATGCAGCAAGCGATCTTGAGGGAAAACTGTTGCTGGCAGTTTGTCGGTATCCAGCTGGTAACGACGCCGAGCAACACGACAAGGCGACATACTTGCTCGGGGTTTTCGACGGCAACGCGCCTGAGGCCGACTTGGTGACGGCTATTCTTTGGTCGATGACTCGGGAGGCGGCTCAGTCAACGAACCGGCCTGATCAATCGGTCTGACGAGTTCGACATGGCTAACGCCAAGCGCGCTCGCGATGGCCTGCAGGGTTTCGATGGTCGGGTTCCGCTCACCCCGTTCGAGGCCGCTCACATACTGCTGGCTGACATTGGCGCGCTCAGCAACCTGCTCCTGCGTGAGGCCATTGGCTGCGCGCAGGCGCGCAAAATTCTCCCCGACCAGTTTTCGCATCTCCATGCGGCCACCAATCGAGGAATTCGAGCGTTGAGTTTATCAATTATAATATGTAAATGGACCGAGGGCACAGTACGGGGATGGGAATGACTGAATGGTACTATGAGCAGGACGGCACTCATGTTGGGCCGGTGAGCGAGACAGACCTCAACCTGATGCTTGCGAACCGGTTGATCGATGCAGGTACGAGAGTTTGGACGGCGAGTTTTGGGCAGCAGTGGAAGCCCGCGAATGAGACGCAATTGCAGACACCCCAGCCGACTCCGCCACCGCCGCTCCCGCCGGTCTCGAGGCCGCCTCAATTGCCGGGCACGGCCGAAAAGAGACGTGCAGGGCCTAGTGCATCGGCAATACCAGAGCCATCCAAGGCCTATGCTTACCTCTTGGCGTTTCTTCCCCTCCTAGGCGCGGTCCTAGTCACCGCGATGGTCGTCGCAGGTGGCTCCGGTGACCTGCCTAGGATGATCAACGTAGTCCGATTTGCTATTTTGATAGTGTCGCTGCTTCTGGTTTTCCTCGACGCCAAAGAGCTGCGGGGGGTCAACATCGTCAGCCCTACCAAGGTTATGGTCCCATTTCTGCTCCTGATCCCAGCGGGCTATTTGCTTCATCGCAGTTTCGTGATGCGCCTGTCTTGGACACCCCTTTGGATTTGGCTGGGCAGTTTCGTGGTTTTGCTTGGCGTCACTAGGGCGCTGATGGGATCATGAACTTCAGAGGTATCTTCCCGCGCAAGGCAGTCCTGCCCGCTGTTGTCCTAGCGGTCGCAACATCGACCCCCGTCTACGCGGCCGCCGACAACCTCGATGCAGGAATCGCGTTTGTCATTTTCTTCCTCATACTGGCAATCGTTTATGAGCTACCAGCGATCATCGCGTTCGTGCGGGGCCACCCGAATAGGTGGCTGATCCTAGTCCTCTGCACAACGCTCTCTGGCACCGGCATCGTTTGGCTTGGCTGTCTGGTCTGGTCCTTCAAGGCGATCCACATTACTAACGATCCCGGTGGAACGAACGGCGGTGAGTCTGGGCTGAACCTTCTCGCCAATGACGTTCAGCGGATTCGGATTGAGAATCCAGCGGCCCTGTTGCAACCACCATCCGCACCGTCCTCGCCGCAGGACGCAGTTGAAAAGCTTGAGCGACTGAAAAAGCTTCTCGACGACGGGGCCATCGATAGGGCGCAGTTCGAGCGCCTGCGCGACCTCATCGCGGGCGGCTGACAACTAGGTTGCAATTCGCACTTTTAGCGCGCGTAAGTTGCAAGTGCTGAAAGTACGAAAAATCAACCCGGCGTAAAGCCTCGATAGCTGTTTTACAGGCCGCACAGGGGCCGCCAGCGGGCGAACACGCCAAGCGGGGTTGCTTCGGTCGGTCGAGCCGACGCGTTCGTCGGGCCACCCCTCACCATCGCCAATCGAAAATCAGTCAAATCGCAGCCTAAGGGAACCCCGCCTCATCGATTAACGGTGTTGCTGCGCATTAGTGGGTCTGAGTTCGACGTATGCCGGTTTGGCGGCGCACAATAAAGCGTTTCGCTGCCTGCTTCATCAACAATCAGTACATGTAATCCGGCTAACCTACGAACAATTCGGAACCGGTCTGGAGTTGCATGGAATCCGAATTTGACGCAAGGTAGATTGCATAGCGCCTATGCCGTCCAATGCGAGAGTCGAGCCGTGTTAAAGACCGCAGCCTTAGCTAAGCCTCAGGGGAATCCAAGCTGCCTGTGGTCCACAACTGCCTGCTTTCTTCTGGGGTGAGTACGCCTTTTTTATCGACAGCCTTTTGGATGGTGGCGAGCATTTGCTCCGCGCTGAAGGGTAGCCGCGCAAGATCCTCCCGAGACAGTCCATTGATATGAGGGACACCAAAGTGGCTGGCGAGTTCGCTGATCTGATGGTCATTTCTGCCAGCGCCGACATTGCTCAAGTGCAGAGCCGAGTCCTGCGACCCTTTCCACGGAAATTCAATCCATCGCCCCGGCGTTTTGACGTAAGTGCTCCCTACGCGACGCCCCATCCAGAACAGCCAGAGATCGTCGCCTTGGGGACAGAGCTTCGTGAACATCTCTTCGTCCACGGCTTCTGGCGATAGCGATTTAGGCCCGTAGAGCACTCCCCCTACGCCGGTCGGGAAAAGCATCCCAGCCGTGTCGGCAACGTCATACTTCCACTTATTGTACGGTGCAATTTGCCCGCCATCGTCGAACGCCACTGCGTGGCCTCGGTGGAAGACTACAGTTCGTTCGTCCGCGTGCTCAACGAGTTCCTCGAGCCACTTTGCGGAATAATAGACATCGTCATCTGCCGTGACGATGTAGGCCGTCGGGAAAGCCAGCAGCGCTGGAACGATCTTTTTGTAAGATCGGATGTCCCTGCAAAATCGAATTTCGAGCCCATGAGATTTCAGGTCTGTTACTGACGCGGGCAATTGGCCCGCATCCTCGGCAGTAACCCAAAGGATGATGCGGTCCGGTGCAACCGTCTGAGTGAGAAGACAACGCAGCGTCAAATGCAAGGTCGAAAAGCGCTTCGGATACGACGTTAGCGAGACGATCAAATCCGCAGACAGAGAATGGGGCCTCCCTTTACGCCTGAGCGGCCATCTTAGGGCGATCAAAGCTTTCGCGACTTCTGGCTTCAGTGAACGGACCGCGTCGGCTCGATATTGTTCGAGCCGCCAGCCGAGCCCATTGCGGATCCACGCGATAGCACGGGCGGGTGCACCGGTGCCGGTCCCTAGGAACCAAGGGGAAAGCCATGCAGACCGTTTTAACAGTAGGTATATCACGTAAGGGCCAAATACCGCCGCGAGCAAGATGACGGCCTCGTTGGCCACTCCCACGCTGCGAAGAGAGAAATGGAAAAATTGATGCAAGAACATAATGACCAACGACGCCTCTCCGAGCTTGGCCATTGGCGCTGAAATGGCAGCTATCGCCGCTGCTCTCCGCACCAACATGAGTACCGTAACCGACAAGGCCAGCGCTATCAGGAGACCCACGACAGGAGGGCCGAAGATTGAATACTTCATGTTGAACTGAATGTCGGCCCCGTTCGCTGCTACGGCGAGCGCGACAACGCCAACCGTTGCGACGAAAAGGGACAAGGTGCGAAGACGGAATTGGTGCGTTCGAAGCAGATCACCAAACCAGTAGCAGCACAACGCTATGGGCACCGCCGCGACTGCCCAAGGTGAACGGTTCATGGGCCAGTGGGTCTGAATTGCGTAGCCAAGCACGATGCAGACCGCGATAAATCCGACCATCCGCAAAGTGCCTGGACCCTTTGCCCAAGTCGCAGCTTCATTGTAGACGATCTGGGTAAGAAACAAACAGGTCACGAACCAGAATACGCCGAAGTCCTGCCATAGGCGCATACCGCCAAGGAGGTCGTTGACCACCATTTCTCGAAGTTCCCAAGGCGCAGGAGCCTCGTGCAGTAAGATGTTACGAGCGATTACTGCTATCGTCAAAAACGACAAAAAAGCCACGTATGGGACGAGAAGGCTCGTGACTTTCTTCCAAAAGAGCTGGCTGCGGTCTGCAGGCTTATAGACGTAGCCGGATATCACGAAAAATAGCGGCATGTGAAAAAGCAATACCGCGTTTGCGAAAGCGCCGTCCCACCAACTGCTACCAGCCCCTGCAATGTGGGCGGACACCACAAGCAGTATGCCCACACCTTTTGCAGCATCGAGCCAAACCTCGCGATTGGTCATGTTGAGCTCCAGCCTCGCATAGAAGCAATTCTAGATGAGACCCTTCGCATCCGCAACACGAAATTGTGCGGCGCACCATAGTCGAGGGCGAGCTCGAACTCACGTGCGGAACTAATGGCAGGATTGGCATTTTCCTTTGCCCCAATCAGACCTGCGCCTTGTTTCGACGCTTGGCTGGCTTAGCCGCTGCTTTTCGTCCAAGCCCGCTGGACTTGGCCATCGCCGACCGCTGGGCCGCGTAGTTTGGCGCTACCATAGGATAGTCCGACTTCAATCCCCACTTGGCCCGGTACTCATCGGGCGTCAGGTCGTAGTGCACACTCAGGTGGCGCTTAAGCGATTTGAACTTCTTCCCATCTTCAAGACAGATGATGTAGTCGGGGAACACAGACCGCTTCGGGTTCACCGCGGGAGACTGAAGTGGCTTCTCAGGTTCGACCGGATGCCCAATTTTCGACAGTGACGAATTCACGCTTTGAATCAGTTCGGGGAGTGATGCGACAGGTACAGCATTCTTGCTGACATAAGCAGAGACAATATCTGCTGTGAGTTCGAGCAATTGGGTTTGTGGGTTCAAAACGTTATCTGTCACAGATGGCTCCTAAGGTGCGTAGCTTCGGAGATCCTTTACGCACTTTGCTCCGAAATACCAGTCCGCGCGCGAGCTTTAGCGCGTCAAGACGGAAGCCCTATGTGCAGCAGCGTAAACGCTCCTCCTTTCTTCTTGAGTATTTGCCTAGCGCGGCGCATACTCGTGCCGGGAGCGATGGGCATGGGGAAGCCTGTTCAACGGCGGCGAACGTCATGGTGGCATTCGGTCTATCGGGCTCGCCTTCCGATTTCTCTAGCGCTGCTTGGCGGAGCCTCCATCGGCTACATTGCGACAGTATCGCAGCATGGGCTTCCAGCAGTTCACTATGCCGGTACGTCAGTCACCCGGAGTGCGCTGCGCGACGCTGGGTGTGACATCAAGGGAAACATCAATGATCGCGGCGAGCACATCTATCACGTGCCGGGTCAAGCATATTACTCCGCCACCCGTATCAATCCGGTGCGCGGCGAGAGATGGTTCTGCTCCGAATGGGAAGCGTGGTGGGCTGGGTGGCGAAAGGCCAAGGTTTGAAGATAGTGGCTATGCAATTCGGTGAACTAGCGGCTGTCACCCCTAGGTGGACCAAGCGTAGCCTTTGGCCATCGTGTTCGTTCGTCCATCCTGGACTGTGTCGTTCCGCAGCTGGGCAAACCTAATGTCCCGGCACTTCGCGAACGAGGCCGATTTCCACCAGCAGCTTATCAATAATCCCGACGCTTTCCCTGCTCCGTTTCGAGGCGCACCGGCGGCTCACACATTGTTTTGGGCTCATGAGCTTACGCTGCATGATGCTGGTCGCGGTGGGGGAAACGGAAGCGCGGACTTGTTGACCGTCGATGAGGCCGGGATGGTATGGCTTATCGAGGTGAAGTTTAAGTTCTCTCTCGAATCCGGGATACAAGTTTGGCAAGGCCAACTTGCGCGCTATCGCAAAGCGTTGATGACAATGAGCTGGCAGAAGATCGTGCGCTATACGCATCGATTCCTTACAGGTTTCGAGCAAACCAAACCTCAGCTTTCGCTTCGCACGAATTTAGTCAGCCTTGACGAATGCATCGTCGAGTGGCTGGTCGCGGTTCAAGCTGACACGGCCCCGGGGCTCTCAATTGTGTCGAAAATGGCAGAGAGACTGCGTTCTGGGAACTTTGGAATTATGCTTGTATCGGACTACTTCAACGCATCCGATCTTGCCGCCGCCCAATCCTTTGCGGAGGAAGTGCACAGCGGCCCCGTCGCATATGCAGTCGTCGATCCGGATTCCACCGGTTTCCACTGGCGCGTAAAATACTTTCGGCCGGGGGTCGATCAGAGTTGTGTGACCGGTGCATATGTCACGAGCGATTTCCTGCCGGAGAAAATGCCGCTGATTACACCAGCGCGGCTTCGCTCGCTTGTATCTCCGGCCTGTCGCGATCTGCTCGACACACTCGTCTATCCTCGGCTTCATGAGCTTGGCTGGAATGAGCGGCACGTCGCCAAGCGTAGCGCGTTCGACGCTATCATTCCGGTTGGTGGAAGTTCGCTTCCTCTATTGGTCGTCGGTACATCTGAACTGGATGCCAAGGCTCTGGAACGTCATGCAAAAATAGACGGTGGTCAGACGCTCAAGATCAATCCTCGTTTCAAGGCGGTCTTGAACCACACCGGCAATCTGGCGTTCGTGAACGCTTACATGAAGCGCTTTTACGAACTGGGATGGCGTGGTCGTAGGCGAGAGAACAAGCATTTACGCTGGGGTGTGACAGATATCTCTGCAGCGGAGCTCAGAGCATCGGAAGCTGCGATGATCTATTATCCTTTTGAGGATCAACGGGACCATAGCGGCAGGGAAGGCGACGCCGAAAACCTGTCAGATTTCTTTGCGGCTTTCGAGGAAATGATCTCTTCGATGCCTGAAGCCACACTGGAGCGCGGTTAGCGCCTTCTCAGTGATCGTTCCACCCAACGTTCAGGTCGAGCCTAAAGCACGTCGGAGGTTCCCTAATTCCGCAACGAGCCGCCGCCCTGCGGTTTGGAGCGATTTGACTATTTCGTCAGCCTCGTTCTGTTCGATGACAAGGACTGTGCGTTCCGGCTGTTTGGATCGGAACGTAAGAGTCCGCAGCACGAGCAACCAACTCCCTTGTTGGTCGAGAACAACTTTACCGACACCATGCGCCAGAGACGCGCGCAAACCCTCATGTGGATGAAAGGCCAACAGTGCGGCCGCAGATGCCTTCCCCTCGGAAGCAAAGGTGCCAGTCGGCCCAATCAAAGCGGCTAATTCTGCGAAGCGATGTCCGACCAGATGAGGCAACTTCGCTACAGCGCCGTTCCTCGTGTTATTCGCCAGCACAAGAAGCGTCTCGCTAACGGCTGACTCGCTCCGCGCAAACAAATCAAGGCAACGTCCACGCCATGCGTTGACAGCGGTCAAGGCATGAAGCCACTGATCGTTGGTGAAAGCAGAAATGGCAGTCGTTTCAGTATCCATTCGGCACTGTGTATTAGGGGCGACGCATACCAATACGTTGACCGCTACGTGCCAGCAAGAGCCTATAGGAGGAGTGGCTAGGTAGATGACGAAGCTACGCCCCAAAGTGCATCAGAGCGCGTTGACGGTTACTCAGAGTCGTGAATTTCGGGCGGGGCGCTTCGGCTTTCAGGTCCGGTGGACGTCCAGATCCTCTACTAGTTCCCCACCGCTTTTGACTATCATGGTGAGAAGAGCCTGCCTCACTCTCCCCTGCGCCTTCTTGTACATATCGGGCCATCGAGGATTCGTAAGCGCCAGAAATTCTGGCAAGCTTCGAACTTGTCTGGACTCGCGACGGCGGGCGGTTCTGTATTCTCGTACCTTTATCGCGCCGTCGGCAGGGTCCCAGAACAAGGATACAATATAGGAATTACCCGGAGCGCCCCGCCTTTCATGAACGACCTTTTCGTAGGGTTGCATGTCCATCCCTCCCATGCTGTCCGGTAAAACATATAGGAGTTCGGCACGTGGCGACAGTCGGTTGGCGGATGCGGATGGCATCGTTCGAAGTTCAAACTGAGACACTAGCGAGAATTCGGTAAACTTGCATCCTTGAGCAGCCCACCAGTTTCGCGATCTGCGTCGGGCTCTTGCCTTCATCGCGAAGGACCGCCACCGCGTTTCTATCAAACCTCTGTTTGCCGCCTTTGTAGATTCCTTGGGCTTTGGCTTGCTCAATGCCGTCCCGTTGGCGTTCTTTGATAAACCGTCGCTCCATTTGCGCGACCATGCCAAGTACCGTCAGGACGATGTGGCCCATTTCGCCACGTGTCGAAACATGCGGGTCGAGCACCGTGACGAAAGCTCCTTTTTGTTCGCACTCGTGTATCAGGTTGAGCACGTCGCGGGTGTCGCGGCCGAGCCGGTCAAGGCGCGTCACCACGAGCTCATCGCTTGGACGAAGAAAGTCTAGGATAGTCGCCAACTCGGCGCGGCCGTCACGGCTGCCGCCCGACACCTTCTCCGAGCGGATGACCTCGCACCCCTCAGCTTTCAGCTTGACGAGCTGCGTTTCGAGGTCTTGGTCAGCAGTGCTGACGCGAGCGTAACCGATGCGAGCCATAGCCTGTCACCTCAAGGTTTAGGCCTTACGCTACCCTGTCACAAATAGTCGATGTCAACCCAGATGTTACGCCTGATGACCACAGCGGTGTTACGTCACGGGGGGGTATACCCCAATGATCGAATGGCCCTGTTGAAATTTGAAAGCCTCATCTCTATCAAATCGGAGCGAGGGGCAAATTGGCCTCGGTTCAATTTTTGGTCGCAGCCTCGACTAGCGGACGGCACTGCGGACAGGTGTGATCTTGGTCACAATTTCGCGAACTGTGATTGCGGTAGTGTACATCACAATACCGCCGCGATGACCGGCAATCTTGAATCCTAGGCGTCTTTTCGCGGCCAATCCGCAATAGTTAATCGAGGCATATCGAATGAATCCGTAAGGCGGATGTATTTACCACTACCTTGGACTCTCCCGACAATACAGAGTTCTCCTATATTAATGATAGCATTTTCTTTATCAATAACGTATTCTTCTTTCACACGGACAACAGACGGCATCGCAACTACAATCGCATCTTTACTCCCTACTCTAATTATTCGCCTAACATTACACTCAATTGATACTGGGCTCTCCGCAATTCTTGGCGGCCGTACCGATTGTGACTTCTCTGGCGTGAGTCTCGCCTCCTGCATTTCATCGACGCCGTATGGAAATCCAATAGCTGTTACGTTCATCGCCCGAGATAAAGCCTCAGGCACCATATTTATTACCAACTCGCGCGTTTTCCTAATGTTCCTGATTGTGTCTTTTTCGTTTTCCGATCCAGCGTTTATCCCTATACAGACCGTTGGTGGATCACACGAAAACAAGTTGAAAAAGGAAAACGGGGCAACATTGGTCTGACCAGCGCCTCCGATCGTAACGACCCACGCAATTGGCCTAGGTATGATGACAGACGAAAGCAGTCTGTAGGCAGACGGCTCTGGCAAAGTCGAACAGTCAAATATCACTTGTGCCGACTCCGACTATTATGATTCTTACCCCGATATCAATTGCCTAAAGCCAGCAATAGTCGGCAGGAAAAAGTACCCCCCCGCGTTTGGCCAACACCATCCGCTACACGACGGAGATATTGTTCGTGGGTTAACCGTAACACTTATTTTCTTTTTTCGTTTATCCCGCGATCTCAGTACTATGTACCTATCGTCCGTCCCTTCAAAATTCGATCCGACTAGTCCATCCACTATGCGGGCCTTCAACAGCGCCTGTTTCCCGTTCTGCTTTTGGTGGATTTGATCGACACCATTGATTCGCCTCATAGTCGCTTCAAATTGTTCCTCAATCGATGTCATGAGTGCAATGAACTGCATTCCCCGTTCCACATAGTCCTGAATTGGCCTTTCAAAAGATGAAGGCGACTTTGGCCCGTAAGGCATGCCGCGCCTAGTTAATGCTCGGGGGGAAAAGCGGTCAGGAGATCGGGGATTAGCTTTCCGGATATGGGCGCTGTGAGGGCAGAACGAGGCAGAACGACCGCCAAAAGAGAAGTCATTAATATCCGAATTATTGTACGGCACTAGCGGGCGGCCATCGATTGTGCGGCCAACCAGTTGCTCAGCGATCGACAGCGGCGGAATGAATAGACCATGCTCGTCAGACATCCACAATGATGCCGCGGTGCAGAAACGATGAAAGCGATAGACGTCCTGATGAAGCCGCAAGAACACTAGGAAACTTCCACCGCGGAAGATCCCAGCGAGCGAATTCGACGACACACCACCCGCCAACGGCTCTGTGCGCCCACCGGACAGGCCGACCAGAAATCGACCGAGTTCCAACTTTGCGACGTCGCTTTGTGGTCGCCTATGCCATATGATGTCTACACCATCTTTGTCGGCTTTTAGAGGTTCGCTTATTGCGTCGAGGAACCCAAAATGTTCGCGTAACTCTGCGGAACTTTCTCCTAGATAGGCTCCTCGATCCTCACCGGGCAGAACGCTGGATGAAAAGCCTACGGGCGTCGTACCCGAAAGGGAACGACAAACTCGGAACGCTTTACGTGCGACTGCGGCGCGGTCAAAGCCACAAACAAGAACAATGAGGTGTGCAGTTCTCTCTTCAGCCCCCGGCCAATTGCCGTCAACGACCTCCCACTTGTCGATTTCAGCGTGTCCGCCCGGCCGCTGACTGCCTATGATCCGGCTGCGAGCGGCAAGGCCCTCTTTAAACGCCTCGTAACTGACACCGGACATTCTTGAATTAAGTGCCAGCATCCCTGCATAGGTCAAACCGACGTTGACCAAACTCAACTCGCGTCTGCGATCATCGTCCGCAGCCAAAAAGTCATCGATCGCATTTTGTGCTGTCGTAATTTCGCCAACCAACTTAGCCAGCGCCTGTCGTGCCGACGCAACGTCGATTATGCGTCGGAAGCAGACCGACTGGACACAAAAATTCTGAGGAGGCAGCACCCTCCCCTGAATGTCAGCGTAGTCGATGGTCATTTACGACCGCTTGCCCTTTGCCGACGATGCCTTGGAAAACTTCTTAGCAAGTAAAATGTCTGCCTCCCGCTGCCGTGCTATACACCGAAGAGATATTGACAGAAACTCTGCCTCGTCGAACAATGGATTGAAACGGTATAACTCTGTAAGTTCGTTCATATCCATCGCATTTAGAATAACCACGCCACCTTTGCAGTTTTGACGCACAGATATTACGTCGCAGAACGGCGACACAGACCATCCGTGCGTTATTTTTCCACGCTTTATCAAATCACCTGCATAGGCATACCACCAAAATACTTTTTCCGAGTAGATCGCCCTTTTAAGGTCAGACCAATGGGCGCTGCCCTCAGGACCCACCCCATAAAGCAGATAGGACACACCGGCCTCGGAGGAGTCGCTAAAGTTCGTATGCACATTTGGCGGATTGATAGGTGCCACCGTCTTTTCATCAAAGTAGGATGGCGGCTTGAGATAGGAGGCGCGAACACGATTAATTTCGGCTGTGGATGCTTTGTCGCTATGAAACTTACGCAACGACTCTCGAGTCCGTTCGTCTTCTTCGAAATCGTCGGCGAGGGACACCAAAGGAATCGTGATAAATACGCTATTGTCAGAAAGAGGGCACTCCGCCATAAACGTCTTATATTCCTCCATATCCTTGGCGGAAAACACGACAACAAAGCTACTTAAATTTATCCGCGCATTGAATGCGCTAAATAACGGATAGGAACCCCAAGCCCACTTCACGTTTCCTGCTTTGTTGTACCTCGAAAGCTGGTCGTGAAACCTTACGACCGAATGCGCTCTATTCGCTTGGAGCTTTTCGTCCCAACTGGCGTAATCCAGCGGCGGGTTTATGATGAGCATCACTTCCACGGGGTATGACAACGTCGCCTCCTATCTCATTGAGCAATAATCCTTGCATACTTTTCTCTGAGCAACGCTCCGGGTTCATCGAAGTCTAGCTTAATTTCTGATTGTCCGAGATACATACGGTCGGGTAATGCCTCGCAAACCTCTCGGTCCTCGGCGGTCATGGCCTGCTGTAGGTCCGCTTCCTTTTTTCTCACGTCGACTTCCGGGACGTTGCCGGTAGACACAATTTTGTAAAACATTGAACGACCCGGGCCAAGCGGAACGACCAACAGCAGGATCTGATCTTCATCTTCGACTTCGTCGTAATGAATTCTTATCGACACGTTAAATGGTGGAATGAAACGGTACGTCAGCGTTCTCGATACGGAATCGGAACTTCCGAGCTTCCCAATAATCCGCCTCGCTAAATGCCGATAGGTAAATGAGAACGACAATTCGTCACTGGTCAGCACCGTAAGATTGTTCGATGACGTCGTCTCGGCTCCGAGCGTTTCTTTGTGTACAAACGGGAAGTGTGCAACATCCAAGAAGTTGTCGACCATCTGTGGTGCCGACGCCGACCAAAACATTGGACCGCCGATAAAGTACCGCTTTGTGATATCAATGTGTTCCGCGACCCGCATCATGTCGTGATGGGCGGTACTCGGCGACGCCCAGAGAAAAAACCTGTCTTTCTGCAGGTTTAGAAGTCGCGATTGAACTAACCGAACACTTGGACCGCCCTCGACCTTTTGAGCACAACTTGCGTCAGGGCCAAAGCGCATTCCGTGGTAGGGACAAACAAGCGCATTACCTTGAACGAATCCCTTTGAGAGATCTGCACCGCGGTGTGGGCATCTGCCTCGCACCGCGCCCACAGAGTCACCCGAGCCAAAAACGACGATCGGTTCTCCAACCAGATCGACCTTCGTTGGAGTTTCCGCAGGCTGGTCTAGCCGCCATGTTGGATACCAGAAGTTGCGAAAGACGGTCTCGATTCCTGAGACATAATCCATCTGCTGGATCCTTTTTGCGCATCATAACCAGTTCATCTGCTGATCGCAATTGCTCTATTGCACAATCCAAGTCTAGGCCCAAGTGCCATAAATGTCTATATAAATGAAGCTGTTCGCACGAGACGAGAGGCTCGACGCGCGGCCGGAATAACATGTTCTGGTGGCGAATTGGCAATAGATCGAGTACCTTTTCTCCGTTTTCTTTAACGAGGATGTGGAAGATGTCCAAATGGGGCGCGGTTTTTGGGTTTTTGGCGACGATCCTGATAGGGACGCACGCGCTGGCCGACAATACAATTCGGCTCCAGCTATCGTGGTTTCCAAGTGCTGAGTATGGATGCTTCTATCAGGCCATAGCCGACGGCATCTATAATAAGAAACAAATCGATCTACAAATCTTGGTCGGCGGCCCTCAAATAGATACGAGGTCTTTGCTACTGGCGGGCAAAGTAGATGTTATAATTGGATCATTTTCTCAGGATGTCTTCTTCTTCAATGATCGCGATGTCCCAATACTCGCCATAGCCGCGATATTCGACAGATCCCCTATGGCCGTGATTTCGCGAAAAGACAGCACGAGAACGAATAGCCCTGCACAGTTGATAGATACTCCGATCTATGCGTCGCGTCATAGCGAGCTCGCATTGTGGCCCCAGCTTAAGACAACCTTCGGATGGTCGGATGCGCAGTTGCGCCTTTACACCGGCCGTCTTGAACCCGTTCTCGCTGATGAAAAAGCTGCGGTACTAGGCTTTATTTCAAGCGAACCGTGGCGCTTTGAGAAGGCGGGGGTGGCACCGAAGGTATTTCCTCTATTTGACTACGGTTTCGACGACTATGGCTACCTGTTAGAAGTAACAAGCGCGACACTTAGGGACCGCAGGGATGTGCTCGCCAAGTTCGTAGCGGCAACAGTCGAAGGATGTCGGGCATATGTTGGACCCGGCTTTGAGCGTGCTCATCAGCTTATTATGCAGGGAAGCCCGGACACGACTCCTGAAGAGCTCCTGTTCGCTCGAAGCGTTCTGATAGAAAATCGGGTGATTACCGGAACCGGCAGGATGCTTGAGGCGCGTTGGGCAGCAATTGCCGCGCTAGCCGCAAAGAGCGGGGCGTTCTCGTCTGTAACTGGATATCAGAACCACCTTGTGTTTGATTTAGCTGCCAACTAAAGGCGGAGGTCCACTTTCGGATTCCTTCGGGTGTCGGTGTCGATTCCGATATACATTGAGCCTCGGGAGTGGGGTTTCGTGACCTCAGGGCATACCCTGACGTAGGCCGATTTGGCTAAGTTTAGTAGCCTCCCAAAAGTGCCTCAGTGACGCCCTCAAGTCCAGCTCCATGGAGTGGGCCTAACTTCGCGCGCTCGACGTCAAGCGCATCACGAAGCCGTCTGTTGATAAGTCTCTCCGATAGCCCGGCTGACGACTCCCTCACGCCGATTGCAACCTTCACGAGATCGGGTGGCACCACCTCCATAATAGGTTGAGCAAAGATACGGGTATTGCTCCATTCCTCTCGCGAAGACTTCTCTCGATCGGTCCAAAAGCAATGTATCGCATGAGAAAATCAAGCGAAATCACTAGCGGGTGCCCGATCTCATTGGACAATTTAGATGGCAGGGCGTTCGACATTCTCCCCGCGGCTCGGTCCAACGTCAACCACCAACTACTATTGCCTAGTTTTGAGAGGATTTTCTTGTCCTTGCGGCGCTCTGAGAGGACAATCAGGCAATTCTCTACATCGTGCCTCGTAAGCTGGTCGATGTGAACATTATACTCCTGACCGGGTATATTCCTCCGACCCTCGTGCACTCCTCTCCAATATTCGGTGAGGCCTTCTCTAATTTCGGCTGGAACGCCAGATATGTCGAAATCGTCCCCAACCAGAAATCCACACTCATCAGATAGAAACTCCCCCAGATCCTGAATGGGGTTTACGGGGCCGGTAAACTTCTCCAGCCATGAACGAAAGAAATCTTGTTTGCCTCCAGAAAATATATATCTGGCATAGACATAGGGAACCTCACCTTCCCATCTAGTACTGAATGAATATGCCCGGCATCGGTTGAGGTGACGTTCGATCTCCTCGACAACACCCCAAGTTACGTGCACACGTATTCCGCATTGCCGGGCTTGTCGAAAGAGATTGGTGAACGGCTGCTCATCAGCGTTCACAGTCTCAGCGAGAATGGGTAGAATCATGCCCGTGTCTACCCACATCGTGCCGTTGCTGAAAAGCTTGCGAGTTGCCGCTTCAACATCTGGCGTAGCACTGAGGAAAGACATCAGCGTATAGCTGTCTGACAGCAAACGAAGATATCCTCGAGTGCCTTCACTTGGTGTGGCCAGAAGTGTACTCACGACGTGTAATCCAAACGCCTGCGGATCACGACCTCTAACCGCCCTAGCTGGGAAATGATCCCGAACAATCTTTCTTAGATCGTCTTCATGAAGGGGCGGGTCAGCGTTCAACGCAACGGTAGCTGCAAATTCTTCGCCGCGTTTCAAAAAGTATATCTGCAAAATTTTATGAACCGACGCCATCAACAATTGCATATCAGTGACGTTAGCACCGGAGGCCCCACCAATTATGTCGGTCACGTCGCGTTCAAAAGCATTATGCATGGTCAGAAGCCGAGCAGCGGCGTCTTTCTGCCTCTCCAACTCCAAGTGATTGATATTAAATTCATCTTCGGTAACGCCCGACCGCTGAGATATTGCCTTTCGCTTTAGGCGATGCAGCGCCGCGTCCACGAAGCGCTGTAACGTTTGTGGCGAGTGTTGAGGCAGCGATGCCTGAACACGTTTGTACACCTCACTTTTGGGCATTCGCGCGTCCGGCGTCGTGTCGCGAAGCGCAGCCTTCGTGAGCGCCTCGAAACAGGTCCGAGTTAAACCTTTCCCTGCAGCATCGTCTTGTTGCTGCATCTCGATATACAACAAAGCGGTGTTTGCTTCTTTGCTATTTAGCACTCCATGCCCGGATAAGACTTTTGCGTCGGCGAGCAAGGGGTCCACGAAGCGAAATGCTAACGCAGCAGCTGCGTTGGAGCGGGCTATATCCTCATCCGCCCTTTCCAAGAAAAAGGACGCGTCTCTAACATCAAGACTAATGTTCGCCTTCCTAAGCTCCTTGCGAAGACTGTCTGCACGAGCTCCGATTGTCTGGTTGGTCACATAGATAAGCGTTCGGGTCTGCGGGGCGGTCTGCTCAAGTCGCTTTACGGTTGCCCTTATTTTGTTCGCCCACTGGGGCGTCACCGAGTACTGAAAAGCGGTCTCGGGCTCCCCCTCCGGGCTGAAAAGTACAGCGTCCCTCCCCCCATCGCCGCCGGGCGCGGCCATTGTGCGCAGCGTGCCGAATTCTGACGCCAAAAATGTCGAGGCCAGAACTTCAAAGTGCTCCCAGTCACTCGGCTTAAGCCGCTCAAGAGCAAGAGAGAACCGTTCGCGACTGGTTGCCATGGTGCGCCATCTGTTCAGGGTTTCGAGCTTGCGTCACTGGGGTAGCACGGCTAAGTAGAAGCAACCAGCAGTGCTGCCGAACGTTGGCAGCTGAATCGGGCGATCCGATTGGCTGAAGGGGGGAGACCATGGTGCAACCGGGCGATGGTTCTTGGTGCGACCTCGTCGCAGGCGGTTGGGCAGCACCCATCAGCGGCTTCTTCGCGACAGAGCCTGCCGTGGCAAAATGGTTCACTCCTCGGCAAAGAAGTCTTCATCGAGGCGTTTAAACTCTAGGGCACGGCTCACCCTAACCCCGACGCTATGCTCAATCATTAGATCACCGAGGCGCTGACCGTCGATTAAGATCACGCGCTGAGTGAGGTGCTTGACGAAATCGTGCGCCTGCAAACTGAAGGTCGAAGTCGTCACGAATACACCCTTGGTGGCTCCCAATCCTACGAGGCTTCCAACAAATGATTGCACATCCGGACGTCCCACCGTGTTGGTTTCTACATAACGCTTAGCCTGCACGTAGACACGATCAAGACCGAGAGGGTCTTCATTGACCACGCCATCGACACCCCCGTCGCCAGAACGGCCGAGCTGAGCGGCGGCACTTTTGTGCGATCCCCCATAACCCATGGCCACGAGAAGATCGACGATTAGTTGCTCAAAGAAGGTAGGGCTATTTTGGACAACGCGCTCAAGCAGTTCCGCTCGCAAAGCGAGCTGGACGGATCGGAAGGCGATTTCGATTTGTTCCTCGGGCGTGGTGGCGACGGTATCTAGCTCAGTCGCACTTACAACTACGTGGCTGCCACGACCGGCGTTATTGTGATAGTCATTTTCGCCCTTGTAGAATTTGCGAAACTCTGGACGCTGCAAGAGCATTTTTACGTCCACGCGCACCGGATTTTCGGCCAACAGCATTTTGCCAGCTTCAGTTGCCACGAAACAGCCTCGGGCTGGTGACCCGAGCAAACCCGCCTTGGTCATGTAGAACTTTGCCCAATGAATGCGGTTGTGCAGGATACGTTGCCGACCGCTAGGCAACAATTCTTGCCTCTCATCCCTTGTCAGCCCAAAATCATCAGCGATCCGCTCTTCAACATCGGCAACTCGCTTCTGCCCCTCCGCCGCAATGTTGAGGAGTGGCAGCATGAGTGATTGATAGTCAGGAATGGGCACCAGAACCCCCAAAAATCTATGCCCGTCGCAATCGGCGCAACTTGGGTCAACTCGCTGCTTAGATCAGACGTCACCTGTGTCTGAATCGAATGTACGTACTATCGACGTCATTTTATCGACAATGCGATCGATAACCTTGCGACGCTCAAGGATGCGCGGCTTAACTGTCAAAGCCCCCACCACATCTTCCCGCTCCGGTGTTTGGCCCGTAAATTCGTAGAGCTGCATTAAATGGTTGAGCTGCTTTCGCTCGAGACCCTCCTCTAGGCATACTGCCTCAAGAGCGTTTTCACGTTCCGAATGCCAAAAGGCTTTGAACTCCTCATCAAGGCTTTTGCTCGCACTAAGCGTAGCCATGTGTAGCTGAATGAATTTCTCGATCAGCTCACGTTTGCTGCGCAATGAGGGCTCAGAAGCGACGATATTTAGGATGTCATTTACTCGCTGATCCCGCACCACCCTATCGGTGGAACCGACATTTGCGTTCGTCAGGAGTTGAAGGATGTAAGCGACGTTGATCTTATCTTGCCGGATCAACTCCAACTCGAAATCAATGTCGTTAATGATCGACGCGTTTTCGGTCTGATCCCGCTTTCGGGCTTGATCATGAATGTCGAGATACTTGCTCTTGAAGTCATCGAAGGTTTGCGCATCCAAATCTAAGTCTGACCACTTGAACTGAGCGAAGACAGAAAGCACGTTCCTCACCCGCGCTAGATCGCGAAATGCGCTTACGAATGCCAATTTGGCGTTCTCATCCGGAAGTTTGTCAACGCTATCGACGGTGGGAACAAGCATGAGAAGCACTGCAACTGCTGAATTGAACTTGGCGGCATGCTCCTCATAAGGGGCGATTAGGATTGTCTCGCTCGCGTCCTTATCGGCAAACAGCCGGACGGCCTCGTCTGTAGCATCCTTTAGATTACGAAACGCAACAATATTGCCCTGAGACTTAACCTCATTGAGGACGCGGTTGGTACGAGAGTAGGCCTGTATCAGGCCGTGGTAACGCAAATTCTTATCGACATAAAGCGTGTTGACTTTTTTCGCGTCAAAGCCCGTCAAAAACATAGCGACCACCAAGAGGATGTCGACACGGTCCCTGTCGTTGAAATTCTCTCGTTCCCGTTCCTTTATACGCTTCGAGATATCTTTATAATAACTATAGTACCCCTGATTATCTCGCGCAGAGAAGTTCGTTCCATAAGTCGCATTATAATCAGCGATATAGCTGTGCAGCTTATCGCGGCTGTGGCCTTGGTTATGCATATCGATCGGGATATCAAATTCCGGCTCCGCAATGAGCCCATTTGCATCCTTATCGTCTTCATTGGACGCAGATGTGAATATGGTGGCTACGCGAAGGTCGTGCAGTCCAGCTTCGCGTTTCGTTTTGAACAAATCGTAGTATTGCGTGAGTGCGTCGACGCTCCCCACGGCCAACATCGCGGTGAAATCGCGGTTGTGCGTCTTGCGGTCGTGATTCACTACAATCCAATCGACCACGCTCTCGATCCGATCCGGATTTTCGAAAAATTCACGAGTGTCGATCCCAGCAACCTTCTCATCGATAAGCGAGCCGTCCCGTCGCTTTAGCTTGCCCCAATACTCCACCGAGAACCGAAGTACATTTCCGTCCCGGATTGCGTCAGTGATGACGTAACTGTGAAGACAATCGCCGAAGAGGTCATTGGTTGTCCGTGCGATCGCCTCGCTCTTGTTCGCGTTGACCTTGAGGATGGGGGTGCCAGTGAATCCGAACATCTGACGGTTGATAAAAAATTGCGTGATCCTGCGGTGCGTCTCGCCGAACTGTGAGCGGTGGCATTCGTCGAAGATAAAAACGATTCGCCGGTCCCGCAGCGGGGCCATCCGTTCCAAAAATTGTGATTTAGAAATCGCTGCGTTCAGCTTCTGAATCGTGGTTACGATTAGCGGCGTATGCTCGTCGGTAAATTGACGGACGAGCGTGTTGGTATTGTTGGTCCCGTCGACGCTACCCTCGCTGTATGCATTGAACTCGCGCGTTGTCTGATAGTCCAGATCCGCGCGGTCGACGACAAAAACCACCTTGCTGACTTCGGCCATCTCGGTCAGCACCTGCGATGCCTTGAAGCTGGTCAGGGTTTTGCCAGAGCCTGTGGTATGCCAGATATAGCCGCCCTTGGCCGGGTTATTCTTCACCCTGTCTATGATTGCCTCGACCCCGTAGAATTGATAAGGCCGAAGCACCATTAATTGACGGTCACCCTCATGCAGAACCGTGTACTTTGCTATCATTTTTGAAATATGACATTTGTCGAGAAATACATCCGCAAAATCGCTTAACTGATTAAGCGGAATATTGTTTTCCCCGGACCAAGTGAATGTTTGCTTGTAGCTTTGTTTTCGATTGTTTGCATAGTATCTGGTATTCACACCATTGGATATAACAAATATTTGAATATACTGAAATAGCCCCCGTCCAGTGGGATAACCGTGCCGGTGATAGCGATTTACCTGATTGAACGCTTCCTTGAGTTCCAGCCCCCGCCGCTTCAACTCGATTTGGACGAGAGGAAGGCCATTTATGAGCAAGGTCACGTCATAGCGGGTACGATAGGCCCCATCTGCACTGATTTGGTTGGTCACCTGATAGCGGTTCTTGCACCATTCCTTGACGTTCATAAACTCTATGAAGACGACCGAACCGTCTTCGCGCGTAAGCTGATAACGATCACGCAGTGTCTTGGCACGGTCAAATACATTTCCTTTATCGAGATGATTCAGAACGCGCGCAAATTCATTGTCGGTGAGCGTCAGCCGGTTATGTGCCTCCAGCTGGACTTTGAGGTTAGCGATTTGCGCCACCTCATCGCGTATAGCGACGTATTCCCATCCGAGGGCTCCGAGTCGGCCGATCAGACCGTCCTCAAGCTGCGCCTCACTTTGTGTCGCCACCGACCTCTCCTCCAACCAGCATGGGGTTTAGATCGGCTCGCCGCGCATCTAGTTCGTCGTTGTATTCCTTGAGCCGAATTACATAATCCTCCGCAAATTGGTCATAGAGCGCTTTGCTATAGATCAGCTTACCCGGTAGCGCATTTGCCTCATCGAGTAGCGCATTGAACCTCTCGTTCTCCTCATACGGCGGGACGAACGTCCGTTCGGGTTTGAGCGCAAAATAGCTTGCCAGCATGTACCGGACGATGGCCTCGGTAATGTTGAGCACCAATCGAGCAAGGCTGCGATCACTCTGCAATTCTTTGGGGACGGCGCGACCATGGCTAATGTCCCCGCGATCGTTGCGCAACTCACCGAGTATCCTCACGAGATTTTCGACAGCTACTGGGAAGCCAAGCTCTACCAAGCTGTCACTCGCCGCTAGACAACGCAGAGCTTTCTTGACCTGCCTTTGAATAGAATCTCGTTCGAACTGTTCTCGGTCCTGCGGCGGGTCCAATCGATTGACAATGGTCTTAGACACGCCCTGAAACAACGATGCACAGCATTCTATGCAAATATCGGGATGTTGAACCTCGTTAGCTTGGGATTCTTCAATGTGCTTGATATAATAGCGCAGTTCGCTGTTCTCGTCGGAATGCCGCTCGATCAATTCGATTAAAGTTTGCATAAGCGATCAGACAAACATTTTTTGAAGCAAGCCGCGCTTGAAATTCCGCATTGACATGACTGCATCCCGCGTCAGTTCAAATTTGTCATCCAGCACGGACAGGAAGTCCACAAGACGTCGTTGCTCATCAATATGCGGCAGTTCTATCACTACCTTTTCCAACTGTGTTTTCGATATTCCGAGAACAGAAATGCCTTGGGCCAGACGCTTGATCTGGCGTCTCACGGAAGGGGATTGAAAAAGGTATCCCCCAAACCCCAGCGCGAGCTTGGCGGGCTTTGGGCGCGCCAAAAAAGTGTGGAGACCTGCCACGATCGACATGGGTGCGGCCTCCACGATTTCAATTGCCTTACCGATGTCCGCATAGTCTTCTGAGGCGTCGGCGATCACAATGTCGCCGACTTCACAAAACGCTTCAGGGTGGATCGGACCGGCGGTAGCGCTTTCGAGCAAGTAGGGGACCTCCTGCTGCTTCTGGCTGAACCGCATAGAAAACTTGGTATGGATGTCGCCATAGTGAATGTTCTGGATGGTGCCGGGAACGGGGGTAAGCATGTCACGGGAGAGGCTGTTGGTGCGTTTCCAGTTCAGAATGTTCCCTAGGGTCGTCGTTTCCCAATCTGGAAACGCAGATCCATCGTCCCGGCGGAAGCGGAGTTCGCGGGCGAATAGGCGGCGCGCGACTTCACTTTTGTAGCGTTTCAGCGCCTCACATTTACGTGTCAGCAAAGCTATGCGGGTATCAATCGCGCCAAAGAAATCGGCAATCTTCTGCTGCTCGGCCTTCTCGGGCAGCGTCATCGGCACCTTGCCGAAATCGCGAAAATATAGGCGTAGACGATCATTGGTGAGGCCGTAAGAATAGGCCCATAAAAGATAAATCGAACGGGCTCGTTTAAACCAGCTATCGAAGAACGCTGGTACAATGTGGTTTTTTGGGACGAGAACGACGTATGCAGGGCTTACCATACTGTCTTCGGGCGCACGGCCTACCGCACCCTGCCACATGCGCATCATGTTGTAGGCGAGATCGTCCTTGTTGACGCGCAGATTACCTTCGTCGGCTAAGCTGCTTGCTATTTCACGATCGAGGCTATCGCGGCGAACCATGCCTTGTTCGATGGTTACCGAATAAAGTGGCAAACCGTCTTCGCCAGCTTCCCGCCGCTGATCGAAAGCGTCTCCACCCCGTGCGGGTTTCCATTCGCCGGTAAAGTCAGGGAAACGAATTTGAGGAACCTGACCAGCTTCGGCTGCACTCATACGGGAGCCTCCAGCCCGAGTTCCTTGCAATATGAAGCAATCGCTTCGTCCGCGTCCTTCAACGACCCATCGATCTCCTTCAACTCAGCCAACACTGCATCTAGGTCAACCAACGCCTCGTCCTCGAAGGTATCCACATACCGAGGGATGTTGAGATTGAAATCGTTTTCTTCAATCAGGCTTATCGGAGCTAGACGAGCATAACGTTCGGAGCTGACCCGGGCGCGATAGGTGTCGACGACACGACGAATATCCTCATCGCTCAGTTTGTTTTGGTTCTTGCCCCTCTCGAAATGCGCGCTGGCATCAATGAACAGGATATTGCCCGGATCCTCGCGGCATTTTTTGAAAACGAGAATACAGGTCGGAATCCCGGTTCCGTAGAAGATGTTTGGTGGCAATCCGATCACGGCGTCTAAATAGTTGCGCTCAGTGATGAGAATTTTGCGAATCTCGCCCTCCGCCCCACCTCGAAATAGAGCGCCGTGAGGTAGGATCACCGCCATTGTACCGTTGTCGGCAAGATGATGGATCATGTGCAAGACGAAGGCGAAGTCCGCCTTGGACGCAGGCGGGAGGCGGCCATAGGTACTGAACCGATCGTCAGTCGTGAAATGCGGATTGGAGCTCCAATTTGCCGAAAAAGGCGGATTGGCCACAACGGCTTCATATTTGCCGTCATGCTGGGGCCGTTCGAGCGTGTCTTCCTGCTTTAGGTTGAACTTGCGGTAGCTCACCCCATGCAGGATCATATTCATCCGCGCGAGGTTGAAGGTCGTACGGTTGAGTTCCTGCCCGTGGAATTGCCCAACATTGCGCATACCAACTTCGCGCGCCACGCGAAGCAACAAAGAGCCGGACCCGCACGTAGGGTCATATACGTGTTGTAGTCGGTCGCGTCCCGTTGTGACGATACGGGCGACAATCGTCGACACCTCCTGTGGCGTGTAGAACTCCCCCGCCTTTTTCCCAGCGCCGCTGGCGAATTTGCCTATTAGATATTCATAAGCATCACCCAGTACATCACTGTTCACGTCGCGCAGCCGAAAATCGAGGCCGTTTAACCTCGTCAAAATCTTGGCGACCAGATCGTTGCGGTCGCTGACTGTACGCCCCAGCTTGGTCGATCCTAGGTCCATGTCTTCAAAGAGGTGGTTGAAATCCTCCTCGCTTGCCGCGCCCATCGTTGATTTCTGGATGTTCTCAAGGATGCGCGTGAGGTCGTCGAGGATAAAGTTATCACCTTTGCGACCGCCGCGCTCGGCTATGGAGGCGAATAGCTCGGCAGGCTTGAGGAAATAGCCTAATTCATCGACGGCTTCCGCTCGAACAGCGTCGAGGACTTCGTCGCCCTCTTGGCTGCCCTCGCGGAGATCCGTGAATTCAATGTGATCGGGTTTGAGAATCTCGTTTGCATACAAATGTATGCGCTCTGACAGATACTTGAAAAAGATGAAGCCTAGGATGTAATCGCGAAACTCATCGGCATCCATTTTTCCGCGCAGATCGTTCGCGATTCCCCAGAGCGCTTTTTCAAGTTCTCTTTTTTGCGCATCGGTCATGCGAATCCCCCTGACGAGACCTTCCTAAAGTAAGGCGCGCCGATGCGCACTGAATTTGTCTGGCTGGCCCTGAAATTGGTCCCACACTGGCGTTGCTCGCGCACTGCACAGTCGACAAATCCAACCGCTCACGTTGCAGTCGCGCCACCTAATTTCCCACACCCAAGTTCGTGAGCCGGTCACACCCGATCTGTCGGTTGGCTGTTGCTATCCTGTAGCTAGGCGGCTTCACGCCCCCTACCTTTAAGGGAGGGTAAAACATCGAATTCTGCTTTGAAAACAAAATGGTGGGCGATGACGGGCTCGAACCGCCGACATCTTCGGTGTAAACGAAGCGCTCTACCAACTGAGCTAATCGCCCGCTCCGGGCCGGACCTTTAAGCGGTCGGGACCTGCTTCGCAAGGCCAAATGAGTGCGGGATGCCCTGTTCGCAGGCCGGATTTGCGAACAAAATGCCGGCTGTCAAAAAACCTTCTCCTGTTTGGCGTTATGATGGTTTGGTGCGCTTGACACCCGGTAGCGAACCCCTTATCCAGCGCCCCAACGACGAACACGGCTGACACGTGCTCGTCAATGCGCGGGTGTAGCTCAGTTGGTTAGAGTGCCGGCCTGTCACGCCGGAGGTCGCGGGTTCGAGCCCCGTCACTCGCGCCATTTCCCCTCAAGGATGATGATCCTTGGCTCCGGGGAAATGCCGACAAAATTGTCAAAGATCTCTCCAGGAACAGCGTCCGAAGACCTTCTTCGGCCCGGTTCTTCTCGGCTCCAAAATCACTCTTGCATGAGCGATGCCTTGGAATCCACGACGCGATTCGTGTGGGTCGCCAAGCAACGGACGAAGAGGCCCTGCGGACAGCGGACGACTTGGTCGTTGCGAATCTGCTTGCGCAATCGCCCACAAAACGCTCGATTCATGCCGCAGGCAGCCACATTGCAGTATGCTGCCGGAATGGCATGGAGGACGTAATGTCAATTGCACCGAACATTTCCACGCGCACGATATTCACGCTGATTTGCCTGGGTGGCGCGACGACGGCCGCATCCGTCCTTTTTCCCGCCGCCGCGTCGGCCGACCGGCTGCAGCGATGCGCTCGCGAGGGTGAGATCTGCCGCCTGCCCTATCCCGCCGAGGTCGTCTACGGCGCCAGGGGCCGCACGACCTCGCGTTACATCGAGCGCAACGCGGTACCCTGTTCGAATCGCGTTTTCGGCGATCCCGCGCCGGGCAAGGAAAAGTTCTGCTTCATCGTGAAGCGCGACCGTGACGAGTCGAACGACGACTACGATCAGCCACGCCGCGAGAAGTGGGCGGTCTGCGCCGAGGAAGGCGAATTCTGCGATTTCTATGGCCGCAAGGTGGTCAGGTATGGCGCCCGCGGCCGGTTCACGCAGGACGTGTTCCGCAATGGCGTCCAATGCGACAACGATGCATTCGGCGATCCCGCTCCCGACCAGGGAAAGCGCTGCTACGTCATGCAGTAGCTTCTCAACGCCCACTGACCCGGAGGCCAGAACGGTCTGGGCTCCGGGACCCCGCGAACCCTGAGCAGCCTCAGCGCTTGGCCAGCAACGCCTCGACCTCCTGCAATGTCGGCATAGACGGTGCCGTGCCTGGACGGGTCACCGAAATGCCGGCCACGGCGCAGGCGAAGCGCACCGCCTCCAGCGGCTCCACGCCGCGCGAAAGTGCTGCGGCCAGGCCGCCGTTGAAGGCGTCCCCCGCGCCGGTGGTTTCGACGACAGGGCCGGCACTGATGGCGGAAACATGCTCGGAGCGATCCTTCGTGTGCAGGAGCGCGCCCTTTTCGCCCAGCGTGACGATGACCGTGCCGACGCCTTTTTCGAGCAGCTTGCCGGCGGCGGCGCGGGCCTCGTCGACCGAAGAAACTTTCAGCCCGGTCAACTCCTCCGTCTCTGTCTCGTTCGGTGTAAGATAGTCGCAGAGCGTATAGATGCGGTCGGGTAGCTTTGCCGCCGGTGCCGGGTTGAGGATGGTCGTCACCCCGGCCCCGCGCGCGATCTCCAACGCCCGCATCGCGGCATCGATCGGCTGTTCGAGCTGCGTCACGAAAACACCGGCACCCCTGATAAGGTCGGCATTGGCTTCGATGTCCTCGGGCGTGATCAGCATGGCAGCGCCGGGGCTGACGATGATGGCATTGTTGCCGCTCCCCTCCTCGACGAAGATATAGGCGGCACCGGTGTAGCTGTCCGGCGTGTCGATGGCGGCGCTCTTCACGCCGGCATCCTTCCAGGTCCGCTTGGCCATGTCGGCGAAGGCATCGACACCGAGGCGGGTCAGGAACGCGACGTCGGCCCCCAGCTTGCCAGCGGCCACGGCCTGGTTCGACCCCTTGCCGCCTGGCCCCAGCTTGAAGGAATTGCCAAGGATCGTTTCGCCCATGCGCGGCTGGCGCTGGGCCCTGTAGGCCGTGTCGGCGACAAACACACCGAGGATGACGACCGGCTTGCCCGAGGCCATGCCGCTACTCCGCATCCGGCGGCACGACGCCCTTGCGGAAGGCAAAGCAGCCGTAGAAGCGGCGTTCGCCGGTCTGGATGACGCAATAGGCCTGCTTGGCGCGCTCGTAGAAGGCGTAACGCTCGACCGGCACCATCGGCCAGGACTTGCCCTCCGCGGCATCGATCTCTTTCTGCACTTCCTTCTGCACGGCTGGGATCTCGTCCGGCTTTCCGACGATCTCCATTCGGGCGGCGGAATCATCGACGAACGTGTCCAGCGGGTAGAGCGACAGCACCGCCTTGACCACTTGCGCCGCTGGCGCATCGATGCGCAGCACCCGACCGAGCGCCGTCTGGCGCGCCACCGAATCGGACGGGAAGTTGGTGTCGGCGATGATCAGGTCGTCGCCATGCCCCATCGCCCGCAATGCCTGGAGCACGTCGGCATTGAGCAACGGATCGATCCCTTTGAGCATGATGGTCCTCGTGGAGTGCGTTTGAGATCAGAGACGCTTGCCGGCCTCGGCGTCGAACAGATGGATATGGTCGAGCCTTGGCCGGAGCTTCAGCGTATCGCCGGGCTTGAAGTCATGGCGCTCGCGAAACAGCGCCACCATCTCGCCGTCGCCGAAGCGGAGGAACACCAGGGTTTCCGAGCCGGTCGGCTCGACCACGGAAATCTTCGCCGGCACGCCTTCGGGATGGATTTCGAGATGTTCGGGGCGCACACCATAGACGACGGAGCGCCCTTCCTCGACGGTGTTGTTCGGAGCGACCGGGAATAGCGTTCCGGCAATCTCGACGCCGCCCTTGCGCCCGGTACCCTTGAGCAGGTTCATCGACGGCGAGCCGATGAAGCCGGCAACGAAAAGGTTCGCCGGCCGGTCGAAAAGCTCCAGCGGCGCGCCGACCTGTTCGATGCGGCCATCGCGCATGACGACGATCTTGTCGGCCATCGTCATGGCTTCGATCTGATCGTGGGTGACATAGATGGTGGTGGTCTTCAGCCGCTGGTGCAGTTCCTTGATCTCGGTGCGCATCTGGACGCGCAGCTTGGCGTCGAGATTCGAAAGCGGCTCGTCGAACAGGAATACCTGCGGATTGCGCACGATGGCGCGCCCCATGGCGACGCGCTGACGCTGGCCGCCGGAAAGCTGGCGCGGGTAGCGCTTCAGATAGGGGCTGAGGTCGAGGATGTCGGCGGCGCGCTTGACCCGCTCGGCAACCACGGCCGGATCGGTCTTGCGCAGCTTGAGGGCGAAGGCCATGTTCTGCTCGACCGTCTTGTGCGGGTAGAGCGCATAGTTCTGGAACACCATGGCGATGTCGCGTTTTGCGGGCGGCAGGTGATTGACGACACGGTCACCGATGGCGATGGTGCCGCCGGAGACGGTCTCCAGCCCCGCCACCATCCTGAGCAGCGTGGACTTTCCGCAACCGGACGGGCCGACAAGCACGACGAACTGGCCATCGGCAATGTCGACGCTGACTTCGTGCAGAACCTTGACGGTTCCAAACGCCTTGGCCACATTGCTGATCGCGACTTGAGCCATCGTTCCCCCATCGGCTCCACTGGCCGCAGGCGCAGAAGCTAACCAACGCGACCGGTCAGGGCAAGTCGGTCTCTTATAGATAAAAACCCGTCCTCGTTGACACGGCGTTTGGTTGTGAGAATAGTGACGAGCGCCAATCCGAACGCCGGTACTCTACCCGAAAAAACGGAACGCGAAGCGACGCAGGCCGGGGTCCTGATTTCGCTTCTAAAAGGCCAGCGCCCGGCACGATTGGCACTTTCGATTCACGACTAACGTTCTGGGAGGAAATAGTCCATGCGAGTAGGTCTTTACGACAAACTGGTACGTGCCGGCGCCACAAGGCGCGACATATTGAAGGGCGCGGCCTCGATGGCCGCGATCGCCGCCGCATCCGGCGCCGGACTTGGCGCGCTGACGCGCCCGGCTTCCGCCGCAAGCGAACTGCGCTCGAAAATCCTGCAGATCCCCGGGGTTGGCAAAGGCCAGCCGACAGACGCCGACTTTCAGAAGGTCGGCGAGCTTTGCCTGGAGGCGACCAAGGCCAATGTCAAGGAAGGCGAGTTCGCCGGCGTCGAGCTCACCTTCATGGGCCTCAACAACCAGAACCTGCACAATGTGCTGTTCCGTGGTTTCCTGAAGCCATGGGAGACCTATACCGGCGCCAAGATCAGCTGGATCGACCTGGCGCAGGCCGACTACAACGCCCGCCTGCAGCAGTCGATCGCCACCGGCACCGTCGACTTCGACATCATCGAGATGGGCGCGCCGTTCGAGGGCGACGTCTGCGGCAAGGGTCTGACTTCGGAGATGCCCGACTGGGTCAAGAAGCAGATCGACTTCGACGATCTCGTCAACTACCTCAAGCCGCCCGTCGGCACATGGGATGGCAAGCAGTATCGGGTCACCATCGACGGCGACGCGCACAATTTCAACTACCGCACCGACGTGTTTGCCGATGCCGACCTCGCCAAGCAGTGGAAGGATGGCGGGGCGACGAGCGAATGGGGCGTGCCTAAGACCTGGCAAGAGGTTCAGGCCGTGACCAAGTTCCTCAAGGGCAAGAAGTTCAAGGGCCAGGATGTCTACGGCTACCTCGACGCGCCCAAGCCCTGGGGCGGGTTCGGCTTCTACTTCCTAGGCAGCCGTGCCACCGCCTACGCCAAGCATCCCGACGACAAGGCCTGGCTGTTCGACGCCGACACGATGAAGCCACGCATCAACAATCCGGCCTGGGTACGCGCCATCCAGGACGTCATCGACGCCCTGCCGTCGGAGCCGGCCGACCAGATCAATGCCGACCCGAACACCACCGCCTTCCAGCAGTTCCTGGCCGGCACCGGCTCGATGATCCCCTGGTGGGGCGACGTCGGCTCGAACGTCAAGACCAATGACAGCTCGGTCATCGGCGATGTCACCGGCTTCTCGATCCTGCCGGGCTCCGACGATGTCTACAACTCCAAGACCGGCAAGTGGGAGAAGCTCGCCAGCGGCCCGAACTATTCGCCCAACTGCGCCTATCTCGGCTGGGGCGTCTATGTCATGGCCCGCGTCGATAGCGACGAAAAGAAGAAGAAGGCGGCATGGTCGGCTGCCGCCCATCTCGGCGGCAAGGACCTGTCGATCTGGACGGCGATGTATCCGTCGGGCTTCCAGCCCTACCGCAATTCGCACTTCGACATTCCGGAGTGGGTGGCGGCCGGCTACGACGAGGCGTTCATCACCTCATACCTGAAGTCGGAAGGCGACAGCTACAACCATCCCAACGCGGCGATCGAGCCGCGCATCCCCGGCATCTTCCAGTATTACAGCGCCGCCGAGGATATCCTGGCCAACACCTTCGCCGGCAAGATGAAGGCGCAGGAAGGCGCCGATGCCATCGCAGCCGCCTGGGAGAAGCTGACCGACCAGATCGGCCGCGACAAGCAGATCAAGCTCTACAAGGCCTCGCTCGGCATGTAGGCTGCCCTATAAACCGTGGTCCGGCGGCAACGCCGGGCCACAGCTTCCCTTCCAAACGGGCGAGATTTGTGACTGACCAGACTTCGACCGCGACCCAGTGGCCGGCAGACGCCGCCCCCTATGATCTGATCCCGCCGGGCCGCAGGCGTCTGGGCTGGGCGCTGATGGCGATTGCCACGCTCGGCCTGCTGGCGACGATCGTGGTGCAGATCCTCTACAAGACCGAGGTCGATACGATCGGCTTCGAGACATGGCGGCCCGTGGTCTACGCCTATGTGCTGTGGGGTGTGGCGATCGGCATCGGCCAGGTTCTGACACGCGGCGAGGACGGCCAGCGCGCGCTGTTCCTGCTGCCGGCCCTTTTGTTCACCATTGCGATGGTGATCTTCCCGACCCTGTTCGGCTTCTACATCGCGCTGACCGATTGGAACCTCTCCTCCTTCAGCGGCCGCAGGTTCAACGGGCTCGACAACTTCTGGCAGATGCTCGCCGACCCCTACTACCGCAACGCCCTGTTCAACATGGTGCTCTATGTGCTGGCGGTGCTGGTCGAATATGTCATCGCCTTTGGCCTGGCACTGCTCCTCAACGCGCAGATCCGGGCTCGAAAGTTCTTCCGGGTGGTGTTCCTGATGCCGCTCATGCTGTCGCCGGTCGCGGTGTCGTGGATGATCGGCAAGTCGCTGATGGAATACCGCTTTGGACCGGCAGCCACGCTGGCGCGCCATCTCGGCTGGGAAGACCCGGCCTTCTTCTCGAACCCGATCACCGCCCGCATCTCGATCATGCTGCTGGACGCCTGGACCTTCATCCCGTTCATGATGATCATGCTGCTGGCGGGGCTGCAGGCGATGTCGCGCGAGGTGCTGGAGGCGGCACGGGTCGACGGCGCCACGGCCTGGCAAACCTTCTGGCAGGTCACTTTCCCGCTGATGCTGCCGGTGTCGGTGACGGCGGTGATCCTGCGCATCATCTTCAAGCTGAAGCTTGCCGACATCATCATCACGGTTACCTCGGGCGGTCCGGGCGGCGCCACCGATTCGGTCTCGAGCTTCATCTACCGCGAATACCGCGACCGCTCGAATGTTGGCTATGGCACCATGCTGGCGATGGTCTATCTCGTCATCATCGTGGTGTTCGTGACCTGGCTGTTGAAGTTCGCCAGCCGTTTCGTGCGCAATGTGAATTAGGTAGAGATGAGCGTTCAGACCACCGACTACGTCGCATCCGAAATCCGCTCGCCGGCGAGCTTCCTCGCCAGCCGCGTCTTCATCTATGGCGCGCTCGCCTGCTGGGGCTTCATCTGCCTGTTTCCGATCTATTGGACCATCACCACATCCTTCAAGACGGCGGTGGATGTCACCCAGGGCCACCTGATCCCGTTCGTCGACTTCCAGCCGGATTGGAAAGGCTGGCGATCGCTTGGCCTGTCGCCGGACTCGATCTTCCAGACATCGACGGTGCGCGACGAGTTCCTCAAGCGCTTCATGAATTCGGTCATCACCTCGGTTGGCGCGTCGAGCCTGGCGATCATCATCGGCAGCCTCGCCGCCTATGGCCTGACCCGCTACCGCTACCATTTCGCCTGGTTCAAGAACGAGGACATCTCCTTCTTCTTCCTGTCGCAGCTCATCCTGCCGCCGGTGGTGCTGGCCCTGCCCTTCCTGGTGCTCTACCGCGAAGTCGGATTGCTCGACACCCGCGTCGGGCTGATCCTGCTCTACACGCTGATGGTGCTGCCGATCGTCATCTGGATCATGCGCGACCAGTTCAATTCCATCCCCGTCGAACTCGAGGAAGCAGCCCTCGTCGACGGCCTGTCGATCTGGGGCGCCTTTTTCCGTATTGTCATGCCGATCGCGCTGCCGGGCATGGTGGCCGCCTTCATCCTGGCGATGGTGCTGTGCTGGAACGAGTACTTCTTCGCCGCCCTTTTGACGTCCACGGACGCCAAGACTATTCCCGTCATGGTCGCCAGCCAGACGGGCTCGCAAGGCATCAACTGGTGGTCGATGGCAGCCCTTGCCACGGCCGCGATCGCGCCGCTTGCCGTCATCGGCATCGCCCTGGAGCGCTACCTGATCATGGGCATGACCGCTGGCGCGGTGAAGTGACCGGGCGTCTTCACCTCCCCTCGGTCGGAGAAAGGTCGCGCTAATCTAAGCCTTCAGGATCGCGCGCAGATGATCCATGATCATGGCGACGCCCTTCTGTCCAAGTGCTGCCGAGGCTTCCGCCGCAGTTGCCGTATACCAGCTTTTGTTGTCCGCGAAATGCGCGGCGTCCACCGCTTCCGGGCATAGCGCCAGCATCAGCGATGTCTCGCCGATGCCGGCATGGTCGAACGGATATTTGCCGTTCATGGCGGCCGGCATCAGCGGATGCACCTGCACCCAGTTGAAGAAGTTTTCGCCCTCGGCATGTCCGGCATAGTAGTCGGCCATTGTCTCGGAGCCCCACCAGCCCTCGCCGCGCTGCTTCTCGAGGAAGCGGAAGATCGCCTGTCTGCCTGCTGTCTTGAAGGCGAGATCCGTCGGCATGCCGGCGGCGAAATTCTCGGTCTGGTGATGAATGATGGCGTGGATGTTGCGAAACCCAATGCGCAGCAGGCTGTAGAACAGCGCCTCGCCGAATGGCGCCAGTTGATTGCCGCCGACCTGGACGGAGCCGCTGCCTTCCGGCGGTGCCACCGCGTAACTCGCCGCGCCATAGTAGAAGGGCGGCAGGATGACGACATCGCTCTCTTTTTCGAACAGCTCCAGCGTCTTGATGACTGCCAGCGTATCCATGCCGACGGCCATGTGCTCGCCATGGTATTCCAGCACGCCGAGCGGCAGCGCGACCGGCCAATTCTGGGCGATTGCCTTTCGGATCTGGTGCGGCAGCATCAGTTCATAGCGCATGATCTATTCCATGTTGGTGTGGCGGGCGCGCATGGCTTCCGGCGACGCCGCGGTCATCTCCCTGAGTTTCAGCACCATGGTCTCGAACAGCAGGAACAACGCGCCCTCGAACACCGAGCCCATCGGCAGCACCGACGTCTTTTGCGGCCCCTGGTCGTCGGCCATGGTCTGCGCCGGGATCAGCAGCGTCAAATCGGCCAGCCCTGCGGCGCTGCCGCCTGCCTGGGCGGTCAGGAGCAGGACGGTCGCGCCTGCCTCGCGCGCGATGCGCATCAGGGTGAGTACGGTCGAGGTTTCGCCGGGTCCGGAACTGACAAGCAGGACATCGCCCTGCCCTACAGGCGGGGTGGTCATGTCGCCGACGACCGAAACCGGCAGGCCCAGATGATAAAGCCGCATGGCAAAGCCCTTCACCTGCAGGGCCTCGCGGCCGCAGCCATAGACGACGATTTGTCTGGCATCGACCAGCATCCCACAGGCGGCGTCGATCCGATCGCCATCAACGCGCGCCAGCACCGCGCCAAGCTCATCGAGCGCGGTCTTGAACATCTCCGAGCTGGAGTTGCTCACGGCCGCGCCTGCGCGCCGGCAATCGAATTGGATTGGCAATTCCTGATCACGCTTTTCCCCGGAACAGCTTGATTTCGTTCATGCTAGCAACCGGGAAAATGCGTGTCCAACGCTCAGCGGCGCTTTTGCCAAGCCACGAGCGTGATAGTGTCATGTCAGACAAATCAATCCGGGAAATTTCAGGACATGAAGACACGGCATTTCGACCGCATCGGCAATGGCGGCATCACCTTCACGGAGCTGGGTTTCGGTACAGCGCCGCTCGGCAATCTTTACCGCGCCGTCTCCGACGAGGATGCCAATGCGACGCTGGAGGCCGCCTGGGCGACCGGCTGCCGCTATTATGACACCGCGCCCCTCTATGGGCTCGGACTGTCGGAAACGCGCCTCAACCCGTTCCTGCGGTCCAGGAAACGCGATGACTACGTGCTGTCGAGCAAGGTCGGCCGCATCATGCGCGCCTGCCCGCTAGAAGAGCGCACCGGCATCGGCAAGTTCTTCGACACGCCGTCGCGCAAGGAGGTCTACGATTACAGCTATGACGGTGTCATGCGCTCGTTCGAGGCCTCGCTGGAGCGGCTTGGCGTCGACCGCATCGATATCCTGTTCGTGCACGATGTCGATGTCTTCACCCACGGCAGCAAGGAGGCGTCCGAACGGCGCATCGAAGAGTTCATGCGTTCGGGCTATTATGGCCTGCTCGCCTTGCGCGACCAGGGCGTCATCAAAGCGTTCGGTGGCGGCATCAACGAATGGCAGGTGGCCCAGACCCTGGCCGAGCGCGGCGATTTCGACCTGTTCCTGCTTGCCGGGCGCTATACGCTGCTGGAACAGGAGGCGCTGACATCGTTCCTGCCGCTATGCCAGAAACGCGGCATCGGCATCGTTCTCGGCGGCCCGTACAATTCCGGCATCCTGGCCACCGGACCGAAGCCCGGCGCTTACTACAATTATTCCGAGGCGCCGCAGGATGTGCTCGATCGCGTGGCGCGCATCGAGGCCGTCTGCAAGCGCCATGGGGTCAGGTTGATCGAAGCCGCCCTGCAGTTCCCGCTGTTGCACCCGTCGGTGGTTTCGGTCATCCCCGGCGGTCAGCGGCCTGAAGAGGTCGAGAGCAACCGCTCGCTCCTGGACGCGAAACTCCCTGCAGCGCTCTGGGCTGACCTCAAGAACGAAGGCCTCATGCGCGCCGACGCCCCGACAGCTTGAGGAGCTACCGTCCGGCCCAATACGCCGAAAAAGAAAAGCCGGGCAAGCCCGGCTTTTCTGGTTTTTTTCAAAAATAAAAACGCGCTTAGTTGACGGCGTCCTTGAGACCTTTGCCGGCCGAGAACTTCGGCACGGTGCGCGCCGGGATCTTCACTTCGGCGCCGGTCTGCGGGTTGCGGCCGGTGGATGCGGCGCGCTTTGACACGGTGAAATTGCCAAAGCCGACAAGCCGGACATCGCCGCCCTTCTTCAGTTCGCCGGAGATGACAGAAAACACTGCATCGACCGCAGACTGCGCGTCACCCTTCGAAATGCTCGCGGCGTCGGCGACAGCGGACACCAGTTCGTTCTTGTTCATAAAAATTCCCTTCCATGAGAACACCGGAACTCACGACTCATCCGGCAGGAAACGGACTTTAGAAAGAAGCGTTCCCGCAACCAAGTCGAAAAGGCAGGAAAAAAGCGGAAAAAGCCCGGAATTCCGGGGTTTTTCACATGAAAAAGCCGGGCGCGAGGCCCGGCTTTCTGTTTGTGCGCTGCAACCTTAGAAAAAACTAATGCGCAAGCGACTTTCCAGCGTCATCGCTGGTGTCCGTGGAAGCCGGCGGATTGACCGGTTCGACCCATTCGATCGGCTCCGGCATCCGCACCAGCGCGTGGCGCAACACCTCACCGACGCGTGAGACCGGAATGATTTCCATGCCGTTCTTCACGTTGTCCGGGATCTCCGCCAGATCCTTGGCGTTGTCTTCCGGGATCAGCACCTTCTTGATGCCGCCGCGCAGTGCGGCGAGCAGCTTCTCCTTGAGGCCGCCGATCGGCAAGATGCGGCCGCGAAGCGTTATCTCGCCAGTCATCGCCACATCCGCCCGCACCGGAATACCCGTCAGCACCGACACGATGGCCGTGGCCATGGCGGCACCGGCGGACGGACCGTCCTTCGGCGTGGCGCCTTCCGGCAAGTGCACGTGGATGTCGCGCTTGTCGAACAGCGGCGGCTCGATGCCGAAATCGATGGCGCGCGAGCGGACATAGGAGGCCGCCGCCGAGATCGATTCCTTCATGACGTCGCGCAGATTGCCGGTCACCGTCATGCGGCCCTTGCCGGGCATCATGACGCCTTCGACCGTCAGCAGCTCGCCGCCGACTTCCGTCCAGGCAAGACCGGTGACGACACCGACCTGATCGTCAGCCTCGACCTGGCCGAAGCGGTAGCGCTGAACACCGAGATAGTCGGCGAGGTTCGCCGCTGTGATGCTCACCGTCTTCTTCTTCGTCTTCAGGATCTCGGTCACCGCCTTGCGCCCGAGCTTCATCAGCTCGCGCTCCAGGCTTCTGACGCCCGCTTCACGGGTGTAGGTCTGGATGATGGCGCGGATCGCGTCCTCACCGACGGAGAACTCCTTTGGCTGCAGCGCGTGATCGCGGATCACCTTCGGCATCAGGTGCCGCTTGGCGATTTCGATCTTCTCGTCCTCGGTGTAGCCGGCGATACGGATGATCTCCATGCGGTCCATCAGGGGCGCAGGGATGTTCAGCGTGTTCGCCGTCGTCACGAACATCACGCTCGACAGGTCGTATTCGACCTCGAGGTAGTGGTCCATGAACGTCGAGTTCTGTTCGGGGTCGAGCACCTCGAGCAGCGCGGACGACGGATCGCCACGGAAGTCCTGGCCCATCTTGTCGATCTCGTCGAGCAGGAAGAGCGGGTTGGACTTCTTGGCCTTCTTCATCGACTGGATGACCTTGCCGGGCATCGAGCCGATATAGGTGCGCCGGTGGCCACGGATCTCGGCCTCGTCACGCACGCCGCCAAGCGCCATGCGGATGAATTCGCGACCGGTCGCCTTGGCGATCGACTTGCCGAGCGAGGTCTTGCCGACGCCGGGAGGGCCGACGAGGCACAGGATCGGCCCCTTCAGCTTCTTCTGGCGGCTTTGCACGGCAAGGTACTCGACGATGCGGTCCTTGACCTTGTCGAGGCCGAAGTGATCGGTGTCGAGCACGTTCTGCGCGTAGGCCAGGTCCTGCTTGACCTTGGAGTTCTTGCCCCACGGGATCGACAGCAGCCAATCGAGATAGTTGCGCACGACAGTCGATTCGGCCGACATCGGCGACATCGTCCTGAGCTTCTTCAATTCGGCATCCGCCTTTTCGCGGGCCTCCTTGGAGAGCTTGGTCTTCTTGATGCGAGCCTCGATCTCGGCGGCCTCGTCGCGGCCGTCCTCGCCCTCGCCGAGCTCCTTCTGGATCGCCTTCATCTGCTCGTTGAGGTAGTATTCGCGCTGCGTCTTCTCCATCTGGCGCTTGACGCGCGAGCGGATGCGCTTCTCCACCTGCAGGACGGAGATTTCGGCTTCCATGAAGCCCATCGCCTTTTCCAGCCGCTCCTTGACGGAAAGCGTGGCCAGCATTTCCTGCTTTTCAGGGATCTTGATGGCAAGATGCGAGGCAACCGTGTCGGCGAGCTTGGAATAGTCGTCTATCTGGCTAGCGGCACCCACCACTTCGGGCGAGATCTTCTTGTTCAGCTTGACGTAGTTCTCGAAGTCAGTGACGACCGAGCGGGCCAGAGCCTCGACCTCGACCTCCTCCTCTTCCGGTTCGACCAGCGCCGTGGCCTTGGCCTCGTGGAAGTCGGGACGGTCGGTGAAGGAGACGATTTTCGCACGCGAGGCGCCTTCGACCAGAACCTTGACGGTGCCGTCGGGCAGCTTCAGCAATTGCAGCACATTGGCGAGCGTGCCGATGTCGAAGATCGCATCGGGCTCGGGATCGTCATCGGCGGCATTCATCTGGGTGGCAAGCAGGATCTGCTTTTCCTGACCCATCACCTCTTCCAGCGCCTTGATCGACTTTTCGCGCCCGACGAAGAGCGGAACGATCATATGCGGGAACACCACGATGTCGCGCAGTGGGAGGACCGCGAAGACGCCGTCGCTGGGAGCCTTGGATATTTTGGCCATTGTCCAACCTTTCATGTCGCGGCCACCATCAGGCCAACCGCGAATCTCATATTAACGACCGGGGATCGTTCCGCCTACCACCGTTTATGACGGGAGTTTTACAGCACAGAAATCGGGCACCTCGGCCTTCTCGTGTTAGGTGGAGGCAGGCAGGGCAAAGATCAAGAGTTAACATCGTCCCCAATCCACTCCATCGCGACGCTGTGCCGGTTCCTCACAGCAAAACGGCGCCGCAGGGGCGCCGTTCCATAAAAATATAGGGCCAAGTGCCATATCAGGCGCTGACATTGCCCTTCTTTTCCTTCTGTTCGGAATAGATGTAGAGCGGCCGGGCGCTGCCGGTCACCACCTCTTCCGAAATCACAACCTCGCGCACGCCTTCGAGCGCCGGCAGTTCGAACATCGTGTCGAGCAGGATCGCTTCCATGATCGAACGCAGGCCGCGCGCACCGGTCTTGCGCTCGATGGCGCGCTTGGCGATCGCCGAAAGCGCGTTCTCGTGGAAGGTCAGATCGACATTTTCCATCTCGAACAGGCGCTGGTACTGCTTGACCAGCGCATTCTTCGGCTCGGTCAGGATCTGGATCAGTGCCGGCTCGTCGAGATCCTCCAGCGTCGCCAGGACCGGCAGACGGCCGACGAACTCCGGAATGAGGCCGAACTTCAACAGATCCTCGGGCTCGACCAGGCGGAAAACATCACCCGTGCGGCGATCCTCCGGCGAGGCGACGACAGCTCCGAAGCCGATCGAGGTTTTCCTGCCGCGATCCGAAATGATCTTGTCCAGCCCGGCGAAGGCGCCGCCGCAGATGAACAGGATGTTGGCGGTGTCGACCTGCAGGAACTCCTGCTGCGGGTGCTTGCGGCCGCCCTGCGGCGGCACGGAGGCGACCGTGCCTTCCATGATCTTGAGCAGCGCCTGCTGAACGCCCTCGCCCGACACGTCACGGGTGATCGAGGGATTGTCTGACTTGCGTGAAATCTTGTCGATCTCGTCGATGTAGACGATGCCGCGCTGGGCGCGCTCGACATTGTAGTCGGCCGACTGCAACAGCTTCAGGATGATGTTCTCGACGTCTTCGCCGACGTAACCGGCCTCGGTCAGCGTCGTGGCGTCGGCCATGGTGAAGGGCACGTCGATGATGCGGGCCAGCGTCTGTGCCAGCAGCGTCTTGCCGCAGCCGGTCGGGCCGATCAGCAGGATGTTGGACTTGGCCAGCTCGACATCGTTGTTCTTGCCAGCATGCGCGAGGCGCTTGTAGTGGTTGTGGACGGCCACCGACAGCACGCGCTTGGCGTAGGGCTGGCCGATGACATAGTCGTCGAGAACCTTGAGGATCTCCTGCGGGGTCGGCACGCCCTCGCGCGACTTCACCATCGAGGTCTTGTTCTCCTCGCGGATGATATCCATGCACAGCTCGACGCACTCGTCGCAGATGAACACCGTCGGACCGGCGATCAGCTTGCGCACCTCGTGCTGGCTCTTGCCGCAAAACGAGCAATAAAGCGTGTTCTTGGAATCACCGCTGTTGTTGCCGACCTTGCTCATTTTCATGTCCTTTCATGGCCGCCCGCCGATGGTCTGGCTGAAAGGGCGCATACTCTATTTATCGCGGGAATCCGCCGCCGCCAGTCTTCCGGCTCCCGCAACGTATTCCGTACGAAACACAAATCAGAAAACGTGGCAATGATTCGCAGCTTCCCCACGCAAAGCTAAGCCGTCGAAAATCAACATAGCCTTAACGTAGGCAATCCCGACCTCCGAGGGAACAGCCAATTGTGGCCGAAATGACGCAAGACACGCCAAAAGCGCGTGATGGTGCCATCCAACTGCCAACTAGCCTTTATGCCAACGCCCCCTCGGCCGCCTCGCGCGACGAAATGACCTTGTCGATCAGGCCAAAATCCTTGGCCTCGTCGGCGGTCATGAAATGGTCGCGGTCGAGCGTCTTCTCGATGTCCTCATAGCTCTTGCCGGTGTGCTTGACATAGACCTCGTTGAGGCGACGCTTCAGCTTGATGATGTCCTGGGCGTGACGCTCGATATCGGACGCCTGCCCCTGGAAGCCGCCGGACGGCTGGTGAACCATGATGCGGGCGTTCGGCGTGGCGAAACGCATGTCCTTGTGGCCGGCGGTCAGCAGCAGCGAGCCCATCGAGGCAGCCTGGCCGATGCACAGCGTCGACACGGCCGGTTTGATGAACTGCATGGTGTCGTAGATCGCCATGCCCGAGGTGACGACGCCGCCCGGCGAATTGATGTAGAGGTTGATTTCCTTCTTCGGGTTCTCCGCTTCGAGGAACAGGAGCTGCGCGCAGACCAGCGTCGCCATGCCGTCCTCGACCGGACCGGTGATGAAAATGATGCGCTCCTTGAGGAGGCGCGAGAAAATGTCGTAGGCCCGCTCGCCGCGATTGGTCTGTTCGACCACCATCGGAACGAGGTTCATGTAGGTTTCGACGGGATTCTTCATCAGTTATCTCTTGTCTCGCGGTGGGATTCCGGCGCCGGACAGCTGGCAGCTCGGGCAGAATCGGTTCTGGATCGTTAAGATGTAAATAGGATGCCGGCTCATCCTTGTGCAAGGCCGACCCGTCCTAGCCATCTGGGTAAGTCGAATCAAGCTTCCGGGCAAGAATTAGCAGCAGCTGATGCCACGCCGACCTCAAATACCGACCGGCCCCGCCAGGGTAGCAGTTTCTTAACCTCGTCACTTAACGAAATGCGCCAAAACCGCTTTTCTCCGCAACGGCTTCCCCTACAATTCAACGTTGAACTTGTGCCTACAGTTCAGACGGGGAGTGCCATGTCCGGGAAAACCGCATGCTTCACCATTGCAGGGATGACCATGCTCGGCTCGATTTCGCAAACGGCGGCCGGTGGTCGCGCCGTCGAATGCTACGAGCCCGTCCACACACCGGCCGTTTACGACACGGTCTACGAAGACGTCATGGTCAGCCCTCCCGGCCAGCAGATCGTCGACTATGATCCGCCGATCTATGGCACGCGCGAGCGAGTGGTGGTGACTGTGCCGGCCCAGGTTCGGTATGAAGTGGTGCCTGCGGCCACCAGGACCGTCTACCACACCGTCAGGGTCGATAGCGGCGGCTATTCCTGGAAATGGCGCGTCATCCATGGCCGCCGCGTGTTGTGCAAGGTTTGGCACAAGGCACGCTTTGAACGCGTCGCCGAGACGGTGGTGATACAGCCCGAGCGCACGCGGCGCGTCGTCATTCCGGCGCAATATGACAGCATCGCCGAGGAGGTGCTGGTGCGGCCCGAGCAAAGGCGCGTCATCGATATTCCCGCCGCGTACCAGACCGTCCCGCGCCGCGTGCTGGTGCGCGAAGGCTCATCCGGCTGGCGGCGGGTGCATATTCCAAGGCACTGCCAGGACTAGGCTTAGGCCACCTCGGCCCGCAGCCAGGCCTTAAGACCGACGACATCGCCATCGCCAATGGCTTTGGCCACACGACGCCCGACCGCCGCGCCGAACTTGTAGCCGTGACCCGAGCACGCCGAGACGACCAGGCACTTGCCGGTCTCATGCGCCAGGAATCTCTCGTCATCGGTGAACGTGTAGGCGCAGGTGACCACTTCGGTCACCTTGTACTCCTCGATGCGGGCGATCGGCGGCGAAAACAGGTTGCGGATCGCCTCGCCCTCGCCGGGCACCGGCTCGCGGTTCCAGTCGGCGTCGCTGGTCGGCACCTTGTGCAGGCCCGAGCCGAATTTCATGCCGGCGCCCCGCGTAAGCGGGATCATATAGCCGTCGGTCGTGCCGCCGACATCGAGAATGACGGGCGCCGCCTCCCAGGCGGCCTTGAGATCGGCCGGCGGCTCGACATAGGCGAGCGCGGTGCGAAAGGTCTTCAATTCGCCGCCGAGTTCGGGGAATAGTTTCAGCACCCAGGCGCCAGCGGCAACGACGATGCGGTCAGCCTGCATCGTCTCGCCGGATTCGAGCACGATATGGCCGGCCTCACCATCGATCTCCGTCACCTTGCTGTGCTCGTAGACGTTGGCTCCATTGGCACGCAGCCATTTGGCCAGCCCGGCCGCTATTTTGCGGCAATGCAGCGCGCCGCCCTCGCGCGAAAAATAGGCGTAGCGGAACGAGCCGGCCTCAAGGAACGGCCAGCGCTCGACGGCTGCCTCCGGTCCCAGCAATTCGAAAGGGAATTTTCCCTCTTCCAGGCCCTCGCGGTATTCCTCGGCCTCGTCGCCGGGCTCGCGCGAAACGCAGACGAAGCCCCGCGCGTCGAGGTGGTTCTCGCCGAGATCGGCCCACAGCTCGTCCCAGGCCTCATAGGCTTCAGTGATCAGCAGCCCATAGCCGGTTCCAGCGCGGTAGGCGCGGCGGATGATGCGGTGATGGTCGCCCGATGCCGCCAGCGGATTGGGGATCGGCCCCTGCTCGACAACCGACACGGCGTGGCCCGCCTTGACCAGCGACCACGCCGTGGACAGACCGGCGATACCCGCGCCGACAACGATCACATTCATCCGTTCAGACCTTCCGCAACCCTGCTGGCTGGCTCAATGCATCGGGCTGCCGGACGCAACATACGGTCTGGAACCGGGCTGGCAAGCCGCGCTATGGGTCTGGCATGACCAAATCGACGCTCTCCTATCTGGCCTTTGATCCAGCCACTCGCCGGCTCAGACTCGACCCGCGCGAACCGGCTTTCTTCCTGAATCCTTACGAGGCGTACGGCCTCCTGCACGAAGCCTCGAATGCGTTTTTCTGGGAAGAGTTCGGCTTCTGGTGCTTTGGCGGCTTCGGCGATGTCAACCGGCTGTTGCGCGACCGCCGTTTCGGCCGACAGAACCCGGCCGGCATCCCCGACAGCCGCGGTGTCGGACAAGACAGGACCCATCTCAAGGCATTCGACAGCATCGAAGCCAATTCGATGCTGGAGCTGGAGCCGCCGGTCCATACGCGGCTGAGAACACTGGTCAACCGGGCTTTCGTCTCCCGTCAGGTCGAACGGTTGCGGCCGCGCGTGGAGGCGCTCGCCAACGAATTGATCGATCGTTTCGAACCTGGCAAAGCCGTCGACCTCCTGCCGGCCTTCGCCTCCCCGCTGCCGATCACCATCATCGCCGAAATGCTTGGCGTGCCGGTGGAGATGGGGCCGCGACTGCTCGACTGGTCGCATCAAATGGTCGCCATGTATATCCATGGCCGCACCCGTGAGACCGAGGAGACGGCCAACCGTGCCGCGGGCGAATTTTCCGATTTCCTGCGCGGCTACGTGACCGAACGGCGCAAGAAGCCGGGCGATGACCTGCTGTCGCTGCTGATCTCGGCCCAGGAGGACGACCAGAAACTGTCAGAGGACGAGCTGGTCTCCTCGGCCATCCTGCTGCTCAACGCCGGCCACGAAGCAACCGTGCACCAGACCGGCAATGCCATCCACTCCATCCTGGCACAAGGCGGCGACCCGCGCCGCTTCTTTACCTCACCCGAAGTGACGGCAGCAACGGTCGAGGAATGCCTGCGTTTCGATGCGCCGCTGCACATGTTCATGCGCTATGCCTATGAGGAAATCCAAATCGCGCCCGGCATCGTCGTGCGGCCGGGCCAGACGATCGGACTTCTGCTTGGCATGGCCAATCATGATCCGCATGCCTTCGCCGAACCGCAGACCTTCCGGCCGGAGCGCACCGACCAGAAGAATGTATCATTCGGCGCCGGCATCCATTTCTGCATCGGTGCGCCGCTGGCCCGCCTCGAACTGCAGGTTTCGCTGAGGACCTTGTTCGAGCGGCACCCGCAACTGCATCTCGCCGAACAGCCACGCTTCCGCGACACTTACCATTTCCATGGGCTGGAACGACTTGCCGTCGATTTTTAGCTAGCGAGTTGCCCGGAAATCCGATCGGATTCTCGATATGTGATCAAGCTTCAAACCTTGATCACATACTCCTTGCGAGTCGTTTCAAGCACTTCCCAGCTTCCCTTGAAGCCCGGCCGCAGCACGAAGCTGTCACCGGCTTTGACGGTGCGCGCTTGGCCGCCCTCTTCGGCGATTACCGAAACACCTGAGAGAATGTGGCAGAACTCCCATTCTTCATAGACGATGCGCCACTTGCCCGGGGTCGATTCCCAGATGCCGGCATAGAGGCCGCCGTCGCGCTCCTCGACATTCCAGGTGCGGAATTTCGGATCGCCCGAGATCAGGCGATCCGGCGCCGGCGCGCCGGATTCGGGTTCGACGCCTTTGGTGTCGACGGAAAGAAACGCGGTCATATCAGGTCAGACCTTGGCGAGCGCCTGTTCGAGGTCGGCGACGATGTCGGTGACATCCTCGATGCCGATGGACAGCCGCACCGTGTCGGGTCCGGCACCAGCCTTGACCTTCTGTTCGTCGGAAAGCTGGCGGTGCGTGGTCGATGCCGGGTGGATGACCAGCGACTTGGTGTCGCCGACATTGGCCAGGTGCGAGAACAGTTCGAGTGCCTCGACGAATTTGATGCCCGCCTCGTAGCCGCCCTTGAGGCCGAAGGTGAACACGGCGCCGGAGCCCAGCGGCGAATATTTCTTCTGCAGCGCGTTGTTCTTGTCGCTGGGCAGGCCGGGATAATTCACCCAGGCGACCTTGGGGTGGTTGGACAGCCAGCCGGCGACGGTGATCGCATTGTCGCAATGACGCTGCATGCGCAGCGGCAAGGTCTCGAGGCCGGTCAGGATAAGGAAGGCATTGAACGGCGAGATCGCCGGGCCGAGATCGCGCAGGCCGAGCACGCGCGCGGCGATGGCAAAAGCGAAATTGCCGAAGGTCTCGTGCAGCACGAGGCCGCCATATTCGGGGCGCGGTTCCGACAGCATCGGGTATTTGCCCGACTTCGACCAGTCGAAGGTGCCGCCGTCGACAATGACGCCGCCAATCGAATTGCCGTGGCCGCCCATGAACTTGGTCAGCGAGTGGACGATGATGTCGGCGCCATGCTCGATCGGCCGGATCAGATAGGGCGAGGCCAGCGTGTTGTCGACGATCAGCGGCAGGCCGTGCTTGCGGGCGATGTCGCCGATCTTCTCGATATCGACGAAGGTGCCGCCCGGATTGGCCAGGCTCTCGATGAAAATCGCCTTGGTCCTGTCGTCGATCTGGTTCTCGAAGGTCGAGATGTCATTGGTTTCGGCCCAGCGCACCTCCCAGCCATAATTCTTGAAGGCATGGCCGAACTGGTTGATCGAACCACCGTAAAGCTTGTTGGCGGCGACGAAATTGTCACCGGGCTGCATCAGATTGTGGAACACGATGACCTGCGCGGCATGGCCAGAAGCAACCGCAAGGGCGGCCGTGCCGCCCTCGAGGGCCGCGACGCGTTCTTCGAGCACTGCCTGGGTCGGGTTCATGATGCGGGTGTAGATGTTGCCGAAAGCTTTTAGCCCGAACAGCGAAGCGGCGTGGTCGGCGTCATCGAAAACAAAGGAGGTCGTCTGGTAGATCGGCGTGGCGCGCGCGCCGGTGGCCGGATCGGGCTTGGCGCCGGCATGGACGGCGAGCGTGTTGAAACCTGGCGAACGGGTCACTGAAACCTCCCTTTGAACTTCCTAAATTGGCCGCGCATTCTTGGCGAAGGCGACGTGCGAATGCAAAGAAGAAAATACCTTTCGGCGCCGATCCTTCAATCACACCGCAGGATAATGCGGCGTTCCGCGGAATAATTTTGCGCCTCTGCGCCGCGCCTATTTCTGGCGCACGCCGAAACTCTGAAAACCCTGGCGCATCAGCGGCTTCTTGGACGACAGCACGCCGGAATTGACGCCGGTCCAGCCGATCTCGCCGGACAGCTTGCCATACTCGATCTTGGGGCAGCGGTTCATCACCACCTTGATGCCGGCCGCTTCGGCGCGGGCGGCTGCCTCGTCATGGCGCACGCCAAGCTGCATCCAGATGACTTTCGGCAAGGGATCGAGTTGCAATACCTCGTCGACGATGCCCGGGACCGCCGCGGCATTACGGAAAATATCGACCATGTCGATCGGCTCCGGTATGTCGGCCAGCCTGGCATAGGTCGTTCGGCCGAGGATTTCCTTGCCGGCCTGGCCAGGATTGATCGGGAACACCGAAAACCCCTTGGCCAGCAGGTATTTCAGGACGAAATAGCTCGGCCTGACATCATTGGCCGACGCCCCGACCATGGCGATCGACTTCACCGAATTGAGGATGCCGCCGATATAGGCGTTGTCGTAGCTATCGTGATTCATGTCTCGTCCTCATACAACGCCTCGGCGAGAAAACCATCCGGGTCATTGCTGAAATCGCGCAGCATGCGGAAGTGGTCCGTATCGCGAAAGTCGGCAGGCTCGAGCCCAAAGCGGCTGATGCGGAACAGCTGCGCGCCGGGACAGGCCATCAACAGCGGCGAATGGGTCGCCATGATCACCTGCGCGGTGCCCGATTGGTCCATGCGCCGCAGCATCTTCAGCAATTCGATCTGGCGCGTCGGCGAAAGCGCGCTCTCGGGCTCGTCGAGAATATAGATGCCTTGCCTGCGGCAGCGCTCCTCGAAGAAGCGGATGAAGCCTTCGCCATGCGACCAGGACAGGAAATCCGGCGGCGGTGGCTTGAACGGATCTTCCAGCGCTGCCTGGTCGAGGTAGCGGGCCACCGAGTAGAAGGATTCGGCGCGAAAGAACCAGCCGGCAGTGACTTTTGGCAACCAGTGGCTACGGAATGTGTTGGCCAGTGCGGCGCCACTCTCGTCGATGGCGCCGGAATGGTCGACCGGCCGGTAGCCCTTGCCGCCGCCCGCTTCGTCATAGCCGGCCAGCGCGCCGATCGCCTCGAGCAGCGTGGATTTACCGGTGCCGTTCTCGCCGACGATGATGGTGATGGGCGTGGTGAATTCGAGCTCGAACGCGTGGCCGCGAAACAGCGGCAGGTTCCACGGATACTTCTCCCAGTCCGTAACCCGCTCCCGGTCGAGCAAAATCCGTTTGAGGTACGGTGCCTTGAGCCGTGTCAGTTGCTTGCGGTAGGCCATCAATCAGGCAGCGAAATCGTGCCGTCGTCCGCGATCGGAAAGGCCGGGTTGTGAGCCACCTCCCAAACATGCCCGTCGGCATCGGCGAAGTACCCATACCAGCCGCCCCAGAAGGCGCGGCCGGCCGGCTTGATGATGCGCCCGCCGGCCCTTTCCGCCTGCGCCAGCACTTCGTCGACCTCGGCATCGGAGCGGGTGTTGTAGGCGAGATAGACGGCCGAGGGCGCCTGGGCGAAGGTGATACCGGAGTCCTCCTCGGCGCTGGGGCGCGGGAACAGGCCGAGGATGGCGCCGCCCATCTGGAAGAAGGCGACACCGTCGGTGATCCCCGCGTGGCGCTTCAGACCCATCGCCTCGTAGAAGCGCACGGCGCGATCCAGATCGTCGGTGGCGATGGTGATGATGGAGACGCGCGGTTCCATGATCCTATTCGTCCGCCCATTCCGGCTTGCGCTTGCCGATGAAGGCGCCGATGCCCTCTTCCGCGTCCCGCGCCAGCATGTTTTCGACCATGACTCGGCCGGTATAGGCATAGGCATCGGCCAAGCCCATCTCGGCCTGCGCGTAAAAAGCTTCCTTGCCGGTCTTGATCACCAAAGTGGATTTGGAAGCAATGGTTTGCGCGTATTTGGTGACAATCTGATTCAGGTACTCGCGCGGCACGACCCGGTTCACGAGGCCGAACTCCTTGGCGGTCGCGGCGTCGATCGTCTCGCCGGTCAAGAGCATCTCCATCGCCTGCTTGCGCGAGACGTTGCGCGATAGCGCAACCATCGGCGTCGAGCAGAACAGGCCGATGTTGACGCCCGGCGTGCAGAAGGTCGCCTCGTGCGAGGCGATCGCCAGGTCGCAGCTGGCGACCAATTGCAGGCCGGCGGCTGTCGCCAGGCCGTCCACCTCGGCGATGACAGGCAAGGGATGGCGCACGATCGTCTGCATCAGCATGGCGCAAGCGGCAAAGGTCTCTTCGAAGAAGGCCTTGCCGCGATCGGCATCGGCACGCCGCGCGGTCATTTCCTTGAGGTCGTGGCCGGCGCAGAACACCTTGCCGGCCGCCGACAGCACAATAACGCGAACGGCCTTGTCCGCCTTGGCGCGTTCCAACTCCGCCACGAGCGCCACCATCACCGAAAGCGACAGGGCATTGGCGGGCGGATTGGCGAGCGTCAGGCGCAGCACGCCCTTCTCCCGTCTTGTCGTGACCGGGCCCTCGTCGGCGGCAGCAGGCTTGATGGCAAGGATTTCGGCCATGGCTAAGGTCTCCGCGATTCCGGTGATGCCGGCAGAGTATCTAATATCGGATCGGGTTTCGTCCAACACCCATCGCTTGCGCCAGCATGATGTATATGTTGCCAGAAACACCCGGCTGCGCCCATACAGGCTTGGCGCAGAACGAGAGACCGATATGCCCGCCCAGACCAACCTCAAGCCGGTGCTGACCGCAACGCAGATCAATTTGTTGATGGAAACCGTCTTTCCCCAACTCAACGAGAGTGCCGCCGCCTACGAGGCGATCGACGTGTTTCCAGGCGGCTGCATCGTACGGCTCAATGCCGGTGAACGGCATTTGCGTCCCGGCGGCACGGTGTCCGGCCCTGCCCTGTTCACGCTGGCGGACATTGGCGGCTATGTCTGCGTGCTCAGCCATGCCGGGCCGGATGCGCTCTCGGTCACCACCAACCTCAACATAAATTTCGTGCGTAAGGCCGAGGCCGGGCCGATCGACGGCCATTGCCGCATCCTGAAGCTCGGCAAGAGCCTGATGGTGTTCGACATTGACATCGTCGCCGGCCCCGAAGGACACACGATCGCGCATGCCACAGGCACCTACTCGATCCCGCCGCAGCGCGCCGCCAATGTGGTAAAATAATACCTTTAGTCCAACGTGCTGTTTCTACAGTCTTTTCTGCGCTACAGGACTTTTCCGCTACCTTGACGCAGTTACTCCGCTCGCCTATAAGCCTTCACGAAGCAGCGGCCCGCAAAGGCCGCCGTTTTGTTATTGGCTGATGACAAGCGTCTTTCGCCAATCCAAGCAACAAGAAACGCCTTCACTCCCGAAGGTCAGAACCGAGAGCAGAAAACATGACAACCTTTTCGCAGAAGCCTGCGGATGTGGTGAAGAAGTGGATCCTGATCGACGCCGAGGGTCTCGTCGTCGGCCGTCTCGCCACTGTCATCGCCAATCATCTTCGCGGCAAGCACAAGCCGACCTTCACCCCGCATGTCGACGACGGCGACAATGTCATCGTCATCAATGCCGACAAGGTGGTATTCACCGGCAAGAAGTTCACCGACAAGGTCTATTACTGGCACACCGGCCACCCCGGCGGCATCAAGGAGCGCACCGCGCGTCAGCTGCTCGAGGGCCGTTTCCCCGAGCGTGTCGTCGAGAAGGCCGTTGAGCGCATGGTTCCGCGTGGCCCGCTCGGCCGCCGCCAGATGAAGAACCTGCGCGTCTATGCAGGTGCCGAGCATCCGCATGTCGCCCAGCAGCCAGAAGTCCTCGACGTGGCCAAGCTGAATTCCAAGAACAAGAAGGTCGCATAAGATGGCTGAGCTTTCCTCGCTCGCAGAACTGGGCGCCGCCACCGGCAACACCAACACGCAGGCCGCCGCCCCCGTCCACGTCCAGAAGCTCGACAAGTCGGGCCGCGCCTACGCCACCGGCAAGCGCAAGAACGCCATCGCGCGCGTCTGGGTGAAGCCGGGTTCCGGCAAGATTGTTGTCAACGACAAGGAATTCGCGACCTATTTCGCGCGTCCGGTCCTGCAGATGATCCTCAACCAGCCGATCATCGCGTCCAACCGCTCGGGCCAATACGACATCATCGCCACCGTCGTCGGCGGCGGACTTTCCGGCCAGGCCGGCGCGGTGCGTCACGGCATCTCGAAGGCGCTGACCTATTACGAGCCGGCGCTGCGCGCCGTGCTCAAGAAGGGCGGCTTCCTGACCCGCGACAGCCGCGTCGTCGAGCGCAAGAAGTACGGCAAGGCGAAGGCCCGCCGTTCCTTCCAGTTCTCGAAGCGCTAAGCGGTTCGAATTTCGGACAATCGAAAAGGCCGCCTCCGGGCGGCCTTTTTGCTTGGACGCGGCGGTTCAATTGATGCTGGCGGTCGCGGCTGGCTCGATGCGTTCGCCCGTGCCGGCATAGGGCACCCGATAACCATTCGCCGCCAGCCAGCCGATCGCCGCTTTCGGCTCGTCGGTCTGGATGATGGTGGCGCCACGATCGGCCCAGAAGCCCCAGGCTTCGCGCGGCAAGCTGGCCTGGACCGCCAGTTCGTCGCCACGGCCGCCGGCGAGGAAGCCGCCTGGCTTGTTGACGATGGCATAGGTGTCGGCCCAGATGTGCCAGTCGCCCCTTACCGCCTCGGCGCGCATGCGCGTGCTGAACAGCGGCCCGCCGGTTTCGGTCAGCGTCTCGGCGCCCGCCCGCCAGTTGATCAGTTCGATCGCGCGCGGCGCGAAGACGTGGTCGACCGTCGAGGCGAAGCCCGCATCATGGACCGCGTCATCGGCGATGATCGGCATGAACTGGAAGCCACCGCCTGCGGCAGTCATGGCCGCCTTCACCGTGCTGATCCTGTTCTGGTTCCAAAGGTTTTCCTTGACGATGACTTGCTCGGCCATGCCGAGGTCGCGCGCCACCGCGATCATGCCCGGGAGATCGCCGACCTCGAGCTTGTTGTCGAGATTGATGAGGATTCTGTCCCGTGTCGCCATCAGCATCTCGCGCAATGTCGAGACGGTCTCGTTGGTGACGGCATGGGTGCCCTCGATCACCAGCCGGCATCTCTTCAACTCGGCCAGCGTGTAGTTGATGACCTCGCCCTTGCAGGTCGTCGTGCGGTCGAGCCAGCTGTCATGCATGACGATGAACGCGCCGTCCTTCGAGCGCCGGATGTCGACCTCGACGATTTCGGCGCCGATCGCGATCGAGCCCTCCACGGCGGCAAGCGAGTTTTCCGCATAGAGCGTCTTGCCGGCCTGCATGCTGCCGGCGCGATGGGCGGCCACCATGACATGGTCGCGCCACTGGTTGGCATGTTCGAAGCGGTCGAGGATCTGCCTGGCGCGGGTTTCGCCGGCCATTGACTGGCTGGCGGAAGCCGCCAGCGTGACGGAAAGCAGAAGGCTCGGCCAGAAGGTCTGCATCGAGAATCGCTCCATTCCGGATCGAGCCGGGAATAGGCGATGCCCGTGACATCTGGGTGAACGAAGCCGGCTAGCGGTTGCCGCGATATCTCGCCTCAGATGCGTTTCGACAGCCGGCGGAACCAGGCCATCGCAGGCATCTCGACGAAACGCCAGGTGATCCAAGAGACACCTATGGTGGTAAGAAGCATGACGACGATCGCCACGGTCCCCGTCCAGCCGGCGCCAAAGCCGGTCGCGGGCTCGCCACGCAGTACGATGTCGCCAACCAGGCCGAGGCCGAGTTTGCGCTCGACCAGCCCGGCGACATTGATCAGGCGCGCCTGAACGAAGATGTGGACCATGTAGATCGAATAGGACAGCGCGCCGAGCGTCAGCATCAACGGCGTCCTCAGCAACGCGCTGATCCAGCCGCCTTCATGGGCGAAGAGAAACAGCGCCAAGGCGAACACCAGGGGCGCGGCGATGCCGGCGTCATTGTCGCCCGCCAGCGAGACAAAGAGAGCGATGACGACCACCATGACGATTTCGGCAACAGTCCAGCTCATCCTCGGGCCGTTTGCGGCCAGAACCTGTCGCGCTCCTGCAATGGAATCATGCTGAAACCAGGCCAGCAGGGCGCCCAGCGAGAAGCCGTAGAGGCAGCGGATGAAGCCGAAATCATAGGACACATCCATATGATGCGTGGAGAAGCCGAGCAGGAACAGCGGCGCGGTGACAGCGGCGGCGACGAACCATATCCAGGCGCGCGCGCCGGCGATGAAGAGCACGCCGGCAAACAGGAGATAGGCAAAGAACTCGGCCGAGATGCTCCAGCTCGGGGCGTTCCAGGTCAACCGATCCTCGAAGCCGACACCTTGCAGCAAAAGGAGATTGGCAGCCAAGCTCCTGAGGTCGAAGCCACCGGTGAAAGGAGCAGCACCCGTGCCATGCAGCTGCGGCAGCACGAGCCGCAGCAGCTCGAAGGCGGCAAAGGCGGCAATCATGACCAGATGCAGCGGATAGATGCGGCCGAAACGGACCAGCGCGAAGCGGCAGACCTCCTGAGTGCGGCCGAGTCGATCGGCATAGCTGGAGGCGATGACGAAGCCGGAAAGGACGAAGAAGAAGTCGACGAAGAGATAGGACGAACCGATAAAGCTGCTCTGCGAGACCGTCGAGGCGGTCGGGAAATGAAACAGCGCCACCAGCAGCGCGCAGATGCCGCGCCACGAATCGAGAACCCGGAACCGATCGCCGGCGATCGTACCGGTGTGGGTCGACACCACGGCATCCGACGGATTAAGAAACGCGGTCTGCGTCATGATGATACAAGTCCTGTCTTGCCGTGGCACCCGGGCGGCGCGGTTTCGTCTCCCCAAGCCGTGACTGGCATCTTCCATGCCGGTTCTGTAGTTGTTGCACCCCGATGAAAACGAGGACCCGTAATGGCGACCAACACCATCGACCATGCCTTCACCGCCCGCTCCAAAACGGGTGGCGCCCTCGAGCCGACCTACTCCGGCGCGCTGTCTTTCATGCGGCGCAAATACACCAAGGACGTGAAGGGCGCGGATGCGGTGGTGTGGGGCATTCCCTTCGACGCCGCCGTCACCAACCGACCGGGCGCCCGGTTTGGGCCGCAGGCGATCCGTCGCGCCTCCGCGATCCTCGACAACGACCCGCAATACCCGTTCTCGCGCGATCTGTTCGAACACCTTGCCGTGGTCGATTATGGCGATTGCCTGCTCGATTCGGGCAACCATCAGAAGACGCCCGGCACGATCGAGCGCGAGGCGGCCAAGATCCTGAAATCGGGCGCCTTCCTGCTGACGCTTGGTGGCGACCATTTCGTCACCTGGCCGCTGCTCAAGGCGCACGCCGCCATCCACGGACCGCTGGCCTTGGTGCAGTTCGACGCCCATCAGGACACATGGCCCGATGACGGCAAGCGCATCGACCATGGTTCCTTCGTCGGCCGCGCGGTCAAGGAAGGCATCATCGATCCCGATCGCTCGATCCAGATCGGCATTCGCACCCATGCGCCCGACACATTCGGCATCAAGATTCTCCATGGTCATGAAATCGAGGAAATGCGCGCCTCCGACATCGCCTACGCGATCGTCGATCGCACCGGTGGCAAGAAGACCTATCTGACCTTCGATATCGACTGCCTGGATCCGGCCTATGCGCCGGGAACCGGCACGCCGGTTTCGGGCGGCCCGTCGTCGGCGAAGATCCTGTCGACGCTGCGCCAGCTGAACCAGGTCGATATTGTCGGGGCCGATGTCGTGGAGGTTGCGCCGGCCTACGATCACGCCGATATAACGGCGATCGCCGGCTCGATGGTGGCCATGCAATATCTCGGTCTGCTGGCCGAGCGAAAGGCCCGGCTCGAGGAGCTGAACAACGGCAACCACAATGGCGCCACGGTCAATCATGGCAACGGCATATAGTTTCGAGATATCAGGGAATTTGATCAGGCAATGAAACCGAAAATCTTCATCGATGGCGAGCACGGCACCACCGGCCTCCAGATCCGGGCGCTGCTTGCCGAGCGCGGCGATCTGGAGATCATTTCCATCCCGGTCGAGCGCCGCAAGGAAACGGCCGCCCGCGCCGAATTCCTCAACGCCGCCGATATCGCGATCCTATGCCTGCCCGACGATGCGGCCAAGGAAAGCGTCTCGCTGATCGCCAATGAAACCACCAAGGTCATCGATGCGTCGACCGCGCATCGCGTGGCCGAAGGCTGGGAATATGGCTTCGCCGAACTGGACAAGGAGCAGGCGAAAAAGATCGCCACGGCCAAGCGCGTCGCCAATCCCGGCTGCTGGCCGCAGGGGCCGATCGCAACGCTCAGGCCACTGGTCACCGCAGGCCTGCTGCCGGCCAGTTTCCCGATCGCGGTCAACGGTATTACGGGCTATTCGGGCGGTGGGCGCCCGATGATCGAGGATTATGTCGCCAAGGGCGAGGACGCTTCGGAATTCCTGCCCTATGGCCTGACCCTGCAGCACAAGCACGTGCCGGAATTGAAGGCCTATGCGAAGCTGTCGCATGATCCGATCATGCAGCCGGCGGTGGGCAATTTCGCGCAAGGCATGATCACGGTGGTGCCGTTGCAGCTCGGTGGCCTCGACCGCGTGCCGACGGGTGCCGAACTTCACGCCGCCATTGCGGACCATTTCGCCGCGATCCATGGCGGCGTGGTCGAGGTGGCGCCCTATGCACATCTGGAACGCGTGCCTGACATCGATCCGGAGATCTACAACGGCACCAACCGCATGAAGGTCTATGTCTTTGCCAACGACAGCAGAGCCCAGGCGCTGCTGCTGGCGGTCTACGACAATCTCGGCAAGGGCGCTTCGGGTGCGGCCGTCCAGAACATGGACCTGATGCTCGGTCTCTGATGGATGCACCAGCCTTTCCAGCGCGCTCGAAGGTCAGCGAACCGGAACTCATGGCCGAGACCTTTTCGAGCGGCATCTGGAAGGTGCGGCTCGAGGACGGCTCCCCAGACCGCCAGGTGCATATCGCCGTCGCCCAGGCCAGGCTCGATGCGCTCAAGGCCGCTGACAGGGTTGCCAAGGCAAATCAGGACCAGGCGGCCAGGCCGACCAGGACAAATCGGCACCATCCGCCGCCGCACTGCGTCAGGCTGAATTCGACGGCGAGAAGACGACCCAGTCGAACGAATTCTGGATGTGATCGGCTGCACTCAACGTCCGACGGCAATCTCGTTGGGTAAGGGATAGGCGCCCTTGGTACCGCGCCAATGCGCGGCGGCAAAGCCCAGCACGACGAGCGCGAAAGCCTGATGGGTCAGCGCCATGTGCAGGGGCACCTGCATCAGCAGCGTACCAATACCGATCGAAGCCTGCACCAGCACCAGACCGAACAACAGTGTCGCGCGTCGCGCATGCGTTGAGCCGGGCAGACGCAGACGCGTGGCGATCATGTGCCAGAGCGCGACGGCGAAGACCGTATAGGCGCCAAGCCGGTGGATGAACTGCACCGTTTTCGGACTTTCGAAGAAATTGCGCCACGCCGGCTCGAGGACGAGCAGATCGCCGGGGATAAGCCGGCCGTCCATCAGCGGCCAGGTGTTGTAGCTCATGCCGGCGTCGAGACCGGCAACCAGGCCGCCGAGATAGATCTGGACCAGCGCCAGAAGCACGATGAAACCAGCCAGCCGCTGCGTCGAGCGATCGGCCGCGGGCTCGGAATGCGGCGCAAGGCCACGCGCGACGACCATGGTCGCGGTAAAGATAAGTGCCGCCAGCGTGAGATGCGTCGCCAGCCTGTACTGGCTCACCGACACGCGATCGACCAGGCCGGACGCCACCATCCACCAGCCGATGGCCCCCTGCAGGCCGCCGAGAAGCAGAATGCCGACCAGTTTCGGCCCAAGGCCGCGCTCGATGCGACGCGTCGCCCAGAAGACCAGCAGCGGCAAGGCAAAGACCAGGCCGACGCTGCGCGCCAGCAGGCGATGCGCCCATTCCCACCAGAAGATCGACTTGAACGCCTCGACGCTCATGCCCTTGTTGAGTTCGGCGTATTGCGGGATCTGTTGATAGCGCTGGAATTCCTCCTGCCACTCGGCGTCGTTGAGCGGCGGGACGACGCCATGGATCGGCTGCCATTCGGTGATCGAAAGGCCGGATTCGGTCAACCGCGTGGCGCCGCCAACCAGCACCAGCGCGAACAGCACCAGGAGCACGACGTAGAGCCAGCCGCGCACGAGTGCCCGGTTGTGCAGGTCGCGGTCGCGGGCCTGATAAGGCGCGGCGGCGGTGATGGCGGCCATGGATATGTCCCGGCAGGTTGAATGTCGCGGATTGGTGAACCATCGCACTCCTGCTGGCAAGGCCGCGCAGCGCGGCACGCCGTCGCGCCCGGTGTCGTGGGTTGCGCGTGCCTTGCGTTCGGCCTAAGCGGTAGCCATCAACGAGGCCAAGACATGCCCATTCGCCTGAAAAAACTGATCGGAATGTTCCTGCTGTTGGCGCTGGTCATCATCTACGCGCTGGTCGCCTCGATCTTCGCCGTTGCCCGCCTGTCGGAATCGGGCGCACTGGTGCAATTCCTGTTCTTCCTCGTCAGCGGCCTGCTCTGGGTGCTGCCGGCAATGGGCATCATCAAATGGCTGATGCTGGAGCCGCGGACTAAGCGCTGAGCCCTGCCCGGCCAGGCCGTATGTCAGATAGTAACGAGCATCTTGCCGGCATTGGCGAGCGGGGTCGTCACGCCCGACAGCATGGTGCGGATGTGGGCGAGGCTCTGGTAGCGGCCATTGACCGAAATGCGCGGCAAGGCATGCAGGAAGCCGGCATGTTCGGCGCGCAGCACGCCGTGGCGGGTGGTCACGGCGGAGGCATAGCAGGCGTCGCGCGCAAAGCCCACTTCGCGGCAGCCGACGGCGCTGGCATAGCCATAGGGATAGGCGAAATGGCGCGGCTCCTCGCCAAGCCCGGTCCGCAACATGTCCTTGACGGCGCCGATCTCGCGCCGCGCATCGGCCTCGGAAAGCCGCTTCAGGTTGCTGTGGTTGATCGTGTGGGCGCCTATCGCCACCAGAGGGTGCGCGGCGACGGTGCGGATCTCATCCCAGGTCATCAGCGTGCGCAGGCGCGGGGCGTCGGCGTCGACACCATGCGACGCGGCGAGACCGCGCAGCACGCTCCGCAGGTCTTCCTCGCGGACCTCGCTGGTGAAATAGGCATGCAGGCGGGCGATGGCCTGATGTTTCCTGGCGGGGGTCCCGCAATCGATCACCGCAGGGCCGTTCGATGTGGCGAGGGTCAGGCGGTCGCATGCATTGACGATATCCTCCACCACATCCCACCAAAGGTGGGCGGAGCCATCGATCAGCCCGGGCGCCACATAGATGGTAAGCGGCGCGCCATGCTTTTCCAGCACCGGCAGGGCCTCGGTCATGTTGTCGCGATAGGCATCGTCGGCGGTGATGGTGGCGAACCGGCCGCCCTTGCCGCCTGCCTTGATACGCTCCACCGCTTCATCCATCGAAACGAAGGCATAGCCGCCCGCTTTCATGTCGGCGATCACGGCATCGAGGAAACTGGGCGCGATGTTGAGGTGTCGGTTGACGCTCTCGGGCTTTTCGGGGGTCGCCGTCACGCGATGCAGCATCAGGATGGCGCCGATGCCGCCGACAAACGGCCTGGCCAGCGGTGCGAGGCCGGTATAACGGGCGACGTTGAGCGCCAGTTTCCGGATTGCCTCCCCACCGTCGATCATTCATTCACCTTTTGCGCCTAGGCTAACCAAGCACGGAATACGCCCGAGCGCCCCCCAAATCGGGATCAATACGCCTTAAGGATTGAGGTATGGTTGACGCAACCGCGTCATTTGATGGCAAGCGGCTCGCGGCGAGCCAGGCCACGCCACGCACACTACCCAGAAATGCCGCGGGGCCGTCGGTTTCCATTGCCGCCGCCGAGGGGCTCGCGGCATATGCGACGTTCTGTCGTTCGGCGCTCTGTGCTCCAGCGCAAAGTGCGGCATGGGTGTTGAACTGGGCCGCCGAGGTCAGGCCCGACCTGCTCATTGCCACGCTGGAACTGGAGGGCAAGCCGGCCCTCGCACTGGCGTTGGAGGTGGTCAAGCGCGGGCCGTTGCGGGTCGCCCAGTTCATGGGCGGCCGCCACGCCAATGGCAATTTCTGCGCCGCCGAACCGCAATGGCTGGCCAGCGGCGACCTCACAGCCATCCAGTCGATGCTCGCGGCGATCGCCAGATTCCGGCCCGATATCGATCTCATCGCGCTGGAAAGATTGCTGCCCGATCTCGACGGCACCGCCAATCCGCTGGCATCGCTCGATCACTTCGCCAGCCCCAATCTTTCACTGGCCGTCGATCTCAGCGGCGGATTCGATGCGCTGCTGCTGCGTGCCAGCGGCAAGCGCAAACGCAAGAAGCATCGTTCGCAGACACGCAAGTTCGAGGCTGTCGGTAGCTACCGGCGCATCGAGGCGAGCAGTGCCGACGACGTGGAGAGGCTGCTCGACGCGTTCTTCGAGATGAAGGAACAGCGCTTCCGCAAGATGGGCATCGCCAACGTCTTCGGTGACGACCAGACACGCGCCTTCTTCCGGGGGCTGTTCAAGCAAGCACTTGGCGAGGACAAGCCTTGCTTCGTGCTGCACGGGCTGGAAGTCGCCGGCAAGCTGCGCGCCGTCACCGGAGCGAGCCGCTCGGGCAGGCGGCTGATCTGCGAGTTCGGAGCGATCGCCGAGGATGATCTTGCCCACACCAGCCCGGGGGACTTCCTGTTCTTCGACAACATCCAGGATGCCTGCCGGAGCGGGTTCGCGGTTTATGATTTCTCCGTCGGAGACGAACCTTACAAGCGGCTATGGTGCGATATCGAAACCCGGCATTTCGAGGTCCTCGTCCCGCTGACGCTCAAGGGCCGTGCGCTGGGACAGGCGCTTCGGCAGGGCGCGCGGCTGAAGGCCTTTGTCAAGAACAGCCCGGCAATCTGGAAGCTCACCAAGCTGCTGCGCCGCAAGGCCGTTGGACAGACAGCGCCCGTGCCCACGGAAGACGAAAACTAGCCCCAATACGCCAACAGGATATTCGATGTGACGACGCTGGAACTCGAATAGACCTGATGGGCCTCTGAACAGCTGTTATCTCAAGCAGCCGAACGCCGCCCCGGCACCGGATTGCCTGGCGGCTCGTGGCCGAGCGGCGTCACCAGCGTCAGGTCGGGATAGCCGCTCTCGATCAGCTTGACCGCGGCCTGCGTCACCTCGTCGTCGGCCTCCAGCATGGACAAGAACACCTCGGTGGCCTCGCCGCCCAAACGGCTGATGCCTTGTGCATCGGCCGGCCCGCACTCGACCACCACCAGATCGTAGGCTGTTGTCAACGACTGCATTATGATCGGCAGCCGATCGGCGGCACGCATGGCACGGACCGGATCGGCGGTGCCGACGGGGATGACATGGCAGTCGGAATAGAGGTCGCCATGGATCACGTCGCTGAACTGCGCCTGCGACGCCAGCAGATTGGTGATGCCGGGGAAAAGCCCGCTGTCCAGCATCGGGCGCGAGGCAGCCCCTGAGGCAGTGAGGTCGAGCAGCAGGACGCGCAGTCCGGCGTCGGAAACCTCGCGCGCCACCAGGATCGCCGACGCCGCCGCTTCATCGCCCTCGGGGGAAACGAATATGGCGCGCGCGGCCCCGCTGGCGATCAGCTTCTCGGCTGCCTTCTCGACGTCGATCTCGCCGAGCACGGAGCGCGGCCGCCGAACCTCCACGGGTTCCGGCTCAGCCATGGGCTCAGGCTCTGCCACGGGTCCAGATTTGGTCAAGGATTCGGATTTGGCCAACGGTTCAGGCTCGGCGATAGGCTCCGCTTTGGCGACGGGCCCGAACTCGGCGGCAGGCCGCGGCTGCGCCGGAGTTTCCGTGACCGTTTCGGGCCATGATACGTCGGCGGTGCGAGTGGCGCGCTCAGTGGCGACAGCCGGTTCGCGGCCGGTGGACGGCTCCTGATAGGCGGCCGGCGGCATCGTCACCTCGTCGATCGGTTCAAACCGCGCGCCCCTGGCCGGGCGCATGGCACGGCCCGAGAAAAGCTCCCGCAGCAGCGTGAACACGGCCGCCAGCAGAAGGGAAGCCGCGGCGGCAGCACCGACGATCGGCCCGACCTTGGGGAAGTATGGCTCTGCGGGGACCGAAGCCGGTGAGGCGATGCGGGCGTCGACCGGGATATAGTTGCGATCCTGACGCGACGCCGCCTCGCGATAATTGGTCAGGTAGAGTTCGAGCTGCTGGCGCTTGGCGGCGGCATCGCGCTGCAGCGCGTCGAGACCGACCTGCTGCTCACCGGCCTGCGCCGAAGCAGCCTTGAGCGTGTTGACGTCGGCGACGAGCTGGCTTTCGCGCGCCTTGGCGGCATCGGCCTGCATCGCCAGGCCCTTCATGATCTTCTGGGCTTCGCTGCGGATCTGCGCGTCGAGATCGGCCAGTTGCGATTTGGCCGCGCGAACACGCGGATGATTGTCGAGCAGCGTCGTCGACAGATCGGCGATGTTGGCGCGCAGCTCGACCTGGCGCTCCCGCAAGCGCTGGATCAGATCGGAAGACAGCACTTCCGGCAGCGAATCCAGCGATCCGCCGTTCTGCAGCGCCTTGCGCACGCTCTCGGCCGTGCCTTCGGCCGCGGCCCGGTTGGCCCGCACCCGCGACAACTCGGTCGACAGCTCGGCCAATTGCTGGGTGGCCAGGGTGGAATTGTTGCCGCCCATCAGGAGGTCGGACTGCGAGCGGTAAGCCGCGACCTTGGCTTCGGCATCCCTGACCTGCTTGGACAGGTCGGCGATCTCGGGCGCCAGGAAGTCGGCGGCGGCGGTGTTCGATTCGCTCTTGGCCGCGCCCTGCCCCGCAATGTACGCGGCGGCAATGGCATCGGGGATGGCGGCCGCGAGCTTCGGATCTTCCGAGGAGAACTCGATGGCAATGATGCGAGTCTTTTCAACGCCGTAGACGTTGAGCTTCTCGCGCATCTTCTTCAGGACACGTTCATCGGCCGGAACATCCATCGGGTCGTTCTTAAGGCCAAGCAGGATCAGCACGCGCCTCAGCGACGACATGTTGATCGTCTCGTCAAACTCGGGCAGTCGCGACAGGCCGAGCTTCTGCGCGACCTGCTTGAGGATCTCGTTGGACGAAATTATCTGGACCTGGGTAGCAACGCCCTGCTCGTCGAGGATCGGCTTGTCGCTGTCTGGATTGCTGCTGGCGGGCCGCGTGTAGACCGATTCTCGCGGGGCGATCTCCACCTGCGTCTGGGCCTTGTAATGGCGGGTCGCGAACGATGCAGCCACGAAGGCAAGCCCAGTCACCACCAGAACGAAGACCAGAATCCGCAGCCAGTTGCGTCCCAGGCTGGCGAAGAGCTGCCTAAGATCAACGTCGACGTCTGCGGCCGCGGATTGAACGGACATGCATCCCTACTCCGAAACTGGATCAGCATGCACCGTAAACAACTATGGTAACCCAGCCGTTAAGACCACGGTAAGCTTCCGTTAGGATTTTGCCGGGGCCGACAAAAAATCGATAAAATAGCAAAACCTTGCCTGCTAAAACGCTATTGGCGCGCTCCTTTACCGGCCATTAACCCTAACAGGATGATAACGGACCCGATCCCAGATGTTTGCTGCGACATCGCAGCGGCCAGTCGAAGGTACCTGTCCGGTCATGAAAAGCACTGCTTCCCTGTTTCGCGCACTGCTTGCCGTTTCGATGCTCGCCGGCTGTTCCAGCTACCGGCCGACGCCGGCCGCCTTCCACGAGGTCCTCGAACAGCCCTATCGCCTCGGCGCAGGCGACCGGGTCCGCGTCACTGTGTTCGAACAGGAGGGCCTGACCAACAGCTACAGCGTCGACCAATCCGGTTATATCTCCTTCCCGCTCGTCGGCGCCATACCGGCACGGGGCCATACCGCCCAGCAGATGGAAAAGGAGATCGCCGACAAATTGCGGCAGGGCTATCTGCGCGACCCCGACGTCTCGGTCGAGATCGATCGTTACCGGCCGATCTTCGTCATGGGCGAAGTGGGCGCCGCCGGCCAGTATTCCTACGTGCCCGGCCTGACGGTGCAGAAGGCCATCGCCATTGCCGGGGGCTTCACGCCACGCGCCAACCAGGAGAGCGTCGACATCACCCGCGATATCAACGGCAAGGTGATAACTGGCCGTGTGGTCACCTCCGATCCCCTGCTGCCGGGAGATACCGTCTACGTCCGCGAACGTCTGTTCTGACAGACACCTCGTGGCGGACAAGCTCAGGATCGTCCACTGCTTTCGCTCACCGGTGGGAGGAATTTTCCGGCACGTGCGCGACCTGGCGGAAGCGCAGGTCGCCGCCGGCCACATGGTCGGCATCGTCTGCGACTCGACCACCGGCGGTGAATTCGAGGAGCATCTTTTCGGGCAGATGAAGGACATGCTGGCGCTCGGCGTTCATCGTACGCCAATGCAGCGTCACGTCGGCCCGGGCGACCTCGCCTCGGCCCGGCGCACCTACAGGATCATCAAGGAATTGCGGCCGGACGTGCTGCACGGACATGGCGCCAAGGGTGGCGCCTATGCCCGTCTGTTCGGCTCATTGTTGCGGGTATCAAGGTCTCGCGTAGCCCGCCTCTATTCGCCGCATGGCGGCTCTCTCCACTATGACGAGAACACAGCCACCGGAAAGCTGTTCTTCGCGCTCGAGTATCTCATGGCGCGCTTCACCGATTGCCTGCTGTTCGTCTCCGACTACGAGCGGCGGACCTACCGCAGGAAGGTGGGCGAACCGCCGATCCCGAACACGCTGGTCTACAATGGACTTCGCACCACCGAATTCGAGCCTGTAGCGGCCAGGGCCGATGCGGCTGATTTGCTCTATATTGGCATGATGCGGGACCTCAAGGGCCCGGATATCTTCATCGATGCCCTGGCCGCCGCCGCTCCCCGGCTCGGCCGCGCACCGAGTGCGGTGATGGTCGGCGACGGCGACGACCTGCCCCGCTACCACGCGCAGGTGAAACGCCTCGGGCTTGAAGACAATGTCCGTTTCCTGCCGCCAATGCCGGCCCGGGAGGCCTTTGTGCTGGGGGCGCTCGTCGTCGTTCCCTCGCGCGCGGAAGCCATGCCCTATACCGTGCTGGAGGCACTTGCCGCGGCAAGACCTGTTATCGCGACCTCGGTCGGCGGCATACCGGAGATTTTCGGTCCAAGCTCCCCCGCCCTGATTCGCCCGGATCCGGCCGAGCTCGCCGACAAAATGAGCCAGGCGCTGGGCGACCTTGCCACCTATCGCCGATTGATGCCTGACGAATCCACGCTCAGGGCGCGCTTCGGCGCCGACGTCATGGCCGCCGAAATCGAGAAGGCCTACTTCGCCGCGCTCGCAAGTTAGCTCGGGCCCTTCCAAAGCCACAGGTTGTTTCAAGGGTTTCTTAGCTCTCTTTTGCTAATCACCTTGGGAAGCTTGCGGACTGTTCCATGAACGAGATCGACCCCGCGCACCGCTTTTCATCAGAAGCGGTGCGTCACTTCGACGGGCCTGCCGATGGCGACAAGCCCGGCGGCATGAACGACGTTGCCCGGCAGGTCGCGTCGCAATACCGGCGCGATACGATGTCGCCGATCATGGTCAGCGGCGTGCTGCGCATGGTCGAATTCGCGGTGCTGTTCGTTTCGGGGCTCGGCGTCTATTTCTACTATGTCGGATTCTTCAATTATCTCGCCTGGCAATATCCGCTGACGATCGCCGCCGCATCGTTCCTCGCCGTGGTGCTGCTCGATGTCACCGATTGCTACCAGGTGGTGTCCCTGATGCGGCCGCTCGCCAATTTTGGGCGCATCCTGCTGGTCTGGGCCGGCACCTTCGCGCTGATGGCGCTGACGGCATTCGCCATGAAGATGTCGCAAGACTATTCGCGCCTGCTGTTCGGCACCTGGTTCGTCGTCGCCTTCATCTGCCTCTACGGTCTCAGGCTGGTGATGTCGAGGCTGATCCGGCGCTGGGCGCGCGATGGCAGCATGGAACGGCGCGCCGTCATCGTCGGCGGCGGCAAGGCGGCGGAAGTGCTTATCCGCTCGGTGGAAAAGCAGCCTTACAACGACATCCGCATCTGCGGCATCTTCGATGATCGCAACGACAAGCGTTCGCCATCCCTCGTCGCCGGTTATCCCAAGCTCGGCACGATTTCGGAACTGATCGAATTCGCCCGCATTGCCCGCATCGACATGCTGATCGTGTCGTTGCCGCTAACCGCCGAATCGCGCGTGCTGCAATTGCTGAAGAAACTGTGGGTGCTGCCGGTCGACATCCGGCTGTCGGCGCATTCCAACGCGCTGCAATTCCGTCCGCGCGCCTATTCTTACATCGGTTCAGTACCGATGCTCGACATCTTCGACAAGCCGATCAACGATTGGGATTCGGTCGCCAAGCGCGCCTTCGACATCATCTTCAGCCTCATCGGCATCGTCGTGTTCTCGCCTGTCATGCTGGCCGCCGCGATCGCCATCAAGCTCGACAGCAAGGGACCGGTGCTGTTCAAGCAGAAGCGGCATGGCTTCAACAACGAGATCATCGAGGTCTACAAGTTCCGCTCCATGTACACCGACCGGTCGGATCCGACCGCCAAGCAGACGGTGACCAAGAACGATCCGCGCGTCACCCGTGTCGGCCGCTTCATCCGCAAGACCTCTATCGACGAACTGCCGCAGTTCTTCAACTCGCTGCTGGGCTCACTGTCGCTCATCGGTCCGCGCCCGCACGCCATTGCCGCGCAGTCGCACAACCTGCTCTACAACGAGGTGGTCGACGGCTATTTCGCGCGCCACAAGGTCAAGCCCGGGGTCACCGGCTGGGCGCAGATCAATGGCTGGCGCGGCGAGATGGACACCAATGAAAAGATCCGCATGCGGACGGAATACGACCTCTACTACATCGAGAACTGGTCGCTGCTTTTCGACCTGCGGATCCTGTTCCTGACGCCGGTCCGGCTCTTGAACACGGAAAACGCCTATTGAGCGCGATCAGCCATGATCTGCCGCGTGCGGCGGTCAACGCCAAGCTGATCACGCTGATCTCCTCGAGCGCGGTCGTGCTCGGCATTCTTCTGTCGGGCTTCGTCATCAGCGAGCCGGCGCCTTACGAAATCTACATGGCCGCGCTGATCGCCATCTGGGCGCTGTTCGGCCTGAGGATATCGCGCGCGGCCATGCCGCTTCTGGTGCTGCTGGTGACGATGAACATCGGCGGCATGATTTCCATGACGCAGATGGCGGATCTCGCCAACACCCCGCTTTATCTTGCCGTGTCGCTGTTTCTCGCTTTCAGCGCGGTGTTTTTCGCATCGGTTACGGCCACGCAGCCGAACCTCTACCGGCTGATCTTCAATGCCTATGTCGTTTCGGCGGTGGCGACGTCGCTGCTTGGCATAGCGGGCTATTTCCACGCCTTCCCCGGTGCCGAAATTTTCACCAAATACGACCGCGCCGCCGGCGCCTTCCAGGACCCGAATGTGTTCGGGCCGTTCCTGGTGCTGCCCGGCATCTATCTGCTCTATTTGCTGCTGACGGGCCCAGTCACGCGCATGCCGCTGCTGGCTGTGCCGCTGCTGATCATCAGCGCCGGCATCTTCTTCTCCTTCTCGCGTGGTGCCTGGGGCATGTTCGCGGTCTCGGCCATCCTGCTCACCGGCTGCCTGTTCCTGCAGAGCGCCAGCGGCATTTTCCGGCTCCGGGTGGTGATCATGACGATCGCCGCGCTGTCGCTGCTGGCCATCGCCATCGTCGTCATCTTGCAACTGCCCGGCGTGTCGGAGATGTTCTCCAACCGCGCGCATCTGGAACAGAGCTACGACACCGCACGCCTGGGCCGCTTTGCCCGCTACACGCTCGGTTTCCAGATGGCGATGGAGCACCCGTTCGGCATCGGGCCGCTGGTCTTCGGCACGATCTTCGGCGAGGACACACACGACATCTGGCTGAAGATGCTGATGGACTATGGCTGGCTCGGCTTCGTCTCGTTCCTGACGCTGGTCATCTGGACGATCTCAGCCGGATTCCGCATCCTGCTGCGTGACCGGCCATGGCAGCCTTACCTCCTATGCGCCTACGTCGCCTTCATCGGCAATGTCGGGCTCGGCACCTTCATCGACATCGACCACTGGCGCCATATGTATCTACTGCTCGGCTTGATCTGGGGCGCCATAGCGCTCGAATACCGCCATCAGCGGCTATTGCGGCCGGTATTGCCGGGTCCACCAGCCATCACATCGGCACCGGCACGATTAACGCCGAATTTCGGTTGACCCGAGCCGGGTTATCACGATACATCGCGACCGGTCCGGAGTGTAGCGCAGCCCGGTAGCGCACTTGACTGGGGGTCAAGGGGTCGTCGGTTCGAATCCGGCCACTCCGACCATTTTGAAGCAGGACTTGCCCCCAAAAGTCCGCCCTGCCGCATCACCCAATTTTCGAATCGCGTGTTCCTTTGCCCGCCGGCTCTGGATTGGATCCGGCGCTACGCTTGGCACACATCGACCCACTCGGCACCGGTAAGATCGGCCATGCGCTGTGGTACAATCCGGACAGCGGCATTGGTGGCGCCGGCGGCGGGGACGACTTCGTCGAATTGGCGCAGCGAGACGTCGCAATAAACCGGCAGCGGCGACGGCAGGCCGAACGGGCAGACACCGCCGACCGGATGACTCGTGGCAGCGACAACCTCTTGCGCGTCCAGCATGCGTGGCTTGCCGCCAAACTGGTCCTTGAACTTGCGGTTGTCGAGCCTGGCGATGCCGCTGGTCACGACCAGCATGGTGCGCTCGCCGACGCGAAGGCAGATCGTCTTGGCGATCTGCGCCGGCAACACACCATGCGCCTCCGCCGCCAGCGCCACCGTCGCCGAACTTGATTGCGTGACGACGACCTCGATATCAGGCGCGCGAGCCGCGAAGAAGGCACCGACGGAATCCAGGCTCATGTCGAAAAACTCACGGTTCAGACCCGCTGCACGGCGGATGCGATTGGCGCGGATGGGTGCCGCGCATATGGACACGTGCAATCTGCAAACCGGCAAGTTCTGCAAATCGGCAAGCCCGGCCTGCAGGCGAACGCCATGGCATCCACAAGAAGCCCGCCAAGCGGACCTTGGCGGGTTTCTCGCGCATGCCTGGCGCCGATTCTATGCCTGAGGCCGGCCTTGTGCGGCCAGCGTCGGTACGGCGGAAGCAATAGGAGCTTCCTGCGGCAGACGAAGCGCGGACGCAATACGACGCAGCTTCGCCGGGTCGGCCGCCCGGCCGCTCTCGATATCCTCGATTTCTTCGACCGAGAGGCCGCAGGTCAGCGAAAGCGCTTCGAGGCTGTACCCGCGCGTTTCCCGCATTGCCCTGAGGGCGTTGTAGTCCGGTCCGATCTCGTTGGCTAATGGTTCGGAGGGGGCGTGGCTTTTTGCATTGTTGGGCATTGGCAACTCCGTTGGCTGAAAGCGTTTGATCAAAATGGGATGTTGCCTGAGACGAGCAGGAAGATGCCCTCTCGCCAGCGATTTGCCAAGCGCCAATCTGGCCGTCACGGCATCGTGACCCGGATGCCATGGGGCTGCCACGCCCTGTCCCGATCAAGTTGTTTTGAACGCGCGAGCGGGTTTTGCCCGGCAGTTTCGCCCCACCCGTTCGTTATCTCGACGTCGCTGGCGTGAACCATTCCTTCCAGCCAGCCTTTCCCAAAGGATACTCCAATGAGCCTCAAGACACCTCTCCTCGTGCTCGGCACGATTTCCATGCTTTCCGGCATCGTCATGGCCAGCGCGCAGGCGGCGGACACATTGCGCGTGCGCGGCACGGTGGTCAGTTTCGAGCCGTCGCTGCTGACCGTGAAAACCCGTCAAGGCGACACGGCCGCGATCAAGCTGAAAGACGGCTGGAAGCTTTCAGGCGTCGCCAACGCATCGGTAAAAGACATCAAGCAGGGCGATTTCGTCGGCATCGCCTCCGTCTCCAAGGCTGACGGCGGCAGCGGCGCGCTGGAAGTGGTGGTCTTTCCAGCGGCCTTGAAAGGCACTGGAGAGGGTGATCGCCCCTGGGACCTGGAGCCGAACAGCCGCATGACCAACGGCACCGTCGCGGACGTCACCGACATAAACGGGCGTGCCGTGACGCTGACCTATGACAATGGGCAGACGAAGAATATCTCGATCCCCGACGGAACGCCTGTCGTGACTTTCGCGCCGGCCGCCCCGACCGATCTCAAACCAAGTGCGACGGTCTTCGTTACCGCTCAGCGCGAGGCGGACGGCACGCTGAGTTCCAGCCGCGTCGTGGTCGGAAACAATGGTGTGATCCCGCCCATGTAAGCCAAAGCAGCCGGCTTCGGCCCTGGCAATCATGGGGCAGGAAGCCGGTTCCTGGGAAACAGTTCAGAAACAAGATTCTACAATCGGGAAATACTGACGAAAAAATTCAGGAGCGTAATTCCGTTCGCGGCGGTCGGGATATCGGCCCGATCGTACCTGCTTGCAAAAAAGGAAACGATCCAATGAAGAAATCCCTCCTCTCGGCCCTCGGGCTTGCAGCTGCAATCGCTTTCGCGGTGCCGGTGGTCGGCGCGACAAGCGCGGACGCGGCCTCAATGGCAAAGCATCATCACCATCGTCACCACCATCATCACCGTCACCATCATCGCCACCACCATCATCACATGAAGAAGATGGGCAACAAGGCCTAAGCACCGCAACGAGAAGACCAGCCCTGGCTTCTTGTCCAAGGCTGGTTTTCTCCTGGTCACAATGCCAGGCCGGGACTACTGGACAAACCCGGCCATCGCCGCGGAATCGAGCGGCTGTGGCGGATCGATCGATCCGCCTTTCTGCACCGGCAGCACAGCGGTGCCGTGCGCCTCTACGCCGACGCGCTTCGGCCAGATTCCGGAGCGGTATCGCAAACCGCTGACGTCAATGGGAATAGCGGCCGCGCCGGAGGGCGAGCCGCCATTTTCTCTCTGGAAATTCTTGGGTAGCAGTCAGCGCCGGCTGAACAGCAGGCTGGCGACCAGACCGAGTACGACAAGGCCGACCGCTGCGGCCGCCGCCGGATGTTCGCGTGCCGATTTCTCGATCACCCTGCCCTGTTTGCGGATTGCCGGCATGGCATCGCGCAGACGCTCCGCAAGATCCGAATACGTATCAAGAGCAGCATCACGGCCGTCTTCATAGTAAGCGCCACCCCGCTTCGACACTGCCTTGCGCAACGCGGCGAGTTCCCTCGAGAGAGCCGCGACCTGCTTTTCGAGGTCGATGTCCGAAAGGGTCGAAAATGATGCCATCATGCGTTTCCTTGTCTTGCAGAAGGAAACGTAACGCCTCACCCCAAAGCGAGTTCCAGTTTCGAGGCTTTAAAGCGCTTCGCGGCGGTCAGCGCACCTGGTCGAGCAGGCGCTTGCATTCCAGGAGGTCAAACAGCGCTTCCTGCAGCAGCGCGCGGTTGTCACGCGAGAGCTTCGACGCGTCCGGCGCAACCGGACCTTCCTCGTCGCCCTTGCCCAGGCCGAAAAAGCGGCGGCTGGGCTTGACCCTTGGCTGGCCAACCAGTTCGTCATCTCCGCCGCGCGGCTGGGCTGCCGGCGTCAACGGCACCTGATCGGCCTGCTTGCGCTGCGAGATCGCCTCGACGGCGGCCATGTCGCCATTGCCGATGGCGACCAGGAAATGATTGCCGTTTTCCCGCAGCAGCTTTTGCACGCCCTTGATGGTGTAGCCCTGGTCATAGAGCATATGGCGGATGCCCTTGATCAGTTCGACATCCTGCGGCCGGTAGTAGCGGCGGCCGCCGCCACGCTTCATCGGCTTGATCTGGTTGAAGCGCGTCTCCCAGAAACGCAGCACATGCTGTGGCAGGTCGAGATCTTCAGCGACCTCGCTGATGGTGCGGAAGGCGTCAGGGCTCTTGTCCATGGGCGAAATCCTCACGCTGGCGTGTAGCCCGGAACGGTGCTCCGACGAGATCCCGCTCAACAATGAGAAGAGCTTGTTCCGCAGGTGCGGAATCGATCACAAGCCAGAACACCCATCCGGCCATGCTGCCGAATCGGGTCTTATTTCAGCGGTTTGTGAAGCAATATTCAAGTCCGCCGTTGTCGCGGAGCCGGTTTTCAACCGTGCAATGGAGGCTATTTGCCGCCCTTGGCCTTGCTGTTCTGGTGGGAACGCAGGATGCGGTTCTTCAGGACGTTGGACGATTTGAAGGTCATCACCCGGCGCGGCAGGATCGGTACTTCCTCCCCGGTCTTGGGATTGCGCCCGATCCGCTCATTCTTGGAGCGGACATGAAATGTCGCGAAGGACGACAGCTTCACCGTCTCGCCGCGCACGATCGCTTCGCAGATTTCATCCAGCACCGCCTCGACGAGTTCGGCGGATTCAGTGCGCGACAGACCGACCTTTCGGTAGACGGCCTCGGCAAGGTCGGCGCGCGTAAGTGTCTTTCCCCCCATGCGACCGTCCCATCAGCTCAAACATAAAATCGGCACAACAACGGCAGAGCCTAAGTAATTGATCCGGCAAGGTCAAGGACCGAAACCGGACCGTTCTGCACTTACCAGCGAACCAGAACGGCGCCCCAGGTGAAGCCGCCGCCCATCGCCTCCAGGAGCACCAGATCTCCCTTCTTGATGCGGCCGTCGGCGACGGCCACCGACAGCGCCAGCGGTACGGAAGCAGCCGACGTGTTACCGTGCAAATCGACGGTCACCACCACCTTTTGCTCAGCTATCCCGAGCTTTTTGGCTGAAGCGTCAATAATCCGTTTATTGGCCTGGTGAGGCACGAACCAGTCGAGATCGTCGGCGGTAATACCGGCGGCCGAGAAGGTCGCCTCGATGACATCGGTGATCATGCCGACCGCGTGCTTGAAGACCTCGCGTCCCTCCATGCGCAGATGACCGACCGTGCCCGTCGTCGACGGTCCGCCGTCGACGAAAAGCTTTTCCTTGTGCGAGCCGTCGGAACGCAGGCTGGCCGCCAGGACGCCGCGATCGGCGATCGTGCCGGCCCCCTCACCGGCTTCCAGAACGACCGCACCGGCGCCATCGCCGAACAGCACGCAGGTCGAGCGATCGCTCCAGTCGAGGATGCGTGAGAAGGTCTCCGAGCCTATCACCAGCACGCGCTTTGCAAGGCCACCGCGGATGTAGAGATCGGCTGTCGTCACCGCATAGACGAAACCCGAGCATACCGCCTGCATGTCGAAGGCAAAACCGTGCTGCATGCCGAGCCGGTTCTGGATCTCGACCGCGGTAGCCGGGAACGTGTTGTTGGGGGTCGAGGTCGCCAGCACGACCAGATCGATGTCGCCCGGGGTCAATCCCGCATCAGCAAGGGCGGCACGCGCCGCGGCCTCGCCCAGCGAAGCCGTCGTCTCGTCATCAGCCGCGATATGGCGCTGGCGGATGCCGGTGCGCTGAGCGATCCACTCGTCGGAGGTCTCGACCATACCTTCAAAATCGGCATTCTTCATGATGCGGCGGGGCAGCGCGGCGCCCGTGCCGCGCACAACTGATCTGATCAAAATTCTTTCCTATTCCCTTGCGTCGGTAACGACGTCGGATTTCCTTGATGTCAGGGCATGCGGGTTGCGCGCATGAAACAGGTCGAGGTCGGCCTCGATGCGATCAAGCAGATTGTTGCGCACCATGTCATAGCCGAGTTCGATCGCCGCGGCGAAACCGTCCGAGTCGGCACCGCCATGGCTTTTGACGACGATGCCGTTCAGCCCCAGGAAGACGCCGCCATTGGAGCGGCCGACATCCATCTTTTCGCGCAGACGGTCGAAGGCGCCCTTGGCAAAGACATAGCCGATCTTGGCCATCAGGGTGCGGCTCATCGCGGCGCGTAGATAGCCAGCTATCTGGCGCGCGGTGCCTTCCGCCGTCTTGAGAGCAATATTGCCGGCAAAGCCTTCCGTCACGACGACGTCGACCGTACCCTTGCCGATATCGTCGCCTTCGACAAAGCCATGGTAATTCATCGAGGCCATATTGGCTTCGCGCAACATGCGTCCCGCCTCCTTGACCTCTTCCTGGCCCTTGATCTCCTCCACACCGACATTGAGCAGGCCAACCGTGGGTCGGGCGATGCCGAACACGGAACGCGCCATGCCGGTGCCGAGAATGGCAAAATCAATGAGCTGGTGCGCGTCGGCGCCGATGGTGGCGCCGACGTCCAGAACCACGCTTTCGCCGCGCAATGTCGGCCATAATGCCGCGATCGCCGGGCGGTCGATGGTCGCCATGGTGCGCAGGCAGAATTTAGACATCGCCATCAGCGCACCGGTATTGCCGGCGGAGATGCATGCATCCGCAGCGCCCGACTTTACCGCCTCGACCGCCTTCCACATCGACGATTTCCAGCGGCCATGGCGCAGCGCCTGGCTCGGCTTGTCATCCATCCTGACCGCGATCTCGCAGTGGAAGAACTCGCTGACCTCAGCCAATTTGGGGAATTTGGCGAGTTCCGGGCGCACCAGTTCCTCACGTCCGTAGATGACGAAGCGGATGTCGGGACGGCGGGTCGCGACCGTCATGAGCGCCGGAATGACCACGGCTGGTCCGTGATCGCCGCCCATGGCATCGATGGAAATCCTGATCACGCGGTATTCATCTCACGGTTAGGCGGCAAGTCGTTTTAGTGATCGCAAAGGTTCGGCGAAAATAGCGGTTTTAGGCTGTCGCACAACCGACTTTTCCGTCGGGAGCGAGGTTTTCAGGATTTTCGCAGCAAGGATCGCAGTTTTTGCTGAAATTCATTCTCGGCCGGTCCGGTGTCGTCATCGGTGCCAATCGAGGCGCCAGGCTTGCGCGGATACGGATCGATGGCCAAGCCGAAGAACTGTTCGGCAAGTGCCCCGACATCGATGGTGTCGCCCGAAAATGTCTCGGGACTGTCGGGGCCGTCGGCATCGAGCAGGATTTCGCCGCCACCTTCGAATCCCTGCCGTCCGAGTTTGGAGTCCTCGGGCAAGAGCAGCGCCTCGAACGGCTCTTCAACATGCGCTTCGATGGGGTCGAGCGTGACGATGCAGGCCTGGGTAATGTCCGCCTCGACACGGCCGCTGACCTTAACGCCGTTGCGCTTCCATGACGTAACCAGCAGTTCGGCGCGATAGGCTTCGACCGACAGCAGCCCATGGGTCTCGGCAAGTGCCGCGCGCTGCGCGGCATCGGCCTCGATCACAACCGGCAGCCCTTTGTGCGGCAGACGCGCGACATTGGCGAAAAAGGATACCGGACTTTGCATATCCACGTGTTTCATCGATCAGCCTCCGTTGGCTACGGGAAACGCCACAGTGCCGGCAACGATCGATTCGGTCGGCTGCGCACTCAGTTGCCGGCTGGCGTCGGCGACATACCCGGCCAAACGTGACGCTTCCGGCCAGCCGCCGGCGTCGGGACGGACATTGCGGGCAAGTGCCGCGGTCAGACCGTCATGGTCGTTTCGTTCCAGCGCATCATCATAGGCGGCGGTGCGGCCATAGAACATCTTCGCCAGCTTCTTCATGCGTTTTGGCACACCCACGTCACCAATGCCCAGTTCCCGCAGCGAATGATCGACGTCGAGAAAGAATTCGTCGATCAGCACCTGCGCGATCTCTTGCGCCACGCCGTCCTCTCCGCGCAAGCGGTGCTGGACCAGGAACATGTGCAGCGAAAGCATCTCGAAACGGCCAAGCGGCGTGTCCGGCACATTCCAGTGGGAATAAAAACCAGTCTGCCGCGCCGCCGCCACGATTTGTGCGTAAAGCGCGTCGGTGATGGCGCGGTTGGCGTGGCGTTCGCGGCCAAAAAGGCGCTGGAACATGGGGATGGTCTCCGGGGACCGTTTGTTGAATTGGCCTTGTTGCATCGGCAAGCAAGCTGGTTTACCGGTTTTGCGGCCCAGCGCAAGTTGCGGCGATATAATGGAGAATTGTTGTTGCGCGCGCTGAATTTCAAGTTGGGTTTCAATTCCAGGGCTGCCGGCGCGATCTCGCTGCTGGCTATCGTAGCGGCGCTGTCGGCATGCCACACCAACAAGATGATCGGCGACCTCAATCCGAGCGAGACGTTCACGCAAGGCTATGTCCTCGATCAGCAGGCGATCGATTCCGTGCCGGTCGGTTCCAGCCGCGAGCAGGTGCTCCTTGCACTCGGCACGCCGTCGACCACGGCGACTTTCGACAATGAGGCGTTTTACTATATTTCGCAGACGCGCAAGCGCTACGTCGCGTTCGACAAGCCGAGGCTGGTCGACCAGAAAGTGCTGGCGGTCTATTTCGGCCCGGACAGCCGCGTCACCCAGATCGCCAATTACGGCTTGAAGGACGGCAAGATCTTCGACTTCATTTCGCGCACCACGCCAACCGGCGGCAAGGACCAGAACTTCCTCAGCCAGATCATCAACGGCGCCAGCAAGCTGGCGCCCGGCATTCCCGGCGGCGGCACCCCCTGATCCCTAGAATCCTGCTTCCCTGACTTTGGGGAACAGAAATGTCTCAGGCGACCAAAAACCCGTGGGAGCGATCCCACGGGTTTTTGTTAACGGGGCCCGGCTTGCCAGTGATGGGGCAAACCCATATCAAACCGTCAGGCTGGGGGATTTGGACATGAGCAGTGACGACCATGCGATGCCGGTTGGCTGGATGGCGACCGGGACACCCGACCGGCAGACGGTGACATCAGACTGGCTTGCCATCGATCCGCCGTCGATCGATGGCGTCACAATCAAGGAAATCAGGCCGGTCGCTACATCCAACGGCTATCTGACCGAGGTCTTTCGGGATGAGTGGGGACTTGATCCATCGCCTGTCGGCCAGGTGTTTCAACGCACGATGTATCCAGGCGCGGTAACCGGCTGGCATGCGCACAGGGTGACGCTGGATCGGCTCTTCTGCTGTGCCGGCAGCGTCCGCATATCGCTCTATGACGGCCGGAAGGCTTCGCCCAGTTTCGGCACGGTGTGGCACAAGATACTCGGCGCGTTGCGGCCGGCGATCGTCATAATCCCGCCAGGCGTGTGGCACGGCGTGACGGCACTCGGGCCGGAGATCGCCCTGCTGCTCAATCTCGTCGACAAGGCCTATGCCTACGACGCGCCCGACCATTGGCGCCTGCCACCGGACACCGAACAAATCCCCTACAAGCTGGTGTAGCGTGGAAGGATCGCGCTTGTTCGATGCAACAGGGCAGCGCGTGCCGCTCGTCTCGGTGGTGATCGCCACCCACAATCGTCCCGCAGCCTTGCGACAGACGCTGTTCAGCGTCTTGCGCCAGACGCTGCAGGATTTTGAAATTCTGGTGATCGGCGACGACTGTCGCCCTGAGACACCGGCGATCATCGCCGAATTCGCCGATCCGCGCATCTTCTATATCGACCTGCCCGTCAATTTCGGCGAGCAATCCGGCCCCAATAATATCGGTTTTGCCAGGGCGCGCGGCCGGCTTGTCGCCGTGCTCAATCACGACGACCTCTGGTTTCCGGATCATCTGGCGGCAACCACGGGATGGATCGATGCGACCGGCGCGGATGTCGTCATCGCTCGTGGCGCCATCATCGAACCGGTGCGGACGAGAGACGATGCTCTCAAGACCTCGATTTACGGAATGGGCAAAGACGGTTTTTACGATCCCGTCGTCACGGCCGGATACGGATCGGCACAGGTGGTCAGGCGGGCGTCGCTGGACTGGCTCGGCCCCTGGCGGCCTGCCAGCGAATGCTCATGCGAAAGTTCGCAGGACTGGCTCTTCCGGGCCTGGCGAAAGGGAGCCGTGATCGCGACCATGCCGCACCTGACGGTGCTGAGTATCTTCTCCGGCCAGCGCAGCGGCAGTTATCTCGAAGACACGGCAATGGAGCAGGAGGAACTCATCGACCGCATGCGCATACCGGACGACCTGCGTGTCAACGTTCTTGCCGCGGCGGCGGTGCCGTCTCGCCTGAAGAAATCCAGTTATCTGAAACGCAGGGTTTGGGCTGCATGCGGCGTTCATCCGAGATCCGTCGAGTTTCGCCGCAAATACCAACGCGGTGCTTTTGTCTCCATGCTTCGAAAGGTACGCGGCCTGCCGCCCATGCCTGAACGGGAGCCGACCGTGGATGATCTGTTGGCTATGTACCGCAGAGGCAGCAAGCGGGAAGAAACCGGAGAATAGCGGCTGTCGCGCACGCGGCGCCCAGATGCCGGACCAAGCGACCAGTCAGCTGACATGAAAAAACCCGCGGGGATCGCTCCCCGCGGGTTTTTTCAACCGCTCCCGCTCAGCCGTGCGCGAGCACGGCCAGCAACAGGAGCGCCACGATGTTGGTGATCTTGATCGCCGGGTTGACCGCCGGGCCGGCGGTGTCCTTGTAGGGATCACCGACGGTGTCGCCGGTCACCGAAGCCTTGTGTGCCTCGGAGCCCTTGAGGTGCTTGACGCCGTCCTTGTCGGTGAACCCGTCCTCGAACGACTTCTTGGCGTTGTCCCAGGCGCCGCCGCCCGAGGTCATCGAGATGGCGACGAACAGGCCATTGACGATGACGCCGAGCAGCGAGGCGCCGAGCGCGGCGAAGGCGGACGCCTTCGAGCCCGAGATCAGCAGCACGCCGAAATAGACGACGAGCGGCGCCAGCACAGGCAGCAGCGACGGGATGATCATCTCCCGGATCGCCGCCTTGGTCAGGAGATCGACCGCACGCGCATAGTTCGGCTTGGACGTGCCGGCCATGATGCCCGGATCCTCGCGGAACTGCTTGCGCACCTCCTCGACGATGGCGCCCGCCGCGCGGCCGACCGCCGTCATGGCGATGCCGCCGAACAGATAGGGGATCAGGCCACCGAAGATCAGGCCGGCGACGACGTAAGGGTTGGAGAGATCGAAGGAGATTTCGCCCATGCCCTGGAAGTAGGGATATTTGTCGCCATTGGCGGCAAAGAACTTCAGGTCGTTCGAGTAGGCCGCGAAAAGCACCAGCGCGCCGAGGCCGGCCGAACCGATGGCGTAGCCCTTGGTTACCGCCTTGGTGGTGTTGCCGACCGCGTCGAGCGCGTCGGTGGAGCGGCGCACTTCCTTGGGAAGGCCCGCCATTTCGGCAATGCCGCCGGCATTGTCGGTGACCGGGCCGAAGGCGTCGAGCGCCACGATCATGCCGGCGAGGCCGAGCATGGTGGTGACGGCGATCGCCGTGCCGAACAAGCCGCCGAGCTGGTAGGTGGCGATGATGCCGCCGACGATGACGATTGCCGGAAGTGCCGTCGATTCCAGCGAGACCGCGAGGCCCTGGATGACGTTGGTGCCGTGGCCGGTCACCGACGCCTGGGCGATGGAGTTGACCGGGCGCTTGTTGGTGCCGGTGTAGTACTCGGTGATCACCACGATCAACCCGGTCACCACGAGGCCGATCAGGCCGCAGATAAACAGGTTCTTGCCGGTGATCGTCATGCCGGCGACGGTGCCGACCTCGCCCCAGCCGAGCGTGGCCGAGGTGGCGACGCCGAGGCCGACGATCGACAGCAGGCCGGTCACGATCAGGCCCTTGTAGAGCGCGCCCATGATCGAGCCGTTGGAGCCGAGCTTGACGAAGAAGGTGCCGACGATCGAGGTCAGGATACAGGCGCCGCAGATGGCGAGCGGATACAGCATCGCCGCACCGAGGACAGCGGTGCCGCCGAAGAAAATGGCGGCGAGAACCATGGTGGCGACAACCGTCACCGCATAGGTTTCGAACAGGTCGGCGGCCATGCCGGCGCAATCGCCGACATTGTCGCCGACATTGTCGGCGATGGTGGCCGGGTTGCGCGGATCATCCTCCGGAATACCGGCTTCGACCTTGCCGACCAGATCGCCGCCGACATCGGCACCCTTGGTGAAGATGCCGCCGCCGAGACGGGCGAAGATCGAGATCAGCGAGGCGCCGAAGCCGAGCGAGACCAACGAATCGATGACGATACGATCGTTTGGCTGAAGACCCATGAAATGGGTCAGGACGAGATAATAGATGGAAACGCCCAGCAGAGCGAGGCCGGCCACCAGCATGCCGGTGATGGCGCCCGACTTGAAAGCGATGTCGAGGCCGGCGGCGAGGCTGTTGGAAGCCGCTTGCGCGGTGCGTACATTGGCCCGCACCGAAACATGCATGCCGATGAAGCCGGCGGCACCCGACAGAACGGCGCCGATCAGGAAGCCGATGGCGGCGGTGATCGACAGCAGCCACCAGGCGAGCACGAGCACGACCACGCCGACGATGGCGATGGTGGTGTATTGGCGCGCCAGATAGGCCTGGGCGCCTTCGCGGATGGCGGCGGAGATTTCCTGCATGCGTGCATTGCCCTGATCGGCCGCGAGGACCGAACGTGTCGCCCAGATGGCGTATAGGATTGAAAGCAGGCCGCAGGCGATGACGGCGGAAATAATGGTCATTGCCGAATTTTCCTCGATTGTTGGCCCAAAAGAACCCCTCCCTGGGCCGTTGAGACAAAGACCGGATTCCGCGCGCGGAATCCACCTCTTCGCATCGGTGTATGCGAAACAGGGCCGCGAACGTCAAGATATTGTTCAGTTTTTGCCCGGCTTTCGTCCAAAAGGCAAAACCCGCGACGGCAGAGCCGAAAGGGCCTTCGATTTAGATCGATTGAAATCACGCTAGGGAACCATCCGAGGCAAGACCTCCGTCTCCCCGAGGATCATTCCGCTTCGCGACCCATCCGGCGCGCCGTGTAGCGCTCTACCGCCGACAGTCCGTCATAGATCAGCACGGCAAGGGCCGCCACGATCAGGCCGCCCTGCAGGATGAAGGCGAGATTGTTGGATAGCAGGCCGGCGATGATCACCTCACCGAGTGTCTTGGCGGCCACCGTCGAGCCGATGGTGGCCGTGGCCAGGCTGATCACCACGGAGAGCCTTATGCCGCCAAGGATGATCGGTGCACTGAGCGGCAACTCGACCTTGGTGAGCCTTTGCCAGCCGGTCATGCCGGCGCCACGCGCCGCCTCGACGACGTTAGCCGGCAGCGTCGTCAACCCGGTCAGTGCGTTCTCGAAGATAGGCAGCAGTCCATAGAGAAACAGCGCGATCAGCGTCGGCTTCTCGCCGAAGCCGACTGCCGGCACGGCGAGCGCCAGCACCGCCACGGGCGGAAAGGTCTGGCCGATGTTGACCAGGCTGCGCGACAACGGCAGAAATTCGACGCCAGCCGGCCGGGTGACGAGGATGGCGAGCGCCACCGCGACGATGGTGGCGGCGACGGTCGCGATCAACACGGTGCGCAGATGCAGCAGCGTCAGCGTTAGCAGGCTGCCCTGATTGTAGATTACGGGAGCGTTGTTTTCGGTCAGCGGCTTCAGCAACGGCTCGAACCACCCCGGACTGGTGATGAAGGCAACAAGCAACACCACCAGCGCAAGCCTGAGCAGCAGCGGCAGCCAGGCCTTCATGCCGGCCTCGCCGCGCGCTTGATCAGTCCGTCGACGGTGACGCGGCCGATCGGCTTGCCGTCGGCACCCTTCACCGGCAGCGCCGGCCTGCCGGACCAGAGAAGTTCCGCGAGCGCGTCACGCTGGCTGGCGTCGCCGGGGATCGCCTCGCCTTCGGCGCCGCCCTGCTCCACCGCATCGCGTACCCGCCCCAGCGACAGTAGCCTGAATGGTTTTTCGCTGGCTCCGACCAGGGTTTCGACAAAGCTGCTGGCTGGGTTCGCCAGGATCTCCGCCGGCCTTGCATATTGCACGAGCTTGCCGGCATCCATCACCGCGATCTTGTCCCCCATGTGCACGGCCTCCTCCATGTCATGAGTGACGAGGATGATGGTGGTGCCGAAGCGCTTCTGGATTGCCAGCAGATCTTCTTGCGCCTTGGTACGGATGATCGGGTCGAGTGCGCCGAACGGCTCGTCCATCAACAGCACGTTGGGTTCGGCGGCGAGCGCGCGGGCAACGCCGACGCGCTGCTGCTGGCCGCCGGACAGTTCATGCGGGTAGCGCGGCCCAAATTCCTGGGGGTCGAGTTGGTAGAGCGTCATCAGCTCGTCGACGCGGGACTTGATGCGTGCCTTGTCCCAACCAAGCAGCACCGGCACGGTAGCGATGTTCTGCGCCACCGTGCGATGCGGAAACAGGCCGTGGCCCTGGATGGCGTAGCCGATGCTGCGGCGCAGTTCGTACCCCGGCACCGATCGATTGTCGGCACCATCGAGCTTGATGACGCCGGCGGTCGGTTCGACCAGCCGGTTGATCATGCGCAGCAGAGTCGTCTTGCCGGAGCCCGAGGTGCCGACAATGACACAGACCGTGCGCGGCTCGACGACCATCGAGACGTCGTCGACGACAGTGGTCGCGTCATAGCGCTTGGTGATGCCTTCGATTTCGATCATGCCGTTTCAACCCTGCGCTTGGTGGCGGTCATTTCGATCACGGCGTCGAGGATGATGGCGGCGGCAAAGGCGAGTGCCACGGTCGGCACTGCGCCAAGCAGCACCAGGTCCATCGCCGTCTGGCCGACCCCCTGGAAGACGAACACGCCGAAACCGCCGCCGCCGATCAGCGCGGCGATGGTGGCAAGGCCTATATTCTGCACCAGCACAATGCGGATGCCGGTGAGGATCACCGGAAAGGCCAGCGGAAACTCCACACCGAACAGGCGCTGGCGGTCCGTCATGCCCATGCCCCGCGCCGCGTCATTGGCGGCACGCGGCACGCCGGCAAGGCCGACCACGGTGTTGGCCACCACCGGCAGCAGCGAATAGAGGAACAGGGCGACGAAGGCGGGCGCCGTGCCGATGCCCCTGATACCGAGCGCGGCGGCCCCCGGAACGTGGGCCGCGACCCAGCCAAGCGGCGCGATCAGCAGCCCGAACAGCGCGATCGAGGGAATGGTCTGGATGATGTTCAAGACGTTGAGGACGCCGGCCCGCAGGCTCTCGACACGGTGGCACAGGATGCCGAGCGGCAGGCCGACGATCACGGCGGCAAGCAACGAGCCGAGAGCAAGGGTCACATGCTTGGAGCCTTCGGCCCAAAAGCTGTCGGCGCGGTTGGAGTATTCCTTGAGGATCGAGAGGCTGTCCCAGCGTCCCGAAATCAGCAGCAAGCCGATGGCCAGCGCCGCAACGACAAGCACGCCGACGCGCGCCGAGGGCGACAGGTTGAGCCGGGTCAGCACGTCGGCGAGCAACAGCGTGAAGGCGAAGATGAGAATCCAGAAGCCGGATGCCGGCGAGACCCGAGCAAAGGTATTCCCGGCTGGAGTGAGGAATGTGCCGGCGACGCCGATGAGCAGCGCCAGCGCGACAAGCGTCACGACGCTCGCCGCAAGGCGCAAGACGAGCGGCGTTTTGAGGAGCGCGATGATTGCCGCCGCGACAATGATTGCGAGCAGCAACGGCCCTATAGCCTGCGGCAGCGCCTCGACGATAGAGCGTGCCTGGCCGGGAACGATGCGGTTCGCGCGGAAGGTGGCGAACGGCGCGAGAGACGCGGCGTAAGCAGCGAGTGCAGCGATGACCACGCCGAGCTTATCGAAACGCGGGGCCATAAGGCGCCTCGCCCTGACGTCGCTATCGACGCGTCGCTATTTCAAAAACCCGTTCTTCTTCAAAAAGTCCTCGGCGACGCCCTTGACCGGCTCGCCGCCGACCTGCACGCGGCCGTTCAGCTCCTGCAGCGTGACGAGATCGAGCTTGGCGAAGACCGGCTTCAGCAGCGTTTCGATCTCGGGATGCTCCTTCAGCACCGCCTCGCGGATGATCGGCGCCGGCTGATAGACCGGCTGCACGCCTTTGTCGTCAGTCAGCACCACGAGGCCCGATGGCGCGATGCCCCCGTCGGTGCCGTAGACCATGGCAGCATTGGCGCCGCTGGTCTGGTTGGCGGCGGCCGCGATGGTTGCCGCCGTATCGCCACCAGAGAGGGTGATCAGCTGGTCCGGCTTCAACGTAAAGCCGTAGGTAGTCTGGAAGGCCGGAAGGGCTGCCGCCGAATTGACGAACTCGGCGGAGGCCGCCAGGACCACCTTGCCGCCGCCGGCGACATATTTGCCGAAGTCCGACAGCGTGACGAGCTTGTTCTCGTCCGTCACTTCCTTGCGCAGGGCGATCGCCCAGGTGTTGTTGGCCGGTGCCGGTGACAGCCAGACGATCTTGTTGGCGTCGTAGTCAAGCTTCTTGGCCGTCTCATAGGCCTTGGCGGCATCCTTCCACACGGGATCATCGGCCTTCTCGAAGAAGAAGGCGGCGTTGCCGGTGTATTCGGGATAGATGTCGATCTCACCGGCGGTGATCGCCTTGCGCACCACGGGCGTGCCGCCGAGCTGGATGCGGTCCGTGGTCTTGATATTGTTGGCGTTGAGGACGAGCTGGATAATGTTGCCGAGCACGCCACCCTCGGTGTCAATCTTCGAGGAGACGACGACCTGAGCGCTCGCGGAAGCCGCCGTGATGGCGAGCGCCATCGCCGCGCTGGCCAGAACCTTGACTGAAAACATTGTGAAACCCCTTGCTGTAAACCGGAATGCGGTGGCCGCATATGAGCATGGCTTCAACGGCCAGTCGGGGCACACGGTTTCATAAGAAGGGGGACCAGCGCAATATTTTTGTTCCGGACGCGCCGATTTGGGCCTGGCGGCAACAGCGGGCTGGCGATTGGCCGCTATCGGGTGAATAATGCCACGAGGGTGGCGGCAAACACGGAGAGCGTGTCATGGCCATACACAAGGTCGGTTATCTCATCGGCAGCCTTGCCCAGGCATCCATCAACCGCAAGCTCGCGAAGGCGCTTGTTCAACTTGCCCCTCCCGAGCTCGAAATGACGGAAATCGGCTTCAAGGATCTGCCTCTCTACAGTTACGACTACGACGCCAATTTCCCGCCGGCCGCCCAGGCGTTCAAAAAGGCGATCGCCTCCGTCCAGGCCGTGCTGTTCGTCACCCCGGAGTATAATCGCTCGATCCCCGGCGGACTGAAGAACGCGATCGACTGGGCCAGCCGCCCCTACGGCAAGAATTCATTCGCGCGCAAACCGTCGGCCGTCATCGGAACATCGCCGGGCGCGATCGCGACCGCTGTCGCCCAACAAAGCCTCCGCAGCGTGCTGAGTTTCTGCAACTCACCGCAGATGAATGCGCCCGAAGCCTATATCCAGTTCACGCCGGGACTGATCACGGATGACGGCGAGGTGACGGTTGAATCCACTGAGGATTTCCTGCGCAATTACATGGCTGAGTTCCATATGTTCATAGCGCGGGTGCTTCAGGTTCTGCCGCCGGACGCATAGCTTTCAAATTCGCGTCAAGCCGGCCGCAAGCTTGTGATCTTCAGCGCGCCGAGTGCCACGAAGCAAAGTGCGGCGACGGGAAAGATCATCCAGTTGAGCATGGTCCAGCCCCAGGCGTTGTAGACCATGCCCGACATCAGCGACGCACAGGCGACGGAGCCGAACAGGACGAAGTCGTGGAAGCCCTGCACCTTGCCCTTTTCGGAAGGGTGGTAGCTGGCCGCCACCATGGCGGTGGCGCCGATGAAGCTGAAATTCCAGCCGAGGCCGAGCAGGATCAGCGCCGTCCAGAACTGCCACAGCGCCAGGCCCGACAAGGCAACGACGGCACAGCCGATCAGCAACAGAAGGCCGAGGGCGACAATGCGCTCGGCGCCGAAGCGATGGATCAGCGAGCCGGTGAAGAAGCTTGGCCCGAACATCGCCATGACGTGCCAGGAGATGCCCAGCGTCGCATCGTCCTCCGACAGGCTGCAGCCCACCATGGCGAGCGGCGCGCCGGTCATGACGAAACTCATCAGCGCGTAGCTGCCGACGGCGCAGAAGAGCGCCGCGACGAAACGCGGCTTGGTGACGATTTCGGAAAGGGGTCGGGCATCGCCGTCGGCAACGTCCACCTTGCTCGCGGTCCTTGACGGCAAACGAAGGAACGACAGGATGACGGCGCCGACAGCCGCCAGCGGCAGGATCGAGGCGAAGGAACCGGCAAACATGACTGGTGCGAATAATTCGCGCGTGAAGATGACGATCTGCGGCCCGAGGATGGCGGTGATGATGCCACCGGCGAGCACGAAGGAGATGGCGCGGGCCTTGAACGCCGGCGGCGCGTTGTCGGCCGCGGCAAAACGGAACTGCTGGACGAAGGCGCCGCCGACACCGATGACGAGCAGCGCGAACGCGAACAGCCAAAAGCTGCCGTGGAATAAAGCCAGGGTGGCGACCAGCCCGCCGAGCGCGGTGACCACGGTTCCGGTCATGAAACCGCCACGCTGCCCCAGCCAGCGGATAATGGCGGCCGCGGGCAAGGCGCCTAGCGCCACACCGAGATTGAAGCCGGTGATCGGCGCGGTCGCCAGGGATTTGTCGGCGCCGAGCAGATATTGCCCGGCCAGCGCGCCCATGGAAATGGCGATGGGAGCCGCCGAGCCGATGATCGCCTGCGAGGCGGCGAGGATCAGCGCGGTGCGCCGCGCCTCCTTGCCCGCCTCGACGGCGATGGCGGTCACGAAGCGTCCTTGCCGCGTCCCTCGCCACGCACCCGGCGTGACACGCGGTCGAGCACGGCATTGACCAGCTTCGGCTCGTCTTCTTCGTAGAAGGCCTTGGCGATGTCGACATATTCGGTGACGATGACCGCGACAGGAACGTCCTCGCGCTTCATCAGTTCGTAGACGCCCGCGCGCAGAATGGCACGGAGCGTCGAATCGAGGCGCGACAGCGGCCAGTCGTCGGTCAGGGCCTGGCGGATGATCGGATCGATGGTCTTCTGGTTCTCGACGACCCCGGTCAGGATGGCACGAAACCACTGCGCGTCCGCCTCGCGATAGAGCGCGCCGTCGACTTCCTTGCCGAGACGGAACGCCTCGTACTCGGCGGTGATCTCGAACACGCCGCTGCCGGCGACATCCATCTGATAGAGCGCCTGCACGGCGGCCAGACGGGCAGCGCCGCGCTTGTTGGCGTGGCGCACCGCGGGCTGTCCGGGCGAAGCGGGTTCGCTCACGATTGCGCTCCCAGTTGTTCCTTCAACGCGATCATGGTCAGCGCCGCGCGCGCGGCAAAGCCGCCCTTGTCGCCTTCGGAGCGCTTGGCCCGCGTCCACGCCTGCGCATCGTTCTCGGTGGTCAGGATACCGTTGCCGATGCAGACCGAGTCCTGCACGGACAGGTCCATGAGCGCACGGCTGGATTCATTGGCGACGATGTCGAAATGATAGGTATCGCCACGGATAATGGTGCCGAGTGCGACAAAGCCGTCATAGCCCGTCCCGCCTTCGGCCATGCCGTCGAGCGCGAAGGTGATCACCGCGGGAATTTCAAGCGAACCGGGGACGGTGACGACGTCGTAAGTCGCGCCCGCTTCGTCGAGCGCGCTTGTCGCGCCATCGAGCAGTGCGTCGGAAAGGTCGTCGTGAAAGCGCGCCTCGATGACGAGGAGGTGAGCCTTCTTCTTGGGACGAATGAACGCCTTGCCGTGTTGGGATGTGCCAGCCATAGATGTCTCCGGAGTCGCCGGTGACTTAGGCCGAAGCCGGTTTGATCGCAAGCGGAAGATTGCCCGACGCGTATCAGATTGCCGTGGGTCGGACTGTCCCGCAGGCGATCAAAGCCCCTCTTTCGCCGCCTCCGCCAGCCGGGCGGCGTAGCGGGCCATGGTATCGATCTCGAGATTGACGCGGTCGCCTGCCTTGCGCTCGCGCCAGGTGGTGACGGTCAGCGAATGGTGGATTAACAGCACGTCGAAGCGAGTGCCCGCCACGCTGTTGACAGTGAGCGAGGTGCCATCGAGCGCGACGGAGCCTTTCGGCGCGATGAATTTCGCCAGATCGCGCGGCGCTTCCAGTGTGAAGCGCACCGCATCGCCCTCATCCCGGCGTTCAATGATCTCGGCGGTACCGTCGACATGGCCCGAAACGATGTGGCCGCCAAGCTCGTCGCCGATCTTCAGCGCCCGTTCCAGATTGATCCTGGTGCCGGACTTCCAACCGGACGCCGTGGTCAGCCTGAGCGCCTCCTCCCAGGCCTCGACCTCGAACCAGCGCGCGTGCGAGCCGCTGTCGGGCAAAGCGGTGACCGTCAGGCAGACGCCACCGCAGGAAATCGACGCGCCGATGGCGATGGTCTCGGGATCATAGGCGGTGTCGATGCGCAGTCCCACCCCTTCCCGCAGCGGCTTGATGGCGGCCACGGTGCCGATATCGGTGACAATCCCGGTAAACATCGATCGCTATCCCTGAAAATCCCTGATCCATTCGGCGTAACCGTCTTCGCCGAACCGCATCTCGCGCAGCTTGCGAAAACCCACGGGGACATGGTCAGCGTCGACAGGCGATGCAATGCCGTCTTGGCCGATCGCTTCCGGACCCTGGAACAGCACGATGCGGTCCACCAGCCCGTCGGCCAGGAAGGCGCTCGCCACCTTGGCGCCGCCCTCGACCAGCACGCTTGCCATGCCAAGCGCCGCCAGATCCTCGAGCAGCTCCGGCAATGCGACGCCGCCCTCGTGCGTCTCCGTACCGATGAAGCGCACGCCGGCGCGCTCGAGCGCGGCCCGGCGCTGCGGATCGGCCTCCAGGCAAGCCGCCACATAAAGAGGTACGCGATCGACGCCCGACACCAGCTTCGAGCCCTCCGGCAGCCTGATCTGGCGGTCGAGCACGATGCGTGCCGGCGACCGGTTATCCAGTCCGGGCAAACGCACCGTCAGTGCCGGATCATCTTCCAGCGCCGTGCCGATGCCGACCAGGATGGCGTCCGCCTCGGCGCGCATCAGGTAGACTTCGCGGCGCGCCATGTCGCCTGTTATCGCGACCTGGCCGGCGCCTTCCCTGCCGATCTTGCCGTCGCTGGAAAGCGCAAGCTTCAGAATTACTTCCGGGCGCTTTCTCAGAGAGCGAATCAAATAGCCCGCCATCTGTTCGGCAGCTTCCGTGGCGAGGACCTTTTCGACCACTTCGACACCGGCCTCGCGCAGGATGGCGTAACCCTTGCCGGAGACCCGCGGATCGGGATCACTGGCGGCACCCACGACGCGCGCAATGCCGGCATTGACCAGCGCGTTGGCACAAGGCGGTGTGCGGCCGTGATGGGCGCAAGGCTCGAGCGTGACATAGGCGGTTGCGCCACGCGCGAGTTCGCCGGCCTCGGCAAGCGCCTCGGTCTCGGCGTGCGGCCGGCCGCCGACGGCGGTGACGCCGGTACCGACGATCATCGGCCCGGTCCCATCATCGCGCACGATCAGCGTGCCGACGGAAGGGTTGGTCGAGGTGCGTCCGGCGTTCTTGCGCGACAGCCGCAAGGCCGCGGCCATGAAACGGCGGTCAAGGGCCGATTGTTCGGCCTCGCTGCGTTGCGGTGCTGCCATGCTCAGCCGGCGTCCTCTTCGCTCTTTTCTTCGTCCCCCTTCAGCTCGCCGAGCAGCTCGTGGAAATCCTTGGCCTCACGGAAATTGCGATAGACCGAGGCGAAGCGCACGTAGGCGACATCGTCGAGCGATTTCAACGCATCCATGACCAGCCGGCCGACCTCGCCCGAGGCCACTTCCGTTTCGCCGGAGCTTTCCAGTTGGCGCACGATCCCGGTCACCGCGCGATCGATGCGCTCGGGGTCGACATTGCGCTTGCGCACCGCGATCTCGACCGAGCGCAACAGCTTGTCGCGGTCGAACGGCACTTTTCGTCCCGACTTCTTGACCACGACGAGGTCGCGCAACTGCACGCGCTCGAACGTCGTGAAACGGCCGCCGCAATCGGGGCAGACACGCCGCCGGCGGATCGCCGCGCCATCCTCGGCGGGGCGCGAATCCTTCACCTGCGTATCTTCGGACTGGCAATAGGGACAGCGCATGGAGAGCCTTGGGTTCGCGAATCTGGTGGGGTGAAAGGCTTAGAACCTTTCCGGTGCGGATTGAAGCAGTTCCGCTTTTCCACAGCCTGCCGTACCTCAGAGATAGCGAGGCGCGAGGAAGATTGCCAGCACGGCAAGCAGTTGCGCCGGCCAGCCCGCTATGGCGCCACGTCCTTGGTTGGAAAGCCACAAGACGCGCCGAGATTGCGATAGGCCTTTGTAAAACCGTCCATCGGAATGCTGGCGACAGCCTGCTTGCCGAAAGCCACATCGAGCGAGGTAACCTGGCGCATGGCCCGCAGCAGCGCAAGACTGGTCTTGGCCTGGTTGTCGATCGTCCAGCTCGGACGGCCGTTGACGGCGTCATTGGAATAGACAGTCGTCGAAACCTTGACGCCGGGATCGCCGAAAGTCGCCGCGATCTTCTTGCCGGTTAGCAGGCTCTTGTTGTCGATGGTGATCAAGATTGCCGGATAAGCATCGGGCGGCAGCGCGTCGCCGGTCGAGATCGACAATGTCAGCGTGCCCGAATTGCCACTCGCATCGAAGAAGGCTGTGGAAGCCGCGCAGGTCTTGTGCGCGTCCTGGCCGGTGTCGAGCGTATCGACCATTGTCGTCCACCGGCCGAAAGTGCTGGTGGCAGGCATGTCCGCAGAGGGCTGCGTCTGCGCCAAAACGGGGCCGCAGGCGGCCAGCCAACCGAAGGCGCCGAGAGAAGCAAGACAGAAATTGCGCATCATCAATTCTCCGGTTCGATGCGTCACCCGATCAGGGGTGACGCGATGCCGGTGGATAAAAGATGACGCTTCGCGCCCGGTCAACCGAGATAAGCGATCAACCGAGATAGGGATAGAGGGGGAATCGATCGGTCAATGCGACGACCTTGGCCTTGACCGCCGCCTCGACCGCGGCATTGCCTTCGTCGGAATTGGCGACCTTGAGCCCATCCAGCACCTCGGCGATCAGCTTGCCGATCTCGCGGAACTCGGCCTGGCCGAAGCCGCGCGTGGTGCCGGCGGGCGTGCCGAGCCGCACGCCAGAGGTAACGAAGGGCTTCTCTGGATCGAAGGGGATGCCGTTCTTGTTGCAGGTGATGTTGGCGCGGCCAAGGGCCGCCTCGGCGCGCTTGCCGGTGGCGTTCTTAGGCCTGAGATCAACCAGCATCAGGTGGTTGTCGGTGCCGCCGGAGACGATGTCGAGGCCCGTTTCCTTGAGGCTGGAGGCAAGCGCCTTGGCGTTGGCGGCCACGCTTTCGGCATAGACCTTGAAGCTCGGCTTCAACGCTTCGCCGAAGGCTACCGCCTTGGCGGCGATGACATGCATCAGCGGTCCGCCCTGCAGGCCGGGGAACACCGCCGAGTTCATCTTCTTGGCGATATCCTCATCATTGCACAGGATCATGCCGCCGCGCGGGCCGCGCAGCGATTTGTGCGTGGTGGTCGTCACCACATGGGCGTGCGGCAGGGGCGAGGGATGCACACCGCCGGCAACGAGGCCCGCAATGTGCGCCATGTCGACCATCAGATAGGCGCCGACGGCGTCGGCGATCTCGCGAAAACGCTTCCAGTCCCAGATGCGCGAATAGGCTGTGCCGCCGGCCAGGATCAGCTTCGGCTTGGTCTCGTGCGCGGTCTTTTCGATGGCGTCCATGTCAAGCAGATGGTCGTCCTTGCGCACGCCATAGGAGACGACCTTGAACCACTTGCCGCTCATGTTGACCGGCGAGCCATGGGTGAGATGTCCGCCGGAATTGAGGTCGAGGCCCATGAAAGTGTCGCCGGGCTGCAGCAGCGCCAGGAACACCGCCTGGTTCATCTGGCTGCCGGAATTCGGCTGGACGTTGGCGAAGTTACAACCGAACAGTTTTTTCGCACGCTCGATGGCCAGTTCCTCGGCCACGTCGACGAACTGGCAGCCGCCATAGTAGCGCTTGCCCGGATAGCCCTCGGCATATTTGTTGGTCATGATCGACCCCTGCGCCTCGAGCACGGCGCGAGAGACGATGTTTTCGGAGGCGATCAGTTCGATCTCGTGGCGCTGGCGACCGAGCTCGTTGCGGATGGCGCCGAAGATCTCCGGATCGGCATCTTCCAAAGTGGTTTCGAAGAAGGATTCGAATTTGTTGGACGCCGCCGCTGCTGTTGCCATGGCCTGAGTTCCCCTAGGGTTGGAAGGGCAAATTCGTGCACGCCGTCGTCCCGAACCACTCAACGGCCTTGGGCGACATGCATTGCGTTCGCCGGGCCATTAACACAGTTGTTTTGGGCTCGCCACGTTTGCAGCGCGAAATTTGCTGGCCGGTTTGCGCCAACGGATCGCGGCGGATCGCTATTTCCTGTCCCGCCGCTGCTTCAACAAGGCCTCGGTCAAGGTGATTTCAGAAAACAGCGCGCGCATCGTGTGATCGTTGATCTCCTGGCTGCGGAACATGGCGCGCAGCGCGGAGCGCTCGGCTTCGATGCCGGCCGCCCTGAGTTCCAGTTCCAGCCTGCCGGCCTCGCGAGCCTCGGCACGGGCCTCGTCGGCTTCGTCCGAAGCCGCGATGCGTCTACGATAACCTGCCACGATGCTGTCGGCGACGGCAAGCCGGGCCTGGACCGCCTCGCCCTCGCCTGCCTCGTTGGCGATGCTCTCGATCCTGGCGATCGCCGCATTGGCGGCGCCGACGCGCGCCCGGCGCTCTTCCGCCGCCGCCGGATCCTTGCCCGGCTCGACCAGCCCCCGCGCTATCCTGGGCAAGGCAAGGCTGGCGATCAGAAGCGAGCAGATGATGACGCCGGCGGCAAGGAAGATCACCACATCGCGTGCCGGAAAGGGAGAGCCGTCCTGCAAAGCGAGCGGCAATGACAGGATGCCCGCCAACGTGATGGCGCCGCGCACGCCGGCCACGGAGCCGGCAAGCCGGACGCGAAATCCGAACGGCTCGGACTCGCGTTTGCCGATGCGCGCCGCGATCGCCTGGGCGATGTCGCCGACCCAGATCCACAGGAAGCGCAGTCCGATCAGGCAGAGCGTCAAGATCAGCACCGTCGCCACCGGCTCGATCAGCCAATGACGGCTGGACAGTTCCGGTGGGACCTTGCGGATGATGTCGGGAAGCTGCAGGCCGAGCAGGATGAACAGAGCGCCGTTGAAGACGAAAGTGAGCGTCGCCCAAAGCGACAGGGTCTGCATGCGCGCCGACACGCCGAGGAAGCGGTACATGCCAGAAGCCCCGGTCAGCAGGCCGGCGGTGACCGCCGCCAGGATGCCCGAGGCGCCGACATGCTCGGCGCCGAGATAGGCGACGAAAGGCAGCAGGATCATGACGAGAACCTGCGCCTCGGCCGGCACGCCGCCGATGCGGTTGAGCAGTTGCAGCGCCTTGGCGGCGATGAACAGCGCGGCGACACCGGCCAGGATGCCGGCGGCGACGGCGTAGAGGAAGCTGAGCGAGGCTCCCGCGAAGGAGAAGCTGCCGGTCAATGCCGCCGCCACCGCAAAGCGGAACATGACCAGGCCCGACGCGTCGTTGAGCAGCGACTCGCCCTCCAATATGTGCATCAGCCGGGACGGAACCACATTCCTGTCGACGATCGCGGACACCGCCACGGCGTCGGTCGGCGACAGCACGGCAGCCAGCGCGAATGCGACGACGAGCGGAATGCTCGGCACCAGCCAATGCAAGGCATAGCCGAAGCCGACAATGGTGAAGAAGACGAGCCCGACGGCGAGATCGAGTATGGGTCCGCGCAAGGCGACGAGTTCGCGTTTGGGCGCCGCGAAGGCGTCGCCGAACAGGAGCGGCGGGATGAACACCAGCAGAAAAAGCTCCGGATCTATCTCGACATGCAGGCCCTTGGCCGGCCAAGCAAGGGCCGCGCCGATGGCGATCTGCAGCACCGGCAGCGGCACCCGAACCAGCCGGACGAGCGCGCCCGACAGCGCGACGAAGACGAGCACGACGAGAATGAAGATGGCGACGTCCATGGCATGATCCCGGCTGTTTGCCGACCATCGCCAATCGCCTGAGCTTCGTCCAGCCGGCCGAATGAGTGGATCTGACGGCGTCCGCAACAAAAAAGCCGCCCCTGAGAGCGGCTTTTTAAAAAAATATCAGCTCGTTACAGCGAAGACGTGATCTGCAGTTCGCTGTTGCCGTCGAGCGCATAGACGTCGTCGCGGAACTGGACGACGCCGGGTCCTGTCGACCAGGCAGAGAGATAGAGGAAATGCACCGGCACCGGGTTGGTGACCTGGATCGGCGTGTTCTGGCCGGTCTTGATGGCCGCCTCGAAATGCTGGCGATCCCAGCCGGGCGTGTCGCGCAGGATCCAGGTGACGAGATCGCGCACGTTCTGGACACGCACGCAGCCCGATGAATCGAAGCGCATCATCTTGCCGAACAGGCTCTGCTGCGGCGTGTCGTGCATGTAGACGCCGTCCGGGCTCGGGAAATTGATCTTGACCGACGCCATGGCGTTTTCGGAACCGGGATCCTGGCGGAAACGGTACTTGGCGGCATCGTCCGTCGACCAGTCCACATTCATCGGATCGACTTCGCTGCCATCGGGCGCGAACAGGCGGATATGGCTGTTCTTGAGATAATCGGGATCCTTCCGCATCAGCGGAATGATGTCCTTGCGCACAATCGAGACCGGGGCGTTCCAGTACGGATTGACGATGATCTCGTTGATCTTGGAATTGACGATCGGCGTCTGGCGATCGATCTTGCCGACGATCGCGGTGTGGCGAAGCACGACGCGGTCGTTCTCGACCGCTTCGATCTGCGCCGCCGGAATGTCGACCAACACGTAACGGCTGCCCAGCGTGCCGGCCTTTTCCTTCAGCCGCTGCAGATTGGTCTGCAACTGGCCGAGCCGGATCTGCGCCGAAACGTTCATCGCGGCGTAGGTGTATTTGCCCATCGAACCGTCAGCCGGCAGGCCGTGGCGCAACTGGAAACGCTTGACCGCCGAGTCAACATAGGAATCGAACGCTGTCGAAATGCCGGCGCTCTGCGACAGGTCGCCCGCAACCATCAGGCGCTTGCGCAGCGGCACCACGTCCGGATCGTCGACGCCGAGTTGCAGCTTCTTGGTCGCGGGAACGTCCGTCCAACCGCCCTGCCCGACAATGTTCTGATACTGCGCGACCGCCTGCTCGGTGAAGGCGACAGTCTGGGGACTGAAGATGGGCAGCGTCGAGGCCACCTTGCCGCCTTCGCTGGCGCGGGCATCGAACTGATCGTCCCAGTTGCCGCGGGCCGAGGATTTCAGGATATCCCCGATCACATCCTGCGCATTCGCACGCCCAGCCACCACGGCGGCGGCGAGCGCGGAGGCTCCGGAAAGGAAAAAGCGGCGGCTGGTTCTCATGGACGTTCCAGACATTCTTGTAGCGGTTCGATCACTTGCTGCGTCAACCATCGCGCGATCTCGCCCGCACTCTAAAATCGGCAATCTTAACAATTAGCCAACCATGGTCCGTATCACATTGGCGACCAAGGCAAGGGGCGCGACACGGTTGCGGGTGGACGCATGGTCTTCACCACAGCATCACTGCCGCTCTCGGTTCCATTGGAATATGGCGGCAACGTGGCCTTGGCCCGTAATTTGCTTTGGCCGGACGCAAGAAAGAAAAGACCGGTGCTTTTCGGCACCGGCCCTGACTGAAGGTCGCTGTTTCGGCCACGCTTCTGCGGCGCGGCTCCGTTTCCAGGATGCTCTTACATCCGGTAGGCAATCGTGTCGTTCCAGAAGCGGTCGAGCCGCTGCAAAGCGCGGTTCATCTGCTTGAACTCGTCGGTGTTGATGCCGCCGACCTGTTCGATCGAGCCGACATGGCGCTCATAGAGACCGGCAACCACGTCTGCCACTTCATTGCCTTTCGGCGTCAGCGAGACGCGGACCGAACGGCGGTCGATGCGCGAGCGCTGGTGGTTGATGAAGCCGAGATCGACCAGCTTCTTCAGATTGTAGGAGACGTTCGAGCCGAGATAATAGCCACGCGAGCGCAGTTCGCCGGCGGTCAGCTCGGAATTGCCGATGTTGAAGAGCAGCAGCGCCTGGATGGCGTTGATGTCGGAGCGGCCGTTGCGGTCGAATTCGTCCTTGATGACATCAAGCAGACGGCGGTGCAGGCGCTCGACCAGCTGCAGCGATTCCATGTACAGGGAACGGATAGCCTCGCGGCGATCGTCGGAAACGTTGGCGGTCTTCGCCGCCGGACGCGAATTGATCATTGTCTTTGCCTCTCGTTTGTCGCCTTGGTGATTTTTTGTTTTTCACCTTGATCGCGACACTATCGAATACTCATAAAATTCGACTTAAACGCTAGGGCTAACAAGAGCTTACCGGTAAGAGGTTTCGCAAGACGCTTAACGAACGGTCACCCGAGCAAGGATGATTAACCTAAAGATTTAGGCAATGATCGCCGCGCCGGATTCAGGCGGTCGCCAGGTCGTCAACGCGTACAAGGGCTTGCAGCATGTCGCGGCGAATAGGATTCGCCCGACCTGCCGCAGGCTTCTGATTTTATGCATGTCGTTGTCCCGCAACCGAGGACACTTCGGGGCGACATGCATTAGTGCCGTGCCGGTCGCTTCTGCAGGTAGATGACGACGCGAAAGACGATATAGAGCAGCGCCACGCAGGCATGCGAGACGATAATCAGCAGACGATGGCCGAAAAGCTCGGGAAAGCCGGCATACATGACCGTCTCCGTGACCGCGCAGATGAACCAGATCACCGGACCCCAGGACGCCAGCATCCACAACCCCGCCGCGGCGAAGGGAAAGAACACGGCGAGCATCACCGCCGCGACCTGCCAATGCACCGGCATAAGGTCGAACCGCCACAGCGAGCCCGGATAGAAGCCGATCAGCTTGATCCAGTAGAGGATGCCGAACAGCAGGCAGTAACCCGCGATGACGCGCTGGAACCAGGCGAAGATCACCTCGACCGTCGAGGGCTGCAGGATGACGCGTCTCGATGTCACTTCGCTCACAACTCGAGCTCCCGATCGCCGAGCGGGGCAAAATAGGCCTCGACATCCGCCTCGCTGACCGCATCGATCGCTGCCGGCCGCCATTGCGGCTTCGAGCCCTTGTCGATGATGGCGGCGCGGATGCCTTCGTAGAAATCGTGGCCGGCCAGCATCCGGTTCAGGATGCGGAACTCCATCCTCATGCAGTCGTCCATCGACAATGTCTGCCCGGCGCTGATCTGTCGCCAGGCGACGCGAAGGCTGGTCGGCGAGCGCGTGCGGATCGTTGCCAGCGTCCCGGTGGCGAATTCGTCATTGCCCGCGCGGTCCAGGCTGTCGATCAGATCCGGCAGCGACGGTTGGGCGAAATGGCGGGAGATCGCCTCCAGGATCGGCCTGTCGGTCTCCCGCTTGGCCGGAACAAAGAAACCGCGCAGCACCGATTCCGGATCGCCCGTCAGCGCCAGCCGATCGAGGAAGCTTGTCTGGTCTTCAGCCTTGATGGTGTGGGTGGCCAGCCCAGACCACAGCGCATCGCCATAACGAATGCGGTTCCCGGTCAGCGCCAGGTACATGCCGAAGGAACCGCCAAGGTCGGGCAGCAGATGACTGGCGCCGACATCCGGGAAAAAGCCGATGCCGACCTCCGGCATGGCGAACTGGGCATTCTCGGTCATCACCCGGTGCGAACCGTGGAAGGAAATGCCGACCCCGCCGCCCATCACGATACCGTCGATGAGCGCCACATAGGGCTTCTTGAAACGCGCGATGTAGGCGTTGAGGCGATACTCGTCGGCGAAAAATTCGACCGGTGGGTTTCCAGCCCGGCCGGCTTCGTAGATGTGCAGGATGTCGCCCCCGGCCGAAAACGCCCTGCCCTCGGCCTTGACCACGACGACATCCACACCCTCGTCGCGCTCCCAAGACCGCAGGGCCTTGCCCAGTGCCTTGATCATGCGATGGGTGACGGCGTTGAGCGCCTGCGGCCGCGTCAGCGTGACGACCCCGGCCCTGCCCAACCTTTCGAAGCGAATTTCGTCGCCTCCACCAAAATCCATCGCCAGAGAATCCTTGTTCCCGCGCCTGCGGGACTGAAGTGCTAAAGGCGGCACATGGGTGCGTCAATGGCTGCAGCCCGGCCGCCTCGATCTTGGCGGCTAGCGGTCGCCGATGCTAGACATTGGTGGCCGCTACGACAGGCCGAGAGCAGGATAGTTAGCCATGCCGCATTTTTTGCGCTTTGCCTTTGTTCTGAGTTGCCTGTCGTTTTTGTGGGCAACCAATGTCCCCGCGGGGGCAGCCGACCTTGGCGACCTTTACCACTCGCAGACCATTGTCACCGGCCAGGGTGAAGAAAATCGTCAGCTCGGCTTCAGGACCTGCCTCGACAAGGTGCTCGTCCGTGTTTCGGGCGATCAGCGGCTGCTTGCCAGACGCGAAATGGACGCGCTGCGCGACAAGGCCGGCAGCTTTGTCGACTCGTTCCGCTACCATGACCGGATGGAGGGCATTCCGATCCATGACGAGCAAGGGACGCATGACCGGCCGCATGATCTCACCTGCTTCTACAAGCCTGACGTGATCGACAGGCTGCTGGCGTCGCTCGGCAGCAGGCCCTGGCTTGGCGAGCGGCCGACACTCACCGTCTTCCTCACGACCGAACAAGGCGCGCGGCATTTCATGCTGAGCGCCGAGGAAGGGCGTGGCGAGACGATGCGCGAATCCTTCGTCAACGCCACCGGGCCGATGCTGATGCATGTCGCGTTTCCGAAGGCCGCGCAACTTGCCGGCTTGGGCGAAGAAGCGCTGCGCGCGACGGACATGGCAAGGCTGGATCGGGTGGCCAAGCAAGCCGGAGGCGACCGAGCGCTCGCCGGCAGCATCGTGTGGAGCGACAAGGAACTGGGCTGGGTCGCCGATTGGCGACTGGCCGATCACGGCAAGACCTATCGTTGGCAGGTGCGCGGTGTCAGCTTCGACGACGCGTTCCGTGTGGCAATCGAAGGCGCGGCACAGATCCTTTCGGGCAACGGGCAGCCCTGAACCAATAGGCGTGGCGGGACAGCGCTACAGGCAGCTTTCGGCACTGGCACAAACGTGTCGCATTGGTCAGCACCAAGGGCTCGTGGTAAAAGCCACCGATCCGGAGTTTTGGCCATGAACAAATTCACCCCAGCAAAAGCTGCCGGCGCGCGCAGCGTCGATGACGTCACCGGCAGCCGCCGCCTGCGCCGCATGCGCAAGGCCGACTGGTCGCGCCGGCTCGTGCAGGAGAACAGGCTGTCGGTCGACGACCTGATCTGGCCGATCTTCGTCGTCGAGGGCAGGAATGTCCGGGAGCCGATTGCCGCCATGCCCGGCGTCTTCCGGCTGTCGGTCGATCTTGCCGTCAAGGAGGCCGAACGCGCGGCCAAGCTCGGCATCCCGGCCCTTGCCACCTTCCCCAACGTCGATCTCGGCCTGCGCGACCAGACGGGTTCCCACATCCTCGACCCTGAAAACATCATCAACCGCGCCACACGCGCCATCAAAAACGCGGTACCCGAGATCGGCATCATCACAGACGCCGCACTCGACCCGTTCACGAGCCATGGCCATGACGGCATCCTGCGCGATGGCATCATCGTCAATGACGAGACCGTCGAACAGGTCGCGGCGGCGGCCGTCATCCAGGCAGCGGCCGGCGCCGACATCATCGCGCCGTCCGACATGATGGACGGCCGTATCGGCGCCATCCGCGACGCGCTCGACGCCAACGGTTTCCAGGACGTGGCGATCATGTCCTACGCCACCAAATTCGCCTCGGCCTTCTACGGCCCCTATCGCGAGGCGGTCGGCACCGCCGGTCTGCTCAAGGGCGACAAGAAGACCTATTATATCGACCACGCCAATTCGGACGAGGCGGTGCGCGAGGCCGAACAGGACCTCGCCGAGGGCGCAGACATGCTGATGGTCAAGCCCGGCCTGCCCTATCTCGACATCATCCGCCGGCTGAAGGACGAATTCCAGATGCCGACCTTCGCCTACCAGGTCTCGGGCGAATATTCGATGATCAAGGCGGCTGATTCCAATGGCTGGATCGATGGAGAAAAGGCGATGCTGGAATCGTTGCTCGCCTTCAAGCGCGCCGGCTGCGACGGCATCCTGACCTATTTCGCGCCCGAAGTGGCTGTGATGCTGAAGGGGTAGCCCGACTTCCCGGGCAAGGCACTTCAGTAGATGTCACCACTCTTTCAACTGGTCGGCGGTTCTATCGAAAACCCGCTGACAAAAACTGGCGGCTGCAGCTATGATGGAAGCATGGCCGGAAGCGGCCGGCAGCCCGCACCTCGGCCAAGAGGTATGGCGAACGCCTCCTGAGGATGCTTCCTGACCCGTTTCACCGTCGGGCGAAGGTGTCGGCATTGCGGGCACTGACGAAGGCTTCGCCGTGACCCGAGGAAACGGACATGCTTGCCTATCGCGACGCCAAGACGATGGCGAAAGCCATGCGGGAGGCGCTTGCCGCCCGCGACCTGACGATCAGCCACAGCGAGGCCCTTGAGATCGTCGCGCGCCAACCGACCGGCCAATGAGGCGGCGGCCGTAGCTTGGCGGCAATCGGAAATACCTTTTCCGGCTCGAAAAACCACTTGCAATTCAAAATCAGTTTGCTAGAAGAAACCACTTGCAAAAGACAACTGGTTCTCAAGGAGGAGGTTCTCATGTCCAAACTTCGCGTCAACGCTTTCAGCCTGTCGCTTGACGGCTATGGCGCCGGTCCCGATCAGAGCCTTGAAAATCCGCTCGGTGTCGGCGGACCGGCCCTGCACAAATGGGCTTTCAGCACCCGCACCTTCCGCAAGATGTTTGGCCAGGAAGGCGGCGAGACAGGCGTTGACGAAGACTTTGCGGCGCGCAGCTTCGAGAATGTCGGCGCCTGGATCCTCGGCCGCAACATGTTCGGGCCGATCCGGGGCGAGTGGCCTGACGACAGCTGGAAGGGCTGGTGGGGCGACAATCCGCCCTATCACGTCCCGACCTTCGTGCTGACGCATTACAAGCGCGATCCCATCGTGATGGAAGGCGGCACGACTTTTTATTTCGTAACCGACGGCATCCATTCGGCTCTCGAACAGGCCAAAGCCGCCGCGTCAGGCAAGGATGTGCGGGTCGGCGGCGGCATCTCCACCATCCGGCAGTATCTGCAGGAAAAGCTGATCGACGACATGCACGTGGCGATCTCGCCGGTGCTGCTTGGCAGAGGCGAGAACCTTTTTGCGGGCCTCGACATGCTGAATCTTGGCTACCAGTGCAGCGAACAGGTTGCGACGGCACTGGCCACGCACGTCGTCATCAAACGGGCGTAAGGTGGAGAAACCCTCGACGAAAGCCCATTTCTCCCCGTCACTATACGGGGAGAAAGACAAAACTCTCGCTCAATACTTCTCCGGCACGTAAAGCTCGCGCGGCAGCACCTGGCGCTCGTATTCCGGGTTGAAGACGCGCTCCGGCAGCGTGATCTCCTCGTGCGGCACCTCTTCATACGGCAGCTGCTTGAGCAGATGGTCGATGCAGTTCAGCCGCGCGCGCTTCTTGTCGTTACCCTCGACGATGAACCAGGGCGCCTCGGGAATGTTGGTGCGGGCGAAGGTCTCCTCCTTGGCCTTGGTGTAGTGTTCCCAGCGCACCCGCGACTGCAGGTCCATCGGCGACAGCTTCCACTGTTTCATCGGGTCGTGGATCCGCATCAGGAAGCGCATTTGCTGTTCCTCGTCGGTGATCGAGAACCAATATTTGACCACGGTGATGCCCGAGCGCACCAGCATGCGCTCGAACTCCGGCACGTCATGGAAGAACTCCTCGACCTGCTCGGGGCTGGCAAAACCCATTACCCGTTCGACGCCGGAGCGGTTGTACCAGGAGCGGTCGAGCAAAACGATCTCGCCGCCTGCCGGCAAATGCGGGACATAGCGCTGGAAATACCATTGCGACTTCTCGCGTTCGGTCGGAGCCGGAAGCGCCACGACGCGGCAGATACGCGGATTGAGCCGCTGTGTGATGCGCTTGATGACGCCGCCCTTGCCAGCGGAGTCGCGGCCCTCGAATATCACCACCAGTTTCTTCTTGTGGTAGGCGACCCAGGATTGCAGCTTGATCAATTCGGACTGGAGGCTGATCAGGTCGCGAAAATACTGCATGCGATCGATCGAAGGCGGATGCGAGTTCTTGTAGATCTTGGCGATCTCCATCGAGAGGGCCGGCTCCGACATTTCGAGCTCATAGTCCTCGTCGAGCGTGTCGGCGAGCTCGGCTTCAAGCCAGTCCTTGGCAGGGGAATTCTGTTTCAGCTCGGTCATATCAACTGCTCCGCTTGCAAGCCCTGTCGGTTACCACTGGGCGCTCCAAATTGCTGGCCGGCGGCCGGGAATGGAAACACCTGAGCCGACTTCAATATAGGCCGGCGGTGACGGTTTTATTGCAGCACAGGCGCAATTGCCGACGTTGCAAATTCCGCGATGTCTGATCGATCGACCGTCGTCGCATGGCGACAAGCCGGCCGAATTGTCCTACAAATGCGCGGTCGCCTTCCAGGCCTGCCTTGCCGGCACGCCTCTTCAACAAAATCGTGAGGATCTGACATGGAATACCGCACCCTTGGCCGTTCCGGCCTGAAGGTTTCGACACTGACGCTTGGCACCATGACATTCGGCGGCGCCGGGCCCTTCGCCGCGGTCGGCAACAGCGATCTCGCCGAAGCCAAGCGGATGATCGATATGTGCATCGATGCCGGCATCAACCTCATCGACACCGCCAATGTCTATTCCAACGGCCTCTCCGAAGAGATCATAGGCGAAGCTCTCGGCGGCAAGCGCAAGAACGATGTGCTGATCGCGTCCAAGGCGCGGATGCGGATCGGCAAGGGCCCGAACGACGAGGGCCTGTCGCGCCATCATCTGATCCGTGAATGCGAGAGCAGCCTGAAGCGCTTGAAGACCGATGTCATCGACATCTATTTCGTCCACCAATGGGACGGCCTCACTCCGCTCGAGGAGACCGTTGCCGCGCTCGACAGTTTGGTCAGCCAGGGCAAGGTGCGCTACATCGGCTGCTCCAACTATTCCGGCTGGCAGGTGATGAAGGCGCTTTCCATCAGCGACAGCCGTCACCAGCAACGCTTCGTCACCCAGCAGATCCACTATACGCTGGAAGCGCGCGAGGCCGAGTACGAGCTCTTGCCGATCTCGGTCGACCAAGGGCTGGGCGTTTTGGTCTGGAGCCCGCTCGCCGGTGGCCTGCTGTCGGGCAAATACCGCCGCGACAGCCCGACCGCTCGCCAGCTTGCCGGCTGGTCCGAGCCGCCGATCCGCGACGAGGACCGGCTGTGGCGGATTGTCGATGTGCTGGTCGAGATCGGCAAGGATCGTGGCGTCTCGGCGGCGCAGGTGGCGCTCGCCTGGCTGCTCGGACGCCCTGCCGTCTCCTCGCTGGTGATCGGTGCCCGCAATGACGTTCAGCTCAAGGACAACCTTGCGGCGGCGGCCCTGAAGCTCGGCACCGAAGAACGCCAGCGCCTCGACGCGGTCAGCCGGCCGGCTCTGCTCTACCCCTACTGGCACCAGCAACTGACAGCGAAGGATCGCTTCGGCCCAGCCGATCTGGTTCTCGACCGCAGCGATATCTGATCAGCGTCAGGCAGAGAGCAAGAGCTAGCCGCCGATAAACCGCCAGAGTTCGGGATCGGGTTCGATCTGGCCGCCGAGCACGAAATATTTGTAGAGGACGAGCAAGGAGATCGCATGCTCGTCCCGTTCATTGGAGAATTTGCGGCAATAGGCATTGGCTGCGGCGATGATGCGCTCCGCCGCGGCCGGGTGCCCTTCAAAATAACGCACTTTTTCGCCGAGATCGGCAAAATCCGGGTCAAGCGGCGCATAGTGGATACCGGCCTCGAGCTGGCTCTCGCCGAACCATGTTTCGTAGGTCGGCGGCGGCATCAGACAGAGCGAGTTGGAATTCATGATCCATTTGAGGTTGGTCGCCACGTCATTGCCCTCCAGCGAGACGATGTAGCGATAGCGCAGGTGCTGGCTGATGCTGAGGAAAGGCTTGCTGTACTTAGCCGGTGCGCTGCGCTTGTGCGAACCGGCATCGCAGAACGGCAAGTCGCGCGCGACATCCAGGAACCGTGTCCTGATCGGGTTGTTGAGGTCGCCGCGCCAGACCACGGCAGGGCGCTTGTCGGCGAAGGCGACGGTATCGAGGGGCATGTGGAAGTGGCGGAATTTGTTGAACTTCATGACGACGGCATTGCCGTTGTCGGCGCGGATCGGCCGGTCCTTGACGAGGGTCGGCAGCTTGGGCACGCCGATGACATCACCGAACTTCAGGTCGATGAGCAATGATGGATCGAAATAGCGGGCAAATTCCTTCAGGTCGTAATAGTACATGCTCGGTTCAAACGGTATCTTGTCGATGCGCACAGCATCCGGGCCTGGTGTAAAAGCGTCCTGCAGCTTGTTGTAGTGATTCAGTCGCCGACGCACGGCCTCGTCCGAGAGCCTGGCCTGCTGCAGGCGGCTGGCCAATCGCCGCCGGAAGATCGCCTGGGGCGCGATGTCGCGCATGACGTTCCGCGCATAGTAGAAGACCTTTGCCGTCGTTCGTTGGAGGGTGGCCATGGACTCTTTTGATCAAAGATAAACGCGGTTAAACAAATGACGGTCGGGATGGTTCCCGCAGCATGATTGCCCTACCATCCAGCCACGCATTCCGATAGCGCCCGAATGCGGCTGGCGGCCTCGACCGAGCGCCGCAACTAGCCCGTTATGTAGCGCCACACCTCGGCATCCGGTTTGATCTGGCCCGAGAGCACGAAGTATTTGTAGAGCACCAGCAGAGAGATCGTCTGCTCGGTCTGTTCGTCGTCGAATGTCCGGCAATAGGCGTTCGCAGCCGCGATGATGCGCTCCGCCTCCGCCGGATTCCGCTCGAAATAGGCGACGTGGTCCTCAAGGTTCGAGAAATCCGCCGCGAGCGGCACATAGTGGACGTTGGCTTCGAGCTGCCGCTCCGCAAACCATGTCTCATAGGTCGGCGGCGGCATCATGCAGAGCGACTTCGAATTCATGATCCATTTGAGATTGGTCGCCACGTCGTTGCCCTCGAGCGAGACGATGTAGCGATAGCGCTGGTGCTGGCTGATGCTGAGAAAAGGCCTGGCGTATTCGGGCGGTGCGTTCGGCTTGTGCGAACCGGCATCGCAGAACGGCAGGTCGCGCACAGCGTTCAGAAATCTTGTCCTGATCGGATTGTTGAGATCACCGCGCCAGACAACGGACGGCAGCTTGTCGGCGAACGACATCGCGTCAGCCGGCATCTGGAAATGACGAAACTTGTCGAGTTTCATGATGATCGCGTTCTTGTCGTCAGCACAGATTGGCCGGTCCTTGACGATCGAAGGCACCTTGGGGACATTCCTGACGTCGCCGAATTCCAGGTCGATGAGCAGGCCGGGATCGAAGTAGCGGGCGAACTCCTTCAGGTCGTAATAGTACATGGTCGGCGTGAAGGGCAGTTTGCCGATGCGCATGGCATCGGCGCTTGGCGCGAAACCATCCTGCAACTTGTTGTAGTAATTCAGCCTGCGGCGCGCCGCCTCACCGGAAAGCCTGGCCCTTTCGAGACGGCCAGCCAGCCGGGCACGAAACAACGCTTGCGGAGCGACATCGCGCGCGACGTTTCTCGCATAATAGAAAACTCTTGCTGCGGTCCGCGAAATTGTGGCCATCGGTCACTTGATCAAAACAAACGGGCGGTTCTCAATTCATGGCGCCCGCATGTCCTACATCATTGTGGCGCCGATCTGGCAAGCGCCCGCATCTCTTCGATGCCAGCAGCCACGCATTGTCGCTTCGGCTGTTGTGTTTGACGGCTAATGCTCCTAGGCAGGCTCAGGGCCGCAAGGCAGTCACAAAAAGGAGCCGACATGGCGCGAGCACCAAACTACGATCAGGAACGCAAGGAGCGCGACCGCCAGAAAGCGGCCAAGAAGGCTGAAAAGCTGGCGGCCAAGGTTGCCGCGCGCGAACGTACGAAGCCTGAAACCGAGACTGAGACCGAAACGAAGGATTAACGGCATCCGGCCCGCTAATGCGGGCCGAGCCTCAAATCCAATTGTCAGCCCAAACCGCGAGCTAATATCAGGCTGGCGCCTTGTCGCTGATGAAGACATCCACTTCCCGCGCCGCGGCGATGAAAGCGCGCCTGGCATTCATCGCCGGCTTGTCGCCGGCGAGCGCGTCGTGACAGGCCTGCAGCGCCGCACGATGCTTGGGGCTGCGCTTGCCGGGCCAGTTGTTGAGGAGGTAATCGGAAGCCTCCCTTGCCGAACGCAAGAGCTGAGTGCTTCCCGCCGTGACGGATTTGACGGTCACAGGTGTTTCAAACCGGTTGTTTTCCATCGCCGCTCTTACGCCATCGGCTTCCTTGAAGCGAGGCCGAAAGTGCGCTTCACGTCAGACCCGTCTGTTTTTCCGGCCAGCGCGCCGCAGCGCATGGACCGCACTAAGCGGCGACGACGGCAAATCCCCTGGCGCGAAGGCCACGTCGGTCGTTGGCAAGCGACGTCACCAGCCGATCACGGCTGCCGATGATGTGGGCCGACAGCAGCCGCGCGGCTTCATCAGCCTGACCGAGGCGTGTCGCGGCAAGAATGGCGCGATGTTCGACCCAGGCACGGCCAAGGGCCGTCTCGTCACGCACTTCCAGCCAGCGGGCGCGCGACAGGCGCGTCATCGCGTCACGAACCGCCCGGAACAGGAATTCGTTGCCGGAGAGCCGCGCCAGCTCGATGTGAAAATCCATGCCGACACGATGCCACTCCTCGCGCGGCGTATCTTCGTCGCAGGAATCGAGCATCGCCTCGATGACATCGATGGCGCTCTTGTCGGCTTGCCCGCACGTCAGCCGCAATGACGCGATCTCGACCGCCTCGCGATAGACCGCAACCTGCTCGAGTTCGGCCAGATTGATGGGCGAAACGGTCCAGCCGCGCCCGTCCCTGCCGACCAGCCCCTCGGTCTCCAGCCGCAGCAGCGCCGCCCTGACAGGCGTGCGCGAGGCGCCGAATTGGCTTTCGATCCAGCGTTCGGTCAGCCGCTCTCCCGGCCCGATCTCGAGCGCCAGGATCATCTCGCGAAGCTGCCGTTCGACATTCTGCATCTGCGACATCGCGCGCCCTTTCCGAAGCCGCATTGACAGCGGCCGGCGTGAAGTTCATGACGGAGACCAATTTGGTATCCCAAAATGGTATCCGCAACAAGCGCTGATACCGGGCAGGCAGGGCATGACGCAGGAAGACACGCAGCAAAGCGGCTACAACATTCACTGGCGGCGCAATCTCGCGGTCTGTTTCGCGGGCTCGTTCAGCACGCTCATCGCCATGACCCTGCTGTTGCCATTCCTGCCGCTCTATGTCGAACAGCTCGGCGCACAGGGCCACGCGGCAATCGTGCAGTGGTCCGGCGTCGCTTATGGCGCCACCTTCTTCGCCGCGGCCACAGTAGCGCCGCTATGGGGGCGCCTGGGTGACCGCTACGGGCGCAAGGTGATGCTGGTGCGCGCCTCCTTCGGCATGGCGATCTGCATGTCGCTGACGGGCATGGTCGAGACGGTCTGGCAACTGGTTCTGCTGCGCCTGCTGATCGGCTTCGCGGGCGGCTATTCCTCCGGTTCAACCATACTGGTGGCCATGCAGACGCCGAAGGAGCGTTCCGGCTGGGCGCTTGGCGTGCTGTCGGCGGGCATTACGGCGGGCTCGCTGGTCGGTCCCCTGTTGGGCGGCGTGCTGCCGCCGGTGATCGGCATTCGCGCCACCTTCCTCTTGTCAGGCGGTGTGATCTTCCTCGCCTTCCTGGCAACGACCTTCCTCATCAAGGAGAGCCCGCGCCCGAAGCCAGCCAAACCGGTGTCGGCGGCAAAGCCGAAAAGCGGCTGGTCGCAGATCCCGGACAAGCGCCCGGTCGTGGCCATGCTGACCACCGGCATGCTGCTCGCCTTCGCCACAATGTCGATCGAGCCGATCATCACCGTCTATGTGCAGCAGCTCATCGAGGACCAGAGCAGGGTGACGCTCGTCGCCGGCGTTGTGATGTCGGCCGCCGCGCTGGGCACCATCCTCTCGGCGTCCTGGCTCGGCAAGCTCGCGGACCGGATCGGGCACTGGAACGTTGTCGTGGGAGCACTGGCGGTTTCGGCGCTGCTCCTTATCCCGCAGGCTTTTGTCACCAATAGCTGGCAGCTTATCGGCCTGCGTTTCCTGATGGGCCTGGCGCTGGGCGGCCTCCTGCCCTGCATCACCAGTGTCATCAGGCACAACATCCCCGACGGCGTTGGCGGCAACGTGCTTGGCCTGGCGATCTCGGCGCAGTATGTCGGACAGGTCGCGGGGCCACTGGCCGGCGGTTTTGTGGGCGGCCATTTCGGCATGCCGGCGGTGTTTCTCGGCACGTCGGTGCTGATGGCGCTCGGGGCGGCCTACAACTGGACCGTCCAGTCGCGGCGGACGCGGCATATGGCGCTGGAAGCGCGCAAGCCCTGACGCTTGCTGAAGAAAGAAGGAGCACGCCGGCCATGAACCCCGATCCAAACGGCAGCCGCCTCCTCGTGCTTGCCGGCGGCCTCGTCGGCGCGGCGGGGGTGGCGCTTTCGGCGGCCGCCGCCCACCGCGGCGGCGCCTTTACCGGCACCGCCGCGTCGTTCCTGCTGATGCATGCGCCGGTCTTCCTCGCCATCGGCCTTATCGGCGCGAACCGCTGGCTGCGCATCGCCAGCCTCGTTCTGCTCGCCGGGCTGCTCCTCTTCGCGGGCGATCTTCTCGCCCGCGATTTCTGGGGCTCAAGGCTGTTTCCGATGTCGGCGCCGATCGGCGGCACCCTGCTCATTGCAGGCTGGCTGGCGATAGCGATCTCGGCCGTGGCACGTCCACGACCCTGAAATGATTGCTTGAGGTCAATCCCGGCGGCGTTCCGGGCGGACCCAAAGGGCACGGCCGCCAACAGCAGGTTTCACCCGCCGTCGCGCTTCCGGTCGCTCGGTGGCCGGTGCGATGCCCCAGTAGTTGCGGTAGATATCTTCGAACAGATGCTTGATGGGATGCATGACTCATCCTCCTTGTCTTTGAATCGATCCAATCGTCGGGCGCGAAAAAGCCGGTTTGATCAGCTCCGCTTGCGCGCCACCAAGAAGCGAAGATCGCGAACCCATGGGCCCGTCTCACCACGATGCCTAGCCTTGTTGGTGGCTGACCCGATATTCCAGTCGTTGCGGTAGATGTCGGCGAACAGGTAGTTGACGGGATGCATGGCGCTCCTCCCTTTTTGGCTATTCAGCAGAACAAGCTGCCACTTGGATCGATTCAAACCTAGGATCGAAACCGGCGCAGGTCAAGCAAAATTTGAATCGATCCAACGAAAATACTAGATGCGGCGGAAGAACGTGCTACATGGATGTCAGGAGGCACGCACAAATGGCGTCACTCACCGCAGGCAATCGACGACCCGTACGGCTGGCCGACATCGCCAAGGCCGCCGGTGTTTCGCACGGCACCGCGTCCAACGTATTCAGCCGCCCCGAGATCGTGCGCGAGGAAGTCCGCGAACGGGTTCGCGCCGCGGCCGAGGCAATGGGTTATGGCGGCCCCGATCCAAAGGGCAGGCTGCTGCGGGCCGGCAAGGTCAACGCCATCGGCGTGGCCACCGCCGAGCCCCTCTCCTATTTCTTCGACGATCCGTTTGCGCGCGTCATGATGGCGGGCATCTCGCAAGCTTGCGATGCGACCGGAGCCGGCATTTCCCTGGTCTCGGCCGCCAACAACGAGCAGCTTGCCTGGAACATCCAGAGCGCTCTGGTCGACGGCTTCATCGTCTTTTGCATCGAAGGTGGCTCGCGCCTGGTGGAGTTGGCACGTGAGCGCAAGCTGCCCTTCGTCGCGCTCGACCTCGACTCCGAGGACGGCTCGGTCGCCGCGATCGGAGTCGACAACATCGCCGGCGCCGGCATGGCGGCCCGCCATCTCACGGATCTCGGCCATCGCCGCTTCGCCGTCATGGCCCTGCCCTTCGCCGACAACAGGACGGGCCTTGTTTCGGCCGAACAGGTTCGGGCGGCGACCTATGCCGGAACGCGCGACCGCCTCACCGGCTATCTCCGGGAGCTTTCGCGGGTTGGCGTCGACATAACCAAAGTGCCTGTCTACGAGACCGCCAACGACGTGGCGAGCACGAAGGCGGGGCTCGAGACCATCTTCGCCTCCGACACGCCGCCCACCGCCATTCTGGCCATGTCGGACAGAATAGCCCTGGTGGCGCTCGAATGGCTGAGCGCACGCGGGCTGAGCGTGCCTGACGACGTTTCCATCGTCGGCTTCGACGGTGTTCCGGAAGCAGCGGTGTCCGAGCCGCCATTGACCACGATCGCCCAGCCGATTGCCGAGATGGGCCGCCTTGCCGTCAGGGCGATCCTGGAGAGCGACGGGCCGGTCAGCCGGCATCAACTGCCGGTCGAACTGATCGTGCGAACCTCGACGGCTTCGCCACGCGGCTGAACCGCACGGCCGAACCGCCTACCGATTGGCTCTTGCCATGGCAGTCCCCAAAGGCGCACGAACCGGCGCGGGAACCGTTTGGGCCGTGCGGGCCTTGCCCGAACCGCCGATGGTCGACAGCCATTCGAGATAGAAGGCGAGCGCGAACTGCATGGCGATGCCGGCCGATATCAGCAGGCTGTCATAGACGAGCCCGCCCGGATTGATCAGCTTCATCACCTGCGCGACCATGGCGATCACCGTGCCGGCGATGAATACCGGCAGCGATCTTTTGCCCAGTATGGCCAGCGGATGGTCGGGGCTGGTGCGGAACAGGTTTGACACCGTCGGCAGGGCGACGACGAGGTAGCTGACCGCCAGGATGTGCAACAGCCGCGGCAACGACAGGAAGGTCTTGTCGAAGCCGCCGATCACCACCGGCAGGTTGAACCACGTTATCTGTCCCCAGAGCGGGCTATGCACCCACACCAGAGCCGCCAGCACATAGGTCGCGGCCGCGCCGACAAGCCAGCGGTTGACCGGAATGACACCGCCGCGCCTGACATGCAGCATGGCGGCAAGGCCGATGTTGAATAGGAACTGCCAGGACAACGGGTTGAGGAACCAGAAACCGGGCTCGGGGTAATTGGGCGGAGCGATCTCCCAAATTCCGGCAACCAGCCATAGCGTGCCGGACACGACAAGCGCCGCGGCGGGCCTGGAGCTGACGAACAGGACGAACGCCGGCGCCATCAAAAGCAGCGCTGCATAGACCGGCAGGATGTTGTTGTAGCCGAGCTGATGGCCGAGCGTGACGATGCCGACCAGCACTTGCGGCGTGTTTTTCATCAAGGGCTCGATGTTGATGAGCGTCAGCAGTTCCGGCCGCCTGGCAAACACCGCCACGGCGCAGAACAGGGCCATCACCACCATCGTCGTGACGATGTGGGCGACGTAGAGCACGCCGGCCCGCCGCCACATTTTCAAGGTCGCCAGAAGCCGGCCGCCCGGCCGGAACTTTGTGCCGTAGGCGAGCGCGACCGAAATGCCTGATATCAGCACGAACGCCTCGGCCGCGTCCGAAAACCCGAAATTCTTGTAGGTCAGGGTCTCGAAAGCCGTGCCCGGCACATGGTCGACGAAGATGGTGAGCAGTGCCAGCGCGCGCAATACATCGATACGCGTGTCGCGTTCCAAGATACGCAAATCGCGATCTGGCGAAACAGGGGTAGTCATCGACAAAAGGCCTCAAAGCTGGTTGTTCATGTCCAGCAATGCGACCCCCGACGCACCGCTTCGATTTCTCCCACAGGGAGTGTATCGGCGCAGAAACGGGCCGGAATGAGCCTGGTTCAATCAACTTTCGCGGAGCATGAAAATATTGCGTTTTGAAGCCGGCAAATTGAGCGAAACCTCATATAATCAATGGGATGCGGTATGACTGGCGCCAGTGTCGAAAATAGCCCTCTGATGCTGGATCTAGCCTTTCCCTATCGCCTCCTCGGTGCCGGCAAAAGCGGCCGCGCGTTCCTGTTCCTGGTGCATGGATCGGGTGTCGACGAGACAAGCATGGTGCCGCTGGCGAGGCGCATCGCGCCCGACGCCACCCTGATCGCGGTACGGGGCCGCATCCCGCAGGAGGACGGTTTTCGCTGGTTCGAGCGAATCACGCCGACGCGCTTCGGCCAGCAAAGCATCCGTGTCGAAACCGCCGCCTTCGCGGCATTCGCAAGCGAAGTCGCCGCGCGCCATGGGCTCGATCTCGCCCACGCGACATTCCTTGGCTATTCGAACGGCGCCAATCTGGTTTCGAGCCTGATGCTGCTCCATCCCGGCATTGTCCGGAGCGCGGCGCTGCTGAGGCCAATGCCGGTGCTCGACAAGGTGCCTTCAACGGACCTCATGGGCACACGGACGCTGATCATTGCCGGGGCGGCGGACGAGACCTACGGGCCTTTCGCGTTGGCGCTGGTGACGCTGCTCAGCCGGCACGGTAGCGAGATCGACGCCCGGATCGTTCCATCAGGCCACGAAATCGGCGACCCGGACGCCGCGATCGTCGAGCGATGGCTGGCCGGAGCGGCACAGGGAGGCTGACCGCCTCTGCGACCGCTCGCTGCCCAATCAGCGTTCGGCCACCATTCGAACTTCTGCCCCGGCGATCAGCAGGGCGAGCCCGCTTTCAAACAGCGCCTCGTGTCCGCCGGCACGGTAGTGCACCAAGGCTTCGCGCAAGAGCGGATGATCATGCGCCGCGGCATCTAGCGCTTCGCCACGCCCCGGACCTGACGGATATTCGGCTTGCTCCTCCGTGACACAGCCGACCGTGTAGCGGCCGACCGTCATCAGCAATTCCATGGCTGGAATCGCCGCCATGCCCTCGCCCGCCAGGAATTCCAGCAGCCGCTCGAAGTGCCCGAGCTCTTGCGGATCCGCTTCCGTGCCGGCGTGGACACGCGCGCCGTCGCGATAGGCAATCAGGGCGCTGCGAAAGCTGCGGGCATTCTTGCGCACGAAATCCTGCCAGGTCTCGCCGAGCCGTGGTGTTCGATGCCGATGGCCGCGCCGCAAGATCTCTTCGTTCATCGCGTCGAGCAAGGCGCGCTTGCTCCTGAAATGCCAGTAGAGTGCCGGCTGCTGCACCTTGAGCCGCTGCGCCAAAAGGCGGGTCGACAGCGCATCGATGCCAACCTCGTTGAGCAAGCCTAGCGCTTCGTCGACGATCATCGTCTTGTCCAGTTTCATGCGAATCCGTCTGGTCCTCCAGCTTGCGCCGTGAATTTATCAGTGATAAACCTTCCTTATCAACGATAAATTCCTGAGTCCGATCGTGAAAAGAGCTTATCTCGTCGTCCTGATGGCGATGGCACTGGACGCCGTGGGCGTCGGGCTGATGATGCCGGTGCTGCCGGGCTTGCTGCGCACGGTCGGCCATGTCGACGATATCGGCTGGATTTTTGGCGCCTTCCTGTCGGCCTACGCCGCCATGCAGGTGCTTTTTTCGCCGCTGCTCGGCGCCCTGTCCGACCGCTACGGCCGTCGGCCGGTCTTGCTCGTCTCGCTCACGGGATCGATGGCGGACTATCTGTTCATGGCCTTCGCGCCAACACTGCCGCTGCTGTTCGTTGGCCGGCTGATCGCGGGCGTCACCGGCGCCAGCATGGCGGTAGCTTCCGCCTACATGGCAGATATCAGCAGCCAGGATCTTCGTGCTCGGGGTTTTGGCCATCTCAACGCCGCCTTTGGCGTCGGCTTCATAGCCGGTCCGGCGCTCGGTGGCCTGCTTGGTGACGTTTGGCTACGCACGCCCTTCCTGGTTGCGGCAGCACTCAACGGGATCAACCTGGTACTGGCTTTCTTCCTGCTGCCGGAACCGAAGCGCGCGGGCGGCGCAAGCGAAATGCCGTCTTTCAACCCGCTGGCGCCGTTGCGTTGGGCGCTGACTTTCCCGGCCCTTTTGCCGCTGCTTGGTGCCTTCGCCGTTCTTGCCCTGGTCGGCGAAGTCGGCGGCACCATCTGGGTGCTCTATGTCCAAGGCAAATTCGCTTGGGACCTGTTCACCGTCGGCATCTCGTTGGCGCTGTTCGGGCTCTTCCATGCTGGAGCCCAGGGTTTTGTTGCCGGGCCGATCACCGAGCGCTGGGGCGAGAAAGCAGCGCTGATCATCGCCATCCTCGCCGACAGCACGGCCTATATATCGATAGCGCTGGCCTGGCAGGGCTGGATGGCCTTCGCCCTGCTGCCGCTGTTCTGTCTCGGCGGGATCGGAGCTCCGGCATTGCAGTCGCTGTTGACCTCACGCGTCGGCGCCGACCATCAGGGACGGCTGCAGGGCGTGCTCACCAGCATGACCAGCCTGGTCTCGGTGTTCGGGCCCTTCATCATCGCCATGCTCTATTTCCGCACGCGCACCGTCTTTCCCGGCACAGTCTGGATCGCGGGGGGGGCGCTTTATGTGCTGTGCCTGCCATTGCTCCTGCGAACCGGGTCATCTCCAGCCGTGCGGGAGGCCGCCGAATAGATATTTCTTGACGCTAGGCCGGAAGACGGCACTGTTCACCGCCGAAAACGGCCTCGGACTACCGTTTTCCACAGCGGCGACATATCACTGTCACAGATTACCTATCGAGATGCTGTTACCGAGGGGAAGTCTGCATGGCCGACAAGAACAGCATCACTCTGCTCGACGACACTTCGACATTGCCGGCAATCGTAGCCGATCCGTCCGACATCGCCAGAATCGAAAGCACGATCGACGTAAGAGACCGTGCCGGCATTTCTGTCTATGGCGACCGTGCCCAGCAGGCAGTCAGTGACTATGCCGACAAGATATTGTCCCAGTTGCGCAACCGGGACCTCGGCGACACCGGCGATCTCCTGACCGACATCATCATGAAGGCCAAGAATCTCGATCCGGCCTCGCTCAAGGACCAGGGTTTCCTCAGCGGCCTGTTCTCCTCGTTCAAGGCGCGGCTCGAGCGCTTCAAGGAGAAGTACGAAGACGTGGCGGGACAGATCGATCGCATCGGCCTCGAGCTCGACCGTCACAAGGACACGCTGCGGCGCGACATTGCCGTGCTCGACGACCTCCATGAGCAGACCAAGGGCTCCATCCTCAAGCTCGACGCCTATGTGCAGGCCGGCAAGAAATTCGTCGATGACTACCGTGCCAACGAGTTGCCGAAGCTGAAGGCCGCGGCGGATACCGCTAGCGGCGACACTGGAGGCACGCTGGAGGCGCAAACCTATCAGGATGCCGTGCAGGCGCTCGACCGCCTGGAAAAGCGCATCTTCTACCTGGTGCAGGCGCGCCAGCTCGGCATCCAGCAACTGCCGCAGATCCGCATCGTGCAGTCGGGCGACGAGACGCTGATCGAGAATTTGCAAGCGACCTCGGCGCTGACCGTGCCGGCTTGGAAGCAGAAGATGCTCATCCTGCTTGGGCTGACCAACCAGAAGTCGGCGCTCGAACTGCAAAAGACGGTGACCGACGCAACCAACGAGATGATCCGCCAGACGTCGAAAATGATGAAGGACCAGGCGATTTCGGTCGAGGAACAGGCGCAGCGCGGCATCGTCGACGTCGAGACGCTGGCGCAGGCCAATCGCGATCTCATCGACACGGTACAGGGCGTGCTGAAAGTCCAGCAGGAGGGCCGCCAGAAGCGGGCCGACGCCGAAAAACAGATGGACCAGATGACGATCGACTTGAAGAAAGCGCTGACCCAGTCCTGATCGGAACCGCCATGGCGAAGACGCTGACGTCCGTTCTGCTGCTCGCCTTCGCGGTGTTTTTGACGGCCTGCAATTCCAGCCAAGTCAAATTCTCGATCGTCTCCGGCTCCGAAAATACGGTGCTGGAGCCGATCGTCCAGCAATTCTGCGCCAAGCAAGGCGCGACCTGCACGATTTCCTACCAAGGCTCGCTCGACATCGGGCTCGGACTGCAAAAGCCTGGCGGCCTCGACCAGGATGCGGTTTGGCCGGCCTCCAGCGTCTGGGTCGACCTGTTCGACAGCGGCCGCAAGGTGCGCAACCTGACGTCGATCGCGCAGATGCCGGTCATTCTGGGCGTGCGCAAGTCCAAGGCCGAAGAGCTCGGCTGGGTCGGCAGGCAGGTCTTCATGAAGGACATCCTGGCCGCGGTGAAGGACGGCAACCTGAAATTCCTGATGACGTCGGCGACGCAGTCCAATTCGGGCGCCAGCGCCTATCTCGCAATGCTCTCCAGCGCGCTCGGCGGCAAGGAGGTGATCGAGCCGGGCGACCTCGACAATCCCGCCGTGCACGATGCGGTAAGTGCCTTGCTGCAAGGCGTCGAGCGCTCGTCCGGTTCGTCGGGCTGGCTCGCCGATCTCTACGTCGACAGCGCCGGCAAGGGCACCGTCTACGACGCGATGTGGAACTACGAGGCGGCGCTGAAGGAGACCAACGACAAACTCAAGCAGATGGGCAACGAGCCGCTCTATGCCATCTATCCGGCCGACGGCGTCGCTGTCGGCGACTCGCCGCTGGGTTTCATCGATCATGGACGCGGAGCCGATGTCGAAAAATTCTTCACCGACCTTCTCGCCTATCTGCAGTCGGACGCGGCACGCAAACGCATCGCCGATACCGGTCGGCGGCTGCCGCTCGGCGGCGCGGCCATCCAGGCCGCCGCCGAGCCGGATTGGAATTTTGATCCCGGCAAGCTGGTGACGTCGATCCGCATTCCGGAGCCGGCCGTGATCCGCAAGGCGCTCGACCTCTACCAGGAGGCCTTGCGCAAGCCTTCGCTGACGGCGCTGTGCTTCGATTTTTCCGGCTCGATGGAAGACCAGGGCGAGAAACAGTTGCAGGCCGCCGCCCAATTCCTGTTCACGCCGGAAAAGGCAAGCGAGGTGCTGGTGCAATGGACGCCGTCCGACCGCATCTTCGTGCTGCCTTTCGACGCTGTCGTGCGCGACACATTCGAGGCGAAAGGCGACTCGGCGGGCCAGAGCGAGCTGCTGGCGGACGTTGCCCAGCAACGCGTCGGCGGCGGCACCGATATGTATGCCTGTGCCGACCAGGCCCTGCAGAAGATCGTTGCCACGGCGGATCTTTCGAAATACCTCCCGGCCATCGTCATCATGACCGATGGCCGCACCGATGGCGGCGCGGACCTGTTTCTCGCTCACTGGCGCAACGCCGCCGTGCGCGTGCCGGTCTTCGGCGTCACCTTCGGCGACGCCGACAAGAGCCAGCTCGACAGTCTCGCCAAGGCGACCTCGGCACGGGTCTTCGATGGCAGCGGCGATCTGGCCGGCGCCTTCCGCGCCGCGCGCGGCTACAATTAGAGCCTGCCGGGATGCGTGGCTTGTTCGGCAATGACTGGAACTGGATCGCGGCGGGCGGGATATCTGCGGTGTTGCTTGTCGGCTTGGGTTTTCTGACCCAGTTCCCGTTCCTGGTGTCGGCCATCATCGCGGCCCTCGTCTTTGCCGGACTGGTGTTCGTGCTGGCGCCGCGACAGCTTTTCGAAGGGCTCGACCTCAGCACGCTCAGCGGCAGCAAAGTGGCCTTCGCCCGCGAACTCCTGGCGCAAGCGCAGCCAGCCGCGGACCGGCTGTCGGCAACGGCCGGTTCGATCGCCGATAAGGACATGAAAGCCAAGGTGAAGAACCTGTCCGACATCGCCGCCGACGTGATTTCCAAAGTCGAGACGAAGCCGGAAACCGCGCCCTCGGTGCGGCGTTTCCTCACCTACTACGTGCCGCAGGCGGCGGAAGTGGCGGAAGGCTACGCGACGCTGGCGAACCGGCGTGCACCCAGCCAGGTCCGGCTCGCCAATGTCGGCGCCGTCATCACCAAGCTTCAGGACGCCTTCGTGCATTATGCCGACAGCCTGGCCGACAGCGAACTTGGCACGCTCGACGTCGACCTGCGACTCATTCAGGAGTCGTTGAAAGAGGATATCGGACGCTGATGGCCATTTCGCGCCGCGCTTTCGGACTGGGTCTGCTGGGTGCCGCCGCTGCCGGCACCGGCGGCTATTTGACGCTGAAGGATCGTCCCGAATTCCGTGGCTATCTTGGCAACAAAGCGCATCTGTTCGGCTTCATCGGCGGCGAGAAGCAGGCATTCCTGGCCGATCCGGACGTCGTGCATGCGCTTGGCGGCTACGGGCTGGAACTCGATGCGCGTGTCGCCGGTTCCGTGGAGATGGTGCGCGAGCCGGCATTGCTCACCCAAAAACCGCAATTCCTGTGGCCCTCATCCTCGATCATGGTCGACCTCGCGCGCAAGAGCGGTGTCTCGATCCGCAACGACCAGGTCGTGCTCAACTCCCCGATCGTCGTCTACACCTGGGGACCTGTAGTCGAAGGGCTAAAGAAGAGCGGGCTGGTCACGGTCGCCGCCAAGGGCGGCTACAACCAGCTCGATCTCAAGGCCTTGCTCGACGCCATTCTGGCCGGCAAGAACTGGGCCGATCTCGGCATTGACGAGCTTTATGGCCGCGCCCGCATCGTCTCCACCGATCCCAACCGCTCCAACTCCGGTTTCATGTTCGCCGGCCTGGTGCTCAGCCTGATGAGCAGCGACGTGGCGACCCAGGAACTGCTTGCCCAGCACGGCGACCAGGCCAAGGCGATCTTCCGCAGCATGGGGCTGAAGTCGTCCTCGTCGGGAAAGCTGTTCGACCAGTACATCGCCGGCGGTCTCGGCGCCGAGCCGATGGTGGTGGGTTATGAGAACCAACTGGTGGAATGGGCGCTCGCCGATCCCGCGCGCTGGCAAAGGGTGCAGGCCGGCATGGGCGCCAAGCCCGAGATTCTCTACCCCAGGCCAACCGTCTATTCGGCGCATCCGCTGATCGTCGTCGACCCCGCGGTCGACAGGCTGCTGGAGGCGCTGACCAGCCCAAAGCTGCAAGAGCTTGCCTGGTCGAAACACGGTTTTCGCGGGCCGCTCGGCACCGTCAGCGGCGGCGCCGATGCCGCGATCGCCGGCGTGCGGCCGGCGGAAATCGAGGCGGTGCTGCCGATGCCCTCTGCCGACGTGATGCTGGCGCTGCTGTCGCAGTTGGAAGGCTGATCTACCCTCTTCCCATCCTGTTCCAGGCGTCGAGGCCGGCGATCTTGTAGGCCTCGGCCAGGGTTGGATAGTTGAAGGTGTTGTTGACGAAGAAGTCGACCGTGCCGCCGAGATTGATCACCGCTTGGCCGATATGAATGAGTTCGGTGGCGCCCTCACCGACAATGTGCGCGCCGAGCAGGCGCCGCGTCTCGATCGAGAACAACAGCTTCAGGAAGCCGGTGTCGACGCCCATGATGTGGCCGCGCGACGTCTCACGGAAGCGCGCGACGCCAACCTCATAGGCGCCGCCGCTTTGGCGTACCTGCTCCTCGGACTGGCCGACCGTCGATATCTCCGGCACCGCGTAGATGCCGTAGGGAAAGGTCTCCGGCGGCGCGGGCAGGGTCACGCCAAAGGCATGGCAGGCGGCCACCCTGCCCTGCTCCATGGAGGTCGAGGCGAGGCTTGGAAAGCCGATGACGTCGCCGGCCGCGTAGATGTTCGGCACGCTGGTCTGGAAAGTCTGGGGATCGACCTTGATGCGGCCCCTGGAGTCGGCTTCGATGCCGACCACGTCGAGGCCGAGGCTGCCGACATTGCCGGTGCGGCCGGCGGCGTAGAGCACGACCTCGGAGCGAATGGTGCGGCCATCGGCCAGTTCCACTTCGGCGGCATCCGGCTTGGAGCGGATTTCCTTGACCGCGCTGCCCAGTCTTATCGTCATGCCGCGGTCGCGCATCTGGTGGATGAAATCGTCGACGATCTCCCGGTCGACGAAATCGAGGATGGAGTTGCGCGGCTCGACCAGGGTCACCGGTACGTCGAGCGCGGAAAAGATCGTGGCGTATTCGACGCCGATGACGCCGGCGCCGATCACCGTCAGCGTGCGTGGCAGGCGGTCGAGTTCAAGCATTTCGTCGCTGTCGAAGACACGGGTCTTGTCGAAGGGCACGTCGGCCGGCCGATGCGGCCTGGTGCCCACGGCGATCAGTGCGTTGGCGAAACCGACTTCGCTGTAGTCGCCATTGTCCGATGTCAGGCTGACCTTGTTGGAGCCCAGAAATTTCACCGCCGCGCGCGCGCTTTTGACCGTGTTGCGCATGAACTGGTGCTGCAGCACCTCGACCTCATGGTCGAGCGTCTTGTGCAGGCGCTCGATCAGGTCGCCGACCGAGATATCCTGCTTGACCCGATAGCCGCGTCCATAGAAGCCGCGCTCGCGCCAGCCCGAGAGGTTGAGCACCGTTTCGCGCAGCGTTTTGGAAGGAATGGTGCCGGTGTGCACCGAGACGCCGCCAAGGCGCCGGCCCCGGTCGACCACCAGCACCGATTTGCCGAGTTTGGCCGATTGCACGGCAGCGCGGCGGCCGGAAGGGCCGCTGCCGATGACCAGCATGTCGTAGTCCATATTGCCCCGTCCCCTCGGCGTCTTGTTGCGCCGCAGCAAGCTAACGCCATCCGTGCTGCAAATTCAACCGCTTCGGACCCTCAGCCCATTCTGTCCCGCCTGGCGCCGCGGCGAAACGGTCCGATCTTGATTCCACCATGAGCCTTCACCATTTCTGGTGCGGTGGGCGCAGGCTAAGCAGGCCCCTGTTACGAGGAAATGACATGAACGCTCGCGTTCTCGACGGCGAAATCATCAACACCCGGCTCGACGATGTCAGGGCTTTTGAAGGCGTGCGCACAAGGCGCATTCTGGCTTTCGTGCTCGACTATCTCATCGTTGGCCTGCTGAGCATTCCGGTGGCCATCCTGGTGTTCTTCCTCGGGCTCTTGACCCTCGGCCTGGGCTGGATGCTGTTCGGCGTCCTGGTGCCGGCAGTCGCCATCCTCTACATCTGGAACACGTTGGGCAGCGCCGACCAGGCCACCACGGGCATGAAGATGATGGGCATCCGCCTCGACCGTCTCGACGGCACCCGCATCGACGGGCTGACCGCGGTCGTCCATTCCGTATTGTTCTGGGCCGGCAACGTCATCCTGTCGCCGCTGGTCCTGCTGGTGACCCTGTTCTCGGACCGCAAGCGCACGCTGCACGATCTTTTGCTCGGCACTGTCGTCAGCCGCACCGGCCGCTGAAACCGCCCTGAAGCAAAGCCGCAGCCCCCTTGAGCGCAAATGTGAAGGTGTTGAGTTGCCCACACCTTCACAATCCTGTTGAATTTTTCGCCGCCGGAGCCAAAGGTAGAGCGATTCGAAGGAGTGTTTCCAAGGCTCGATGACGCAGCACCCGACCCAGTCGCCGCAGTTCTTCCTGACCGCGCCGTCGCCGTGCCCCTATCTCGACGGCCAGTTCGAGCGCAAGGTGTTCACGCATCTGGTCGGCGACAAGGCCTCGGAGATGAACGACCTGCTCACGCAAGGCGGCTTCCGGCGCTCGCAGAACATCGCCTACAGACCAGCCTGCGAGACCTGCCGCGCCTGTGTGTCGGTGCGTATCCTGGCACAGGAGTTCACCGCCAGCCGCAACATGAAGCGTGTGCTGCAGCACAATTCCGACCTCGTCGGCGCCATGCACAACGCCGAGCCCTCGACCGAACAATATTCACTGTTTCGCGGCTATCTCGATGCCCGCCACCGCCGCGGCGGCATGTCCGACATGACGGTGCTCGACTACGCCATGATGGTCGAGGATACCCATGTCGACACCAAGGTGATCGAATACCGGCGGCGCGGACCCGACACCTTCATCACCGGCAAAGGCCAGGGTGAACTCATAGCGGTGGCGCTCACCGACAAGATGGCCGACGGCTTGTCGATGGTTTATTCCTATTTCAATCCCGATTTCGAAAGCCGCTCGCTCGGCACGTTCATGATCCTCGACCATATCGCCCGTGCCAAGGCGATGGGGCTGCCCCATGTCTACCTGGGCTACTGGGTCAATGGTTCGCGCAAGATGAATTATAAGATGCGCTTCATGCCGCAGGAGCATCTCGGCCCAAAAGGCTGGGAGCGCTATACCAACGAAGCGGTCTGACGCTGAGTTTTCCCCCGATCCACGCTTAAACTGTTTCAAGGCAGGGGATGCTGGTCTTTCAGCCGCTCGGCTGGAGAGAGTGCGCGCTTGCGCCGACCGGCCGCCTGCAATTCAATTGCGAAAGTTCCTGCATGTCCTCTCACCATGATCACCAGAAGGGCCTTCTGATAACCGCCATCGGCGGACTGATACTGACCGTCGACATACCGTTGATCCGCCTTGCGGATGGCGGCGCGTGGACCATCCTTTTGCTGCGAACCGGAACCACCTTCATCGCCGCGATGATCATCTGGTCGGTCTGGCGCGCGCTGAGCCGGAATGTCCCGCCGCTTATCCCCGGCTGGTCCGGGCTGATCGTGGCGATATGCTATGGGCTGACCTCGATCACCTTCGTTACCGCGGTCTTCCACACCTCGACCGCCGACCTGGTGTTCATCCTGGCCTTCAACACCGTCTTCGCCGCACTCTTGTCCTGGATATTCCTACGGGAAAGGCCGGGAGCGGTGACGATCGCGGCCATGCTGGTCATGATCCTCGGCGTGCTGGTCATCGTCGGCGGTTCGGTTGGCAGCGGCAAGCTGTTCGGTGATTTCATGGCGCTGTGCTCGGCTTTCTTCATCGCGGTGGCCATCACCCTCTCGCGAGCCAGCGGCAAGGACATGGGATTCACCTCGCTGATCGGCGTCCTTCTGCCGCTTGGGCTGGCGGCCTTCATGGTGAGCGGCGAAGGCTTTCACGTAAACGCGCCATGGTGGATCATCTTCAACGGCGCCGTCATTATGCCCATCTCGTTCTTCTGCCTCGCCGCCGGGCCGAAATACATTTCAGGACCGGAAGTGGCGATGTTCTACCTGCTCGAAACCGTGCTGGCGCCGATCTGGGTGTGGATGATCTTTGCCGAGACGCCGACCCGCAACAGCCTAATCGGCGGCGGCATCCTGATCGTCACGCTCGTCGCCCATTCGCTCTGGCAGTTGCATGATGGGCGCAAGCGCCGCGGCGACCTCGCGGTACACCATCCGGCGTAGAGTGGAGATTCAGGCGCTGGCTTTCTTGACCACGCTGGGTTCGGGCAGGACCTCGATTTGTGGACCGGCTTCGATTTCATTCGGCGGCACGATCTCGTCGGCCAGTTCCACCTCGCGCAGCCACTCGCGCCAGATCGCGACCAGCAGCGCCATCAGCACCGGGCCGATGAACAGGCCGAGAAAACCCATGGTCTTGACGCCGCCGATCAAACCGAAAAAGGTCGGCAGGAAGGGCAGTTTTATCGGGCCGCCGACGAGCTTGGGGCGCAACGTCTTGTCGACGACGAACAACTCGACCGTGCCCCAGATGAACAGCGCCAGGCCGGCCATCGGTGAGCCGCTGGCGGCGAGGTAGATCGAGACCAATGTGAAGGACAATGGCGCACCGCCGGGGATGAGCGCCATGACGCCGGTCAGCGCGCCGAGCGTCACCGGCGACGGCACACCAGCCAGCCAGTAGGCGATGCCCAGCACCAGTCCCTCGCCGATGGCGATTACCGTCATGCCGGTCACGGTCGAGGAAATGGTCGCCGGCACGACGCGCGAGATCCGTTCCCAGCGGGTGGGCAGGATGCGCTCGCCGAGGCGGTCGATCTGGCCGGCGAAATTCTCGCCGTCGCGATAGGCGAAAAACAGGGCGATCATCATGAACAGCAGCGTCAGAAAGAGGCTGAAAGCGCTGCCGCCGGCGGCGAGCGCACCGCGGTAGATGCTGCCTATATTGGCGCCGCTGACCAGCTGGATCAGTTCGCCGATGCCGCCGGGATGGCCGAGATTGGTCGTCCACTGCTCGTTCAGCCACTCACCCACCACAGGCAGGGTGGCGATCCAGTGCGGCGTCACCGCACCGTGGCGGTTGGTCTCTATCGCCCAGCCGACCCATTCGCGCACCTCGTTGATGGCGTAGGTGCCGGCAAGCGCGATCGGTATCACCAGGAAGGCCAGGATGAACAGGATGGCAAATGTGGCGGCGATGGTTCGGTTGCCGCCGACGCCGACCAGCAGCCGTCGGTAGAGCGGCCAGCTGGCGAAGGCGATAACGAGGGCGGCCAGCACCGGGAACAGGAAGCCGTGGAAAAAATAGACGCCGGCGGCAACGATCAGCACCAGCAGCCAGCGCGCCGCCGAGAGCGGCGGTATGACGGCCGAACGAAGCGGTGTGGACAGCCCGAAGAGGCGCTGCTGCCGTTCCGGCTTCTGGATCTTTGCTTCCTTCAAACGCCCTGTTCTCCCCGGCCCATCCGGTCAGTTATGCACCGATATAGTGCAGCAATCGTGACGATACTCCAAATGGTGATGGCGCAGCTGCCAATCTCCCCGCTCGTGGGGAATCTCCTGCAGGACAGACGGGGGCGTGAACCCCTGATCTGACCTTAAGGACCGAGAATTGCGAGAGGTGTAGCCAGCCATTTGATGCGCTGGCGGGACAGCGCCTCCTCTGGCCAGCCGGCCATTTCCCCCACGAGGGAGGAGATCGGCAGCTTCTAGCCGAACTTCCCAGTCCTTGGGAATCCCTTAGGCACCATCCGTCCCGCCGACGCCCGGGCGCCGATCCATTCAGCCAATTCCTCGCGCGACCGGGTGAAGGTACGGTCGGCCGAATCCTGCCAGGAGAGACCGGTCTCCAGCGTGAACGGCTTGAGGTCGAGCAGGCCGCCGTCCTTGTATTTCTGCAGCCGCACACCCTTGCCGCGACCCATCTCCGGAATTTCCGAGAGCGCGAACACCAGCATCTTGCGGTTCTCGCCAACGATGGCCAGGTGATCGCCGGTGACCGGCACGCAGCGCTTGGCCTCGTCCGGCGCCTTGACGTTCATCACCTGCTTGCCCTTGCGGGTGTTGGCGACCACCTCTTCCTCGGGAACGATGAAGCCGTTGGCGTCGAAAGAGGCGAGCAGCAGCTTGCGCTTGGGATCGTGGACGAAGGCGGTGACGATGTCCTGGTCATTGTCCATGTCGACGATGATGCGGATCGGCTCGCCATGGCCGCGGCCGCCCGGCAGCCGGTCGGCGCCGATCGTGTAGAACTTGCCGCCGGTCGTGAAGACCAGAACCTTGTCCGTCGTCTGGGCATGGAAGGCGAGCTTGAGGCTGTCGCCCTCCTTGAAGGTCAGCGTCGAAAAATCGGCCAGATGGCCCTTCATCGCCCGCAGCCAGCCTTTTTCCGAAACCACCACGGTGACCGGCTCGCGCTCGATCATGGCGTGCGCGATATCGGTCAGGTCGTGCTCGGGCGCGTCGGCGAACTGCGTGCGGCGCTTGCCGATCTCGGTCTCCGGACCGAACTTGTCGCGAACCTGAGTGACTTCCCACTTGATGGTCGACCACTGCTTGGCATCGGACGCCAGCAGTGCCTCGATCTGCTTCTTCTCCGCGGTCAGGCCGTCGAATTCCTTGCGGATCTCGAATTCTTCCAGCTTGCGCAAGGCGCGCAGCCGCATGTTGAGGATCGCTTCGGCCTGGGTGTCGGTGAGCGACCAGCGGGCCATCATGACCTGCTTGGGCTCATCCTCCTCGCGGATGATCCTGATCACCTCGTCGATGTTGAGATAGGCGATCAGGTAGCCGGCAAGGATTTCCAGCCGCCTCTCGATCTCGCCGAGGCGAAATTTCGAGCGACGGATGAGGACGTCGCGGCGGTGGTCCAGCCATTCCTGCAGCACGCCCTTCAGCGACAGCACGTTGGGCACCTTGCCGCGCGACAGCACATTCATGTTGAGCGGGAAACGGCTTTCGAGCTCGGTCAGCTTGAACAGCGATTCCATCAGGATGCCTGGGTCGACCGAACGGCTCTTCGGCACCAGCACGACGCGGATGTCCTCGGCGCTTTCGTCCCTGATATCCTCGAGCAGCGGCAGCTTGCGGGCCATCAACAGCTCGGCGATCTTCTCGATCAGCCGCGCCTTCTGCACCCCATAGGGGATTTCGGTAACGACAATGCTCCAGGTGCCCCTGCCCTGGTCTTCCTGGTTCCATTTCGACCGCACGCGAAACCCGCCGCGGCCGGTCTCATAGGCTTCGAGGATCGAGGCACGGCTGTCGACGATGATGCCGCCGGTCGGAAAATCCGGGCCCTGGACGAAATCCATCAGCTTCGCCACCGGCGCATCGCGATGCTCGATCAGATGCAGCGCCGCGTCGCAAAGCTCTGCGGCATTGTGCGGCGGGATCGAGGTCGCCATGCCAACCGCGATGCCGGACGAGCCGTTGGCCAAGAGATTGGGGAAGGCACCGGGGAGCACGACCGGCTCCTCGTCTTCTTCATTGTAGGTCGGCCGATAGTCGACCGCGTCCTCGGTGATGCCGGCAAGCAGATCGGTGGCCACGTCGGTCATACGCGCTTCGGTGTAGCGCATGGCGGCGGCGTTATCGCCGTCGATGTTGCCGAAATTGCCCTGGCCGTCGACCAAGGGGTAGCGCATCGAAAAATCCTGCGCCAGCCGCACCAGCGCATCATAGATCGACTGGTCGCCATGCGGGTGGAACTTGCCCATCACCTCGCCGACGATACGAGCGCATTTGGCGAACCCCTGGTCGGGGTTGAGGCGCAACAGGCGCATGGCGTGCATGATGCGGCGATGGACCGGCTTCAGTCCGTCGCGCACATCCGGGAGCGCCCGGTGCATGATGGTCGACAAAGCATAGGCGAGATAGCGCTCTTCCAGCGCCTTCTTCAGGTCGACCGGTTCGATATGATCGCCGCCGCCATTGTCAGGCGGCAAAAGCCTCTTTCCCATGGGCTGCACCTAGCCGAGCGGGTGATTCGCGGCAAGAGGCGCGCACCGGGCCAGTCGATTTGCGCGCAATTCTGCAACAGAAAACCGCAAGGTCGAGCTTGCCGGCCAACATCAATCTGTTACATGCCGCATCTATTGCGAAGCACGCTGGCGGCTCGACCTTCATGCCAAATTCACTGCATTCTCCAATAGCGGTCGGATCGGGTTTGCCTTTCAGCGCGATTTTCGACCATTGTGCCGGGACACGCCTTTTTCCCGTCCAGTTCGTCACGGAATGGTGATGGCGCAACGAATTGAAAAATAATTTCAGGACACTCTCAGGGACCTTGCGATGACAATCAACCGCTCAACTCTCCGGAAATTCGCACTTTCGACCTTCTTGCTCACGCTGCCGCTGAATGCGGCCCTTGCCCAGGACGCGGCGGTCGCGGACCGGCTGAAGGCAGCACTCTCCGCCCAGGGCGTCGACATCTCCTGGACCGGCGTGACCGGCGACAACACCAGCATGATACTGCAGGGCGTGTCGGTGAAACCGGCCGCGGAAAAGGAAGCGCTGACGATCGGCGACGTCAAGCTCGAGAACATCACCGAGGCCAATGGCGGCTATGATATCGGCACCGTGTCGACCTCGGCCTTCGAACACAGCAAGGACGGCGTCACCCTGGATCTCAGCCCCTTCGTCATCCACGACATGACGGTGCCGGCCGACGACTCCACCAGCCCGCTTGGCTCGCTGATGATGTACAAATCCGCTGAACTCTCGAACATGACGGTCAAGGTCGCCGACAAGACCGCTTTTTCGATGGACGGGCTTGCCATCCAGATCACGCCGCCCGCCGACGGCAAGGCGATGGAATTCACCGCCAACACGGAGAAATTCACGGCCGATCTCTCGCTGGTCGAGGACCCCAAGTCCAAGGAGGTCATCAACGCGCTCGGCTACCAGAACATTTCGGGCAATCTTGAAATGGCCGGCACCTGGCAGCCGTCGGACGGCAAGATGGAGCTGTCGAAATACGACATATCCGTCGAGAATGCCGGCACGCTCGGCATGACCTTCGACCTCGGCGGCTACACGATCGACTTCATCAAGTCGCTGCAGGAAATGCAGAAGAAGATGGCCGCACAGCCGGAAGGCGCCGACAATTCGGCGCAAGGCATGGCCATGCTCGGCCTGTTGCAGCAGCTTTCGTTCAACAGCGCATCGATCCGCTTCGACGACGATTCGCTGACCGGCAAGGTGCTGGACTATGTCGGCAAGCAGCAGGGCATGTCGGCCAAGGACATCGCCAACCAGGCCAAGGCAATCGTGCCGTTCGGCATGGCGCAGCTCAACAATCCCGAGCTGACGGCCCAGGTTACGGCGGCTGTCAGCAAATATCTCGACGATCCGAAGAGCCTCGAAATCTCGGCCGAGCCGCCGGCATCGGTGCCGTTCGCGCTGATCATGGCGGGCGCCATGTCCAACCCGCTCGACCTGCCGAAGACGCTCGGCGTGACCGTCAAGGCGAACGAGGACTGATCGAATTAGCTGCCTTCTCCCCGTCACTATACGGGAAGAAGGTGCCGGCAGGCGGATGAGGGGCAGCGCCGACGCTTGCGAATATGAATTCCAGTCTGAAACGATTGCCTGTCAGAAGGCCTCGGCTGCTACGATCGCTCGCAAATCCCCAGCATCCGCGCTGCCCCTCATTGTCCTGCCGGACATTTCTCCCCGTATAGTGACGGGGAGAAAGGGCAGTTGCACCCGTCAGTCCTTCTTCACCGGCGCTACCCGCAGCGCCAAATCGCGAAGCTGCTGCGGCGAGGCTTCCGACGGCGCGTTCATCAACAGGTCGTAAGCCTGCTGGTTCATCGGGAACATGGTGATCTCGCGCAGGTTCTTCGCCCCGACCAGCAGCATGACGACGCGGTCGACGCCGGCGGCCATGCCGCCATGCGGCGGCGCGCCATACTGGAAGGCACGGTAGAGGCCGCCAAAGCGCTCCTCGACCGTGGCGCGGTCGAGCCCGACCGTCTCGAACGCCTTGACCATGGTTTCGGGCAGATGGTTGCGGATACCGCCACTGGCGATCTCGAAACCGTTGCAGACCATGTCGTACTGGAAGGCCTTGATGCCGAGCAGATCCTCGCCGTTCAGCGCATCGATGCCACCCTGCGGCATCGAGAACGGGTTGTGGGCGAAGTCGATCTTCTTCTCCTCCTCGTTCCATTCGAAGAACGGGAAGTCCACGATCCAGCACAGTTCGAAGCGTTCGCGGTCGACGAGGTTCAGCTCCTCGCCGGCACGGGTGCGCGCCGCGCCGGCGAACGACACGAACTTCTTCGGATCACCGGCGACAAAGAAAGCGGCGTCGCCGTCGGCAAGACCGAGTTGCAAGCGGATCGCCTCGGTACGTTCCTCGCCGATGTTCTTGGCGAGCGGGCCGGCGCCTTCGAGCTTGTCGCCTTCCTTGCGCCAGAAGATGTAGCCCAGGCCCGGCTGGCCCTCGCCTTGCGCCCAGCTATTCATGCGGTCGCAAAAGGCGCGGCTGCCGCCGGTCTTTGCCGGAATGCCCCACACCTCGGCCTTCGGATCGTTGGCCAGGATGTTGGCGAACACCTTGAAGCCGGAATCGCGAAAATGGTCGGAGACGGCTTGCATCTCGATCGGGTTGCGCAAGTCCGGCTTGTCGGAGCCGTATTTGCGCATGGCGACATCATAGGGGATGCGCTGGAATTTCTGCGTCACCGGCTTGCCGTTGGCGAAGGTCTCGAAGACGCCGCGCATCACCGGTTCCATGGTCGACAGCACGTCGTCCTGCTCGACGAAACTCATTTCGAGGTCGAGCTGGTAGAATTCGCCGGGCAAGCGGTCGGCGCGCGGGTCCTCGTCACGGAAGCAGGGCGCGATCTGGAAATAGCGGTCGAAGCCCGACACCATGATCAGCTGCTTGTATTGCTGCGGCGCCTGCGGCAGCGCGTAGAAGGTGCCGGGATGGATGCGCGACGGCACCAGGAAGTCGCGCGCGCCTTCCGGCGACGAGGCGGTCAGGATCGGCGTCGAGAATTCGGTGAAGCCGACCTCGCCCATGCGCTTGCGCATCTCGGCGATGATCTTCGTGCGCGCCACGATGTTCTTGTGCAGTGTCTCGCGGCGCAGGTCGAGGAAGCGGTATTTCAGCCTGATGTCCTCGGGATAATCGGGCTCGCCGAACACCGGCAGCGGCAATTCCTTGGCCGCCGACAACACCTCGATCTCGCGGGCGAAAATCTCGATCTCGCCGGTCGGCAAATTGGCGTTCGTGGTCTCGGGCAAGCGCGCCTTGACCTCGCCATCGACGCGGATCACCCATTCGCCGCGCAAGGTCTCGGCGATCTTGAAGGCAGGCGAATCGGGATCGGCGACGATCTGGGTCAGGCCGTAATGGTCGCGCAGGTCGATGAACAGCAGGCCGCCATGGTCGCGCACGCGATGCACCCAACCCGACAGGCGAACGGAATTGCCGACGTCGCTCTTTCGCAACTGGGCACAGGTATGGCTGCGGTAACGGTGCATGGTCATGGATAAAAGTCCGGGATTGTGAGTGGCGGGCCAAAGCATCGCAGCCCGGCCCAAAATTTGCGCGAAAAGCGCATGAGAGGCATGGTTTGTCAAGGCAAAGGGACGGAGGGGCGATCTCTCAGCTTGGAACTTCGGCTTTCAATTTATGGCCGGTCATGTGGCGGAACGGTGAACCGCCTGTCGCGTTAGCGCATGATGGACCGAGAGGAGGCAAACGTGTTTTCCTGGAAGGGCACTTGGCGCAATCAATACGGTTCGGTTGTAATTATTGAGGACGATAGTGAGGGTTTGATCCGCGGTGTCTTCAAGACAGCGTTGCCCGACAGCAGCTTTTCCGGGATGGAAGTGCCTCTTCACGGGGCCGCTCATGGAGATGTGATCGGCTTTACTTCCGCGGCGTCAGGAAAGACGGGGCCGGCGGCGGTCAGCTATACCGGCATTTTTCGAGACGGCAAGATCGAGATGTTGTGGCACACGGTGGCTGGCCTGGCTCTTTCAGCCGATGCCGAGGGTGAGCCCGCAAAGCTGACCACGGTTGGAACATGGCGCGCCTTCGGGACCAGCCTAGACATTTTTGAGCGCGTCGATTGATACTCTGACCGATTAACCGGCGCTGCCGGTCGCCATCGACATCTGTTTCATCCGCCGAGCTGAATTCGGGCCGAGGCCTTGCCGCCTTTTCATTGGCAAATGCCGCTGGCATCGACGGAGACGATGGTCCAAAAAGGATCAACGATGAGCGGCTGTATTCCTTATGTCCTCCATCCGTCCCCTGATCCCGCTTCTTCTCGCCGCAGGCATCCTCCTCGGCGGCAATGGGCTGCAGAGCACGCTGATCGCGCTGCGTGGCGTGCAGGAAGGGTTTTCGGCTTCCGACATCGGCCTGATGGGCACCTTCTATTTCGCCGGCTTCCTGCTCGGCTGCCTGGCCATCACCCGCATCATGAAGGCGGTGGGCCATATCAGGGCGTTTTCGGCGCTGGCGGCGATCGCCTCCGTCGGCACCTTGCTGCTCGTGCTGGTTCTCGGTCCGGTGATGTGGTGCGCGGTGCGCTTTGCCGGCGGCTTCTGTTTCGCCGGATTGTTCACCATCGTCGAAAGCTGGCTGAATTCCGGCGTCACCAACCGCGACCGCGCCCGCGTGCTGGCGATCTACCGGATGGTCGATACCGGATCGGTGACATCAGCCCAGTTCCTGATTCCCGTCTTCGGCGCCGGTGGCTTCACCATCTTCGCAATCATGTCGATCATGATCACGCTGTCGTTGGTGCCGGTCTCGCTCGGCGACCGCTCCAACCCGACGCCGCCGGAAGAGGTCAAGCTCGATCTGGCCCGCGTCTGGCGGATTTCGCCTCTGGGCTGCTTTGGCTGCATCGCCGTCGGCGTCACCAACAGTGCCTTTCGCACCTTGTCGCCGGTCTATGCGGAGCAGATCGGCATGTCGGTCGGCGATGTCGTCACCTTCGTCAGCGTCGGCATTTTCGGCGGCGCCATCATCCAGTATCCGCTCGGTTACCTCTCCGACCGCTGGGATCGGCGCCGGGTGCTGCTGATGACGACCTGCTGCGCGATGCTTTCGGCTCTGGCGCTGGTGTTCATCGCCGGCAGCAACCCGCTGCTCAACTTCATCATCATCTTTATCTTCGGCTGTTTCGCCATGCCGCTGTATTCGCTGTCGGCGGCACATTCCAACGACCGCGCGGATGCCGGCGAGTTCGTGCTGATCAACGCCGCCCTGATGCTGTTCTACTCCTTCGGCGCTATTGGCGGCCCTTTCGCGGCCTCGACCGCGATGCAGTATTTCGGGCCAAGCGCGCTGTTCGTCTTCAGCGCCGTGGTCTACGCGATCTTCATTGCCGTCATCCTCTACCGCATGCAGGCACGCTCTGGAGTACCGGCGGGCAAGCGCAGCCGCTTCACGGCGCTGTTGCGCACGTCGACCATTTTCGCGCGGCTGGCGAGGAGAAATAGTGATCCAGACAGTCCGGAAGGGCCGTGACGATGGCGCCACAGCTTGACGAAAGCCTTCCCGGCTGAAATCTAGGAAGACCCTACTCCTGCCAAAAGCGATTTGATGCACGTCATCACCACCCAGAAAGAACTCGAGACCGTTCTCGCCGCTTTCGAAAAGTCGGATTTCGTCACCGTCGACACCGAATTCATCCGCGAAACGACCTTCTGGCCAATCCTGTGCCTGATCCAGATGGCCGCGCCCGGCGTGACCGCGCTGATCGATCCGCTGTCACCTGACATCGACCTGGCTCCCTTCTTCAGGCTGATGGCCAACGAGGCGGTGGTCAAAGTCTTCCATGCGGCGCGCCAGGACATCGAAATCATCGTCCATCTCGGCGACCTCGTTCCGCACCCGGTGTTCGATACCCAGGTGGCGGCGATGGTCTGCGGCTTCGGCGACAGCGTTTCCTACGATCAGCTGGTACAGCGCATCACCGGGGCGCGGCTCGACAAGTCGTCGCGCTTCACCGACTGGCGCCATCGGCCGCTGTCCGACAAGCAGCTTGATTACGCGCTGGCCGACGTCACGCATCTGATCGAGGTCTATCAGCACCTCAACGCCGAGCTGGCGCGGGAAAACCGCGCCCACTGGCTGAATGAGGAGATGGATGTCCTGACCTCGCGCGAGACCTACGATCCGCACCCCGAGGATGCCTGGAAACGGCTGAAGATGCGGCTTCGCAAGCCCCAGGAGCTGGCGATCGTGCAGGCCGTGGCGGCATGGCGCGAACGCGAGGCGCGCGAGCGCGACGTGCCGCGCGGCCGTGTGCTCAAGGACGACGCGATCTACGAGATCGCACAGCAAGGACCGCGCGATGCGCCAGCCCTTGCCAAGCTGCGCACCACTCCCAAGGGATGGGAACGCTCCTCGACGGCGACGGCATTGCTCGGCGCGGTCAACACCGCGCTCGCCCTGCCCAAGGAGCAGATGCCGAAACTGCCGAAAAACTTCCAGCCGCCCGAGGGCTCGAATGCGGCCGCGGAACTGTTGAAGGTGCTGCTCAGGATCATCGCCGAAAAACAGGGCGTCGCCTCGAAGGTGCTGGCCTCCAGCGATGACATCGATCGCATCGCCGCCGAGGGCGAGGATGCCGATGTGCCCGCGCTGCAAGGATGGCGGCGCGCCGTGTTCGGCGAACACGCGCTGAAGCTGGTACGCGGCGAGATCGGCATCAAGTTCGACAATCGCAAGATCGCGGTGTTCGATCTATAGGCGCCGGCCTTTCCCCCTTCCCTTTTGGAGAAGGTGATTGGCGCAGCTCATACGATCGCGAGCAAGTGCAGGGCCAGCCAGATCCAGCCCAGCGCCAGCACCACCGCGCCCAGCACGAAGGAGCGGTTGCGCACCAGCAGCTTATTGCTGGTCAGGTGAAACCAGGCGTGAAAATAGCGCGACGCGACAAAAATCCACATCAGTGCGAGGGTGATGTAATTGACGCCGTTGGTCATGTGCAGTGTCAGGCACAGCACGTAGAAAAGCACCGGCAGTTCGAATTGGTTGATCAAATTGTTCGCGACGGTGACAGTAGAGGCCGGCTCGGTCGAACGAACCTTGTACTGGCCGACCTTGGCTTCACCCGACTTGACGGCAAAATAGCGGCGCCGGCCCATGACGATATAGACGATGTAGATCAGCAGCACGTGAGCCAGCACAGGCCAGAAGATCGTGGTCTGGTTCATGAAGTCGCCCCTGCCCTGCCCCGCTTCAACTCCGACGTCTTTGGCCTGCCAGCCAGAAAGCGGCAATGACGATGACCGGGACGGCGAGAAGCGCGAATTTGGTGACGATCAGCGCCGAGGCAAAGGACAGCGAGTCCGGATTGGCGTAGAGGAAATCGGACAGAAGGCGCGCCACGGCGATGTTCTGGGCGTAGTCGGCGAGCGTATAGGGCAGCACCAGGACCAGCGCGAAGACCGCCTGCATCTGCGCCGGCAGCACGCGGAAATTCTTCAGGCGCCGGCCAGTTGCCAGGATCAGGCTGACCAGCGTCAGCGACAACAGCGCCGGAAACAGAAGATCGAAGGTCAGGTAGTGCCAGACTAGGATGATCTCGCTGCCGCGCCGGCCAAGCGCCGTAAGCCAGGCCATGCCTTCGTCGGGCGTGAATCCGAAATAGCGCATGTCGAGCGAGGCCAGGCCCCCGCTCAGTCGACGGAAATAGAAGAACTCCATCCCTGTCATGGCGACAAAAACCGCCGCCGAGAGGAAGCAGAACGCCCCGACATGGCGCGACAAGCGCAGCACCATGGAGGTCAAGTTCGCCCAAAGTCCGGAAGAATCAGGCTCCGCCGGGATAGTTGGGGCTTTCGCGGGTAATCGTGACGTCATGGGCGTGGCTTTCACGAAGTCCGGCGTTGGATATGCGCACAAAGGTGGCGCGGTCGCGGAAATCGGCAAGGTCGCGGCCACCAACATAACCCATAGCGGCTTTCAGCCCGCCCGCAAGCTGGTGCAGCACGCCAGACACAGGTCCTTTATAGGGAACCTGCCCTTCAATGCCTTCCGGCACCAGTTTCAGCGTGTCGCGCACCTCGGCCTGGAAGTAGCGATCGGCGGAGCCCCGCGCCATGGCGCCGACCGAGCCCATGCCGCGATAGGCCTTGAAGGAGCGGCCCTGGTGCAGATAGACCTCGCCCGGGCTTTCGTCGGTTCCGGCAAGCAGCGAGCCGATCATGGCGGCGCTGGCGCCGGCGGCGAGTGCCTTGGCGAGATCGCCGGAATATTTGATGCCGCCGTCGGCGATCACCGAGGCGCCTGATTTGTGCGCCGTCTCGACCGCCGACATGATGGCCGAAAGCTGGGGAACGCCGACCCCGGCCACAATGCGGGTGGTGCAGATGGAGCCCGGACCAATGCCGACCTTGACGGCGTCGGCGCCGGCGTCGATCAGCGCCCGCGTGCCTTCCGCGGTGGCGACGTTGCCGGCCAGGATTCGCACGGAATTGGAAAGCTTCTTCGCCCGCGTCACCGCGTCCAGCACGCGCTGCGAGTGGCCATGCGCTGTGTCGATCACCAAAAGATCGACGCCGGCCTCGATAAGACGCTCGGCGCGCTCGAAGCCGTCATCACCGACGCTGGTGGCGGCCGCGGCGCGCAGGCGCCCCTGCGCATCCTTGGTGGCGTGCGGGTTGAGCTGCGACTTCTCGATGTCCTTGACGGTGATCAGCCCGACGCAATTGCCCGTTTTGTCGACCACCACCAACTTCTCGATGCGGTGCTGGTGCAGAAGCCGCTTGGCCTCGTCCTGGTCGACGTTCTCCTTGACCGTGATCAGGTTCTCACGGGTCATCAATTCGTAGACCTTTTGCGCCGGATCGGAAGCGAAGCGCACATCGCGGTTGGTCAGGATGCCGACCAGCCGCCCGGTCTTGTGGCCACCGGCGCCGCCATTCTCGACCACCGGAATGCCCGAGATCGAATAGGTGCGCATCAGCGACAATGCGTCGGCGAGCGTGGCGTCGGGTCCGATCGTGACCGGGTTGACCACCATGCCGGATTCGAATTTCTTGACCTGCCGCACCTGCTCGGCCTGTTCGGCGGGCGAGAAATTGCGATGGATGACGCCGATGCCGCCGGCCTGCGCCATGGCGATGGCAAGCCTTGCCTCGGTGACCGTGTCCATCGCCGCCGACAGGATCGGCACGTTGAGATCGATGTCGCCGGCGATGCGGGTGCGGATGTCGGTCTGGCCGGGCATCACCTCGGAATGACCGGGCTGCAAAAGCACGTCGTCAAAGGTCAGCGCCAGTGCGCCGGTGGACGTTTCGATGATTTTTGCCATGGCCAGCCCTTTGAATGCGAAAAAGCGCTGGACCGGAATGGACAGCGCCGACTCGTTATTCCCTTTCAGGATTGGCGGTGGCTGGTAACACGTCGCGGGACGGATGAAAAGCCGATCGTTGCGTCGTTCCGCGTTCTAGTCGCCAGACTTCCCCGCTAGAGCATCAAGCAATGGGTGACGCGGCGCTGCGAAAGGACTGACGACAGTGACCGCGCCCCATGTGAAGCCGTCTTGCAGATCTTCCGAGACCAGCAGCCGACAGCCAGCTTGCGAGGCCGTGGAGAGAATGACCGAGTCCCAAATGCTGAGTCGATGATCGGTAGCCAGATCAGCGGCCATCATCATCACGTCCTGCGTCGTCGCGGCAACGGAAAATGCGTCGCTCCAGCTCAGAAGGGCATCCCGTGCCTCCAGGGGCGGTCTTCCTGCTTTGCGGACCAAAACGTTGAAGAGTTCACCAAGAACCTGAACAGGAATAACCGCGTCATCTTGCCGGAGATCGCGCAGCAATTCGAGAACGATGTCGCGCTTCTCCGCACCGTTCACCCCTTCCGCGTAAGCAAGGATATTCGTATCGAGCGCGATCTTCAATGCTCGTCCTCATAAAGCTCATCGCGCGTCCACTGCCCGGCATTCATGACAGGCTGGCGCTCAAGGCGCGACAACAACGCCGCGCGCGATCGGGCAGCCACACCCTCCTGATGATCCGCAGGCACGATCCGAGCGACCGGACGCCCGTGACTGGTCACCACGTAGCTTTGTCCTTCGCGAACGCCGCGCAGTAGGAGAGAAAACCTGCGATTGGCATCGGCCGCCGAAACACCTTTTTCCATGGCAATGTCCCCATAGTAGTTATATTCACTACAATAATGATGTGTGTCGTTCCATGCAAGGTGTCCCTTGCCTGGCAGGGATCTCTGCCGGCATGGGGCATGCCAAAGCGAAAGGCCGCATCCTTGCAGTCGCACAAAAGTGACAGCAATTTAACACGACATCACCCTCTGGCCGTGATAACCGCCCTGCGTGCCGGCTTGCCCCAGCCGACGACACAGAGAATCAGTCCGGACGCGTCTTGTGAACCGCACCATTCCGCTCATATTGGCGGTCGCTCTCTTCATGGAAAACATGGATTCGACCGTCATCGCGACATCGCTGCCGGCGATCGCCATCGACATCCACACCAGCCCGATCGCGCTCAAACTGGCGCTGACGGCCTATCTGGTGTCGCTGGCGATCTTCATTCCAATCAGCGGCTGGATGGCCGATCGCTTCGGCGCCAAGACCATCTTTCGTGCCGCGATTGCAGTGTTCATTGCCGGTTCGGTGGCGTGCGCCCTCTCCGGTTCGCTGCCCGCCTTCGTAGTCGCGCGTTTCCTGCAAGGCATTGGCGGCGCCATGATGACCCCGGTCGGGCGCCTGGTTCTGGTGCGCGCCACGCCCAAGAGCGAACTGGTCGCCGCCATGTCGTGGCTGACCGTTCCCGCGCTGGTCGGCCCGCTGGTGGGTCCGCCGATCGGCGGCTTCATCACCACCTACTTCACCTGGCACTGGATCTTCCTGATCAACGTCCCGATCGGCCTGATCGGCATTTGGCTTGCCACTCGCTTCCTGCCGGAAACCGAGGCAACCGAGACGCCGCCGCTCGATTTCGTCGGTTTCGTCCTGAGCGGGCTGGCCGCTTCAGGCGTCGTCTTTGGCCTGTCGGTGGTCAGCCTGCCTTATCTGCCGCCGGCGACCGGCTTCATCACGATCGCCGTGGGACTGCTGTCGGGCGCGCTCTATCTCATGCATGCGCGCCGCGCCAAAAATCCGCTGCTGGCGCTCGAACTGTTCCGTAACCAGGTGTTCCGCTCGTCGGTGCTTGGCGGCTCGCTGTTTCGCATCGGCATCGGCGCCGTGCCGTTCCTTTTGCCGCTGATGTTCCAGATCGGTTTCGGGCTGACACCGTTCCAGTCCGGCATGATCACCTTTGTCTCGGCGATCGGCGCCATTGGTATGAAATTCGTCACTGCGCTGATCTTCCGCGTTGTCGGCTTTCGCCGCGTGCTGATCGTCGGCTCGCTGGTCGCCGCCGCATCGATCGCCATCTACGGCCTCTTCACCCCCGAAACACCTTACGCGCTGATGCTGGCCATATTGCTGGTCGGCGGCTTCATCCGCTCGATGTTCTTCACCGGCATCAACGCGCTCTCCTATGCCGAGGTGTCGGCCGAGGATACCAGCAAGGCAACGCCGATCACGGCGGTGTTCCAGCAGCTCTCGATCGCGCTCGGCGTGGCGCTCGCCGGCGGCATTCTGGAAGTCTCGACCTCGATCCATGGCGGCCCGCTGACGCTGCGCGACTTCCATACCGCCTTCTTCATCGTGGCGGCGGTGTCGGCGGCGGCGTCGCTGTCGTTCATGCGGATGGCGCCCGACGCCGGTAACGCCGTCTCCGGCCATGGCCGGCTGACGACGCCGAAGACGCTGGAACCCGTCAGATCGCCGGGAGAGTGATAAGTCGCCGTAGAGCGATCAGCCGCGGCGTCCCCGGCCGTTCGCCATGGCTCCGGGCGCTCGAGTCCTTCGGAACGTCCACTGGACGTTCCGATCCGCCTGGCGGCGGACCGGCGGGGAGCTGGCCTTTCAGCCGTCGGCGTCCCCCGGCCCTTCGCTATGGCTCGGGGCGCTCGAGTCCTTCGGAACGTCCACTGGACGTTCCGATCCGCCTGGCGGCGGACCGGACTCTCGCCCCTTAAAATCCTTGGCCAACAGATAGAGCTCCACTGATTCATCGCGTGAGGCCGGCGGCTTGACGTGATGGACGGAGCGGAAATTCTTCTTGAGCATCGAGAGCAACTCATTTTCGGCGCCGCCCTGGAAGGTCTTGGCGAGGAAATGGCCGCCCGGCTTGAGGACCGAGAGCGCGAAATCGGCCGCCACCTCGCACAGATGCATGGTGCGGATATGGTCGGTCCGCTTGTGGCCGGTGGTCGGCGCCGCCATGTCGGACAGCACGACATCCGGATCCCCGCCCAGCGCCTCGGCCAGCCTTTGCGGCGCGTCGGCGTCCAGGAAATCCATCAGCAGCACCGGCGCACCGGGCACGGCGTCCATTTCGAGATAATCGATGCCGATGACATGCGGGTTTTCGGCCGTCGATTTCGTGCGCGCGGCCGCGACCTGGCACCAGCCGCCGGGGGCGGCACCCAGATCGATTACTTTCATGCCGGGCTTCAAGAGGTGGTGCTTGTCGTCGATCTCGATCAGCTTGTAGGCCGCGCGCGAGCGATAGCCGTCGGCCTTGGAGCGCTGGACATAGGGATCGTTGATGTGGCGCTGCAGCCAGCGGCGCGACGATTCCTTCAGCCCGCTTTTCTTCTTGATCCGCGTCTTCAGCACGCGAATGCTGGCGGATCCTGGCTTTTCCGGTTTCTTCGTCATTGCCTGATTTCTTGTTTGAGCATGATCATGATGCCCTGGCACGCCCGTCATTGCGCCAGACGCCGTCATCGGCCATCAGCTCACTCAATATTCCTTCGCGCAAGCCCCGGTCGGCGACGCGCAGCCTCTCCGAGGGCCAGACGGCGCGGATTGCTTCGAGGATGGCACAACCGGCCAGCACGAGATCGGCGCGGTCGGCGCCGATGCAGGGGTTGGCGCAGCGCTGCTGGAAATCCCAGCCGACCAGTTTCTCCACCATGCGGTCGACGCTGTCGCGGTCCATCCACAGGCCGTCGACCCGTCGGCGATCGTAGCGCTCGAGGTCGAGATGGACGCCGGCCAGCGTCGTCACCGTGCCCGAAGTGCCCAGCAGATGAAAATTCGGGCCGGCCTTGAGATGGCTCAACCGATCGCGGCCATCGAAAGCGGCCAGCCTGCCGGCGACGTCGTCGACCATGGCGGTGAATATCTCGCGCGTCACGGTGCGGCCGCCAAAGCGTTCCGCCAACGAGACGACGCCGACCGGCAGCGAGGTCCACGAGACGATGTGATTGGCCAGCCGCGGCGAACGGCGGCCGGTGAGATCGATCAGCGCGATCTCGGAAGACCCGCCACCGATGTCGAACAGGACGACGCCCTGCGTGTCGCGCTCGACCAGCGAACCGCAGCCGGAAACCGCGAGACGGGCTTCGGTCTGGCGGTCGATGATCTCGAGCTTCAGGCCAGCCTCGCGTTCGACGCGATCGAGGAACTCCACGCCGTTTTCGGCGGTGCGGCAGGCTTCGGTGGCGATCAGCCTTGCTTTCCTGATCTTGCGGCCGCGCAATTTATCGCCGCAGACCTTCAGCGCCTCGACCGCGCGGTCCATCGCCGGCTGACCGAGCCGGCCATTGGCGGTGAGCCCCTCGCCCAGCCTGACGATGCGCGAGAAGGCATCGATGACGCGAAACTGGCCATGACGCGTGGGAACGGCGACCAGCAGCCGGCAATTGTTGGTGCCGAGGTCCAGCGCGGCGAAGACGGGAAGCTCGTGCACCGGCGGCCGGCGGTGGCCTTGTTCGGGGCGAGGCAATGAAGCGGCGGGCGAGATTGTCGCCGCGGCAACAGGCTTCAAATCCACCGCCGCGACATGAGCCTTGCCTTGCACCGGCGATTGATTGTCCCCTGGGCGCGCCTCGTCACGCGCAAAAACCTTGCGTCCACGCCTTCGCTTGCGCCGTTTCTTGGGCTTGCCCTTCTGGGTCGCGTCGCCAGCCTGCCCATTCACGGAGCGAGGCTCCGTTGGGCGGCGTTGCTGCCAACCGGCTGTCCCCGGGCCTGATGGCCCCAGGGAAGCGCTGGACGCGCCCACCTCCGGCGCGCCTGCGCCGGTGTCGCGGTCTTCCACTGTCGTTCCTTCCGGCGCCGCGCGAACCGGTGAAGGACGCAGCAGGCGCTTTGGCATGTTTCAAGTTGCCGCCAGACTAACAGCGCCGTGCCCGATCACCAAGAGCCGCATGCTGAATTTTGCCGGCTGGGTGCGCGGGCCTGTTTTTGCACTGGCGTAATGTACCGGCAAGGCTGGGCTGGTAGCGAAACACCGTCGCGGCGCGCGGCAAACAGGGACGGCGTCAGGCGCGACAAGTGTTCGCGGTTGAATAGCCGGCTTCAATGAGGCATCTCTGAAATGAATGGGAAATCCGGGGCGGACGGCCTCTCGACGGAAAGGAAGCGGATACGCAACGCATGGCAGTCGGGCAATGAACTGGAAACGCTATTTCTGGCCGGTCGTCGGCATCGGCGCGGTGATCTTCTCCCTGCTGCTGCTCTGGCATGAATTGCGCGGCATCTCGCTCGACGACGTCTGGGATGGGCTGGCGGCCATTCCAACTCGTGGCTGGATGCTGGCGGGCTTGAGCTCGGTCGTCGCCTATGCCGCGCTCGCCGGCTACGATCACATCGCGCTGCTGCATATTGGCAAAAAGGTGTCGTGGCTGTTCGTGACACTCTGCTCCTTCACCACCTACGCGCTGTCGCACAATATCGGCGGCTCGGTGTTCTCCGGCGCCGTCATTCGCTACCGTGCCTACGGCACAAGGGGGCTGACCGGCCAGGAAGTCGGCGTGCTGGTGGCGATCTGCTGGATAACCTTCGTGCTGTCGACGTTACTGGTCTCCGGCCTTGTGCTGGTGTTCGAGCCGCGGATCATCGACCGCTTTTCCGGCATTGCCCATCACGGCCTGTCGGAGGCGGCAGGCATTGCGATGCTGGTCCTCATCGCAGCCTATGTATTCGGCAGTTGGCTGCACCTGCGCCCGCTGAGGATCGCCGGGTTTCAGTTGCACTATCCGGCGCTGCCGATCGTCGCCAGGCAGTTGCTGATCGGCCCGATCGAACTGCTCGCGGCCGCGGCGATCATCTTCTTCGCCCTGCCCGAGGTGCACAATCCCGGCTATTTCGTCGTGCTGGGCGTCTTCCTGGTCTCCTTCTCGGTCGCCCAGATTTCGCACGCGCCAGGCGGCCTCGGCGTTTTCGAGGTGGTGTTCCTGGCCGGGCTTTCCGACATGGACCCGGTCGGCGTGGTGGCGGCGCTGCTGGTGTTCCGGCTGTTTTATCTCATCGTCCCGCTGTTTCTGGGCCTGGGCATCGTGCTGTTCTTCGAACGCTCGCAGTTCAGCCGCAAGGAGAGCTGAGGCTTGGAGGTTCGCACGCCACCGGAAAAGCTGGTGTTCGGAACCGGTGATGAAACCTGGCAATTGAACCGCAAAGCAGACTTGACTATTTTCCACTGGCGGCTACAAGGCAGCGCTCAAGCGGCTCAGCTGTTCGGCCCGCGCGGTTTTCACTTTTACGGTGATTGTCACGCCTGCTGGGGAATAGGTTAACGGTAGACCCACGGACTCTGACTCCGTTAGTCCTGGTTCGAATCCAGGTTCCCCAGCCAACACCTCTTTAATCGTTGTTTTCAGCTGCTTAGCGAACATTAGAAATTGCTAAGTGTTACACCCAAATGGATGTCTCACGCGGGGGCATCAGCCCTTTCCCTTCATTTCGTGGTAATCTCGATAGAGCTTCGCGACATAGTTTTCGCGGTAGCGCAACAGGTAGAGCGCGAAGAGGCAGAACGCAACCACGCTCGCATAAGACAAGATGCCCGTCGAATAGCACCAAAACGTTTCACATTCTCTCCAGCCGCCGAATCTTCCCTTCCACTGGCCGGCCGAGACAAGCAAAATAAGCCGCCAGCTTGCGAAGGCGAGGCACGCCAGCACCACGGCATAAGAAATGATCTTCGTTTTCTTGTTCATTCCCTACGCTGCAACAAGATTATGAATTCTCGGTTTCGTGCAGCGCCTCGGTCCGGTCGAGTATGACGGGAACGGCGAGGCAAGTGAAAAGCCCGCCGTGGCGAGCGGCGGGCTTCTGGTCGGCGTCGAGGATCCGGCCGGTTAGGGTTCCAGCGTCACCACATCGTCGGCCGGATTACCGAAGATCCAGGTTCCCCAGCCAAACTGGATGTCCTACGGATGATTTCGCCCCGGTCGGCTCGCATGAGGCCGCCGCAGCTGCCGATTCTGCAAGTCCACGAGGTGAGATTGTCGTTCGCAGGAAGCTGACGCGTGGGCGCGTGCTGCCATTCTTCGAGGGCCTGCCACGCTGCCTGGTCGGGATCGAAGCCTGCAGCTCATTGCATTGTTGGGCGAGAATTGACTGCACGTGGCCATGACGTGCGGCTGCTGTCGGCACAGTATGTTGAAGCCCATACTCCATGGTCGTGTAACTTCATCGTGACCCGATCTCCAGGGAGGAACAATCAGAATGAACTCCAAGTTGGGGGCCAGCCAATCAGCTTGAGGCAGACCACGACCAACCAATGGAGCATGTCATGAGATTTCCACGCTGCACGACCACCGCGGCCGCCACTTTGATGTTCGCGGCCTTCCCTGCGCTCGCCCAGACGAACGGAACACCTGCACCAACCCCGGCGACCCAACAGCCCGGAGCTGGGCAACTGCCGGATGTGAGCGGACAGACGGGTGGGCCGACGCATGAAATGATTCGCCAGATGATTGAGCAAGCCGTCCAGGAGAGAATGCAACAGGATCGGAGCTTTAACGAAGGTAACAATCGGCAAGAGGAGGGTGACAACCGTCAAGAGGAAGCTTCCCGTCATCGAGACGGTTGGCAGCGGCACCGCACTGGCGGGCCGGCCGGTGAGCATGGAATGGTCGGAAATCATGGTCCTCGCATGATGCGCGGCACCGGGATGCGACTTGTACTGGCGCTTCTGGACACGGATGGTGACGGATCGCTGTCCGAGAACGAGGTCCAGGAGGCTGTCGGCAGAATCTTCTCTGCAATCGACCAGAACGGTGACGGGAAGATCGACATGGATGAAATCCAGTCCTTCTCGCATGGCTCTGGCGGTCGTGAAGAAATGCCGTGATTGGCTAGTGTCTTAGCTTGAAATCCGGCTAGTCAAAAAGCGGCTCGGAGTTTGGCGAACACCACAGGCGCCATGAGGGGCTTTGGGGAGAGGCAACACGGCCGTGGGCGCGTTCTCCCCCGGAGCCCGCTGCCGGTTCCCAATCGCCCATCCAGCGACCTAAGGTCAAGTTGAGCGGGCATCCGGCCAGATGTCCTCACATAGATCCTTTCAACGCAGTCATCCGTAAAGCAGCCGGATCGGGCGAGGCCCGGGCCAGCCGTCAGGATCGCAGACACAGTCGGGCCAGCCCGTCACCGACAAGCCTTCCATCAAGAACTGCAGTGTTACTTTACCAGCAGCGCGCCGTGTTTCGCCCAAAGTTGCTCACATTGCTTCGCCCTCAAGCATGGCGCTCCCGCAACTTTATGAAAGATTATCGCAGAACGAACGTCGTAGCCCAATACCGACGCGTTTGCCAAAAAGTGAACTGCCTCTCCAAGACGGCGAAGTTCAAGGGCGGCTTCTTTCTTGTTCGCTGCGTCGAATACACCGAGGACCTGCACTTCATCATCACGTGAGCCCAACACGGCGGCCATGGCCTCGTCACTCATCACCCCCACGACTGTTCACGCGGTTGCTGCTGAAGAAACCCACCGCTACCCAGTACGCTGATGCTCGATGCATGCCGGCAACGGTTTCTTCTTTCATCGTCGCTGGCTCTTGCCGAGAGCCAAATAGCGGCGGCCTTTGTCAGACCAATGAGGCACTCACCTGCAAACTCGGCCGGTTCGTCGCTCGTGGTGTCGAATACCGCCCATGTGTCGCACGGTTCCAGAACGGGTAAGAATTTCATATTAGTCTCCGCTAATTTTTCTCCCAACATTAGCGGAACCACTTTGTTCCTGGAGCTTCGATGCCGTGCTCACGCGTACCCGTCTCGACGGATCCCGGCAGCGAAGGGCCTCGCCTGCGAGCGGTCGCGTCCAGGGCCGTGACTCTCAAGCGTGGACAACCAGGAGGCGTAGAACCGTTGACGTCGCTTTGATCGGACTGGCCTCTGGAGATCGATGCGATGCCCTACCAGCAGGACATGCAAGCAGCGCCATCCAGCCGGGTCGTATACAGCTTGGTTAACAACCATCGGCCCTTAGCGATCTTACCATGCGAACGACAATGGGATCGTAGGGGAGCTTTTCGTCACGACTATAGGTGGCCGTAAACAATGCCGCGCGGCCGTCGCATACTTTGACGGCCCGGACATACAGTATCTGACCGTCCTTCAGCCCAGAATAGCTGGCCCATTGCGGCGTCACCCGCTTATAGGTCAACCTCCAGCCGTCGTGCTCATTCACTGCCATGCGATGCTCTATCTCGGTGCGAAAACTCGCCTTGCCGAGTTGCGCCCCCCATACTGCGAGAAACGCTTTGTTTTTGCCCTCGAAGGCTGCCCCTTGGTCGGAGCGCTGGGTAAGTACAAACCCCGGGGGGACATCGAACACGAAGCCGAGATGTTTGATCCCGAAGCCCTGCCATCCCTGAGCACCGAGCAGCGACGTGGGCACCATGGTGACAAGTAAACTCAGCAGAATATGGGGACCATATCTCATAGCTGTTCCTATTGCTTCGGCGTCCCGCTCCCTGTCCGTGGCACGTCGTCTAGTAGGGTCGGCTCGACCGAGTCGTTCGTTCGGTGATCTGCTGGCAGCTTGCCGTTTGGGGTCATCTGGTTAACGGCGTCCGGCAGATCCCTGGTGATCCTCGCAATGAGCTCTTCGCGCGAGAGGCCAGTCTGCGTTGAAAGTGCTTCCAGCGTCTGAGCGTCAATAGCCTTTTCCACCTCATGAGGCTCGATCGGCTCGTTCGGCCGGTACCAACCCAGGAGTCCACCTTCGGGCCAGCACCTACATTTTTAAAACGGTCGAGAATATCGCCAAGCGCGGTGCCGGCAACGCCCCTGGACATCTGGTCCAGTATCCCCCCTTGCGGATTGTTTGGATCGCGCTCTCCCGCTCCACGGATCATCTCTGCGATCTTGTCGCGGTTTTGATAAGCCAAGACCCCCAGCATAGCGATCGCAAATCTTCCAAGATCGGCCACTCGTTCCTCCTGTGGTCTCGAGCTTGGAGAAGCTCTCGGCCTGCCAAAAGTTCCGCATTGGCCACCAAACCTTAGGTGGATACCTCCGGACGTGCACATGAGGTGGGCAAACGCGCCAGGAAGTCGATGCCTCACAAACCCGAAGCTAGTATCCTACTTTGTCCGTAAGCACCCGCAATTCAGGCTGAGGCGCGACCCAGAAAGTTCGAAAAGCTTCCAGGAACCCCAGCCAAGCATTTTTCAATGAAAATGGTCACTTAGCGAAAATCGGAACCGGAACACTTTTCTGGTGCATAAATCCGGCACATCGCTGTCGCCACGCTTCGCGAACAAATCCTGCAAGGCCGCCTGATGGTCACTGACACCGAGTTCATCGTCGAAAGCATCAGCCAAGGCTGCGTGATGCTTGCCGATGGCGAGTTCTTTATCGACAGGCTGGTGAAGTATGTCGGCAATGGGAGGATCCGCTGGCATGTCGAATTCCGTGGACATCGCATCGAGCTGACGACCGGTCAGTTCAAGAAGCAGCCTACCTTCCGACGGAAGATGCTCGAAGAGGCCGGCGTGCTGCCGCCCCTGCGTCCCGGGGCCAACTACAGGCGATGGGTTCTCGATCTGAGGAGGAACGCCATCGAGCTTCCCTGGCGGGAGAGACCGGTCGATGCCGGTTTCTCGGTAGACAGGCTTGTCGGTCATGGGGGCGACCGCTGGACGGTTGAATACCAAGGCAAGGCTATCAAGTTCACGACGACCAAACTGCGCAGGCAAACCAGCTTCCGCAAGAGGATGCTGCTCAAGGCCAAGGTGCTGCCGCCCCGGATGGACCCGGTTGCCTATCGGAAGTGGGTGGACTGGCTGATTCAAAACGCCACCGAGGTCGCCCCGCGGGCCGGCGATGCCGTGATAACCGAGAAAAGTTGGCTTGACGACCTGCCGGAGTTAGGCGGCTGGCAAGACGAAGCGGCGCCCGAAGCAACCGACTAGGACGGCGCGCTGCCGCTCTTCACACTCACCCCAAACCATGGTGTTTGCCACGGCTACGAATTTCGGAACACATTGATCGCGAAGAATCTGGCCAGGGCTTGGCTCGTGGCGAACCAGACTTGAATGAGACCCCATGGATCGCTTCAATCTCGGCGCCTACCGCCGCCCGATCTCCACCCGCTCCACCGAGACCCAGCGCTGGTTCGATATCGGTCTTAACTGGTGCTACGGCTTCAACCATGAGGAAGGCATCAAGTGCTTTGAGAAGGCACTGGAGACCGATCCGGACTGCCCGATGGTTCATTGGGGAATCGCCTATGCAGCCGGACCCTTCTACAATCTGACCTGGAAGGAGCATGGCGAGGCCGAGGCAAACAGCGCGACGAAGCGTTGCTTCGAGCATGTCCAGCTCGCGTGCGCCAGTGCGGCTGCAGCGAGCGAGGTCGAAAGACAATTGATCGAGGCATTGGCCTGCCGCTTCCGGAAACCGCACCGGGTGACGCCACAGGAATTCGAGCAATGGAACGACGCCTATGCCGCCGCGATGCGGCGGGTCTATCAGAATTTTCCCGACGATCATGATGTGATGGCGCTTCTCGTCGAGGCGCTGATGATGCGCACGGTGCGGCGCCTGTGGAATCTCAAGACCGGTGAACCGGCGCCGAATTCCGACGTCGTCGAAGCGCTGGAGGTTTGCGAGCGGTCAATCCTGCTCGCAGACGAGGCCGGCACCGCCCAGCATCCGGCGATCGTCCACCTGCACATCCATCTGCTGGAAATGTCGACCCAGCCGGAGCGCGGCATGCGCTCGGCCGATCTGCTCGGCGAGATGTGCCCCGATGCCGGGCACATGAACCACATGCCGGGGCATATCTATGTGCTGTGCGGCGAGTATGAGAAGGCGAAGCTCGCCAGCGAAAAGGCGGTTCGGGCCAACGACCTTTATATCGCCTACGCCAATGAGCCGACCTATTATCTGCTCGGCTGCTGCCACGATCTGCACCTGATGATGTTCACCTGCATGTTGTCGGGCCAGTACCAGCCGGCGCTGTGGGCCGCCGACAAGGTGCGCAGCCTGGTGACGCGTGACGTGGTCGCCATCCAGGATCGGCCCAAACTCACCCAGACCGTGGAAGGCTATCATGCGATGAAATCGCACGTGCTGGTGCGCTTCGGTCGCTGGCGGGAAATCATCGACGAGCCGGCAACCGAAGAGCCCGGCCTCTATGTGCTGACGGCGGCCATGCAGCATTACGCCAAGGGCGTGGCGCATGCGACGCTGAGGCAATTCACCGACGCCGAGCGCGAGCGTGAACGCTTCCACCAGCATCTCGAAGGCATTCCAGCCGAGCGGCGTTTTCTCAGCAACCCGGCCCGCGCCTCGCTCGCCGTCGGTGCCGCCTTGCTCGACGGCGAGCTTGCCTATCATCAGGGCCTGCACGAGCAGGCCTATGACCATCTCAGGCACGCGGTCGAGCTGGACGACAATCTGTCCTACACCGAGCCGTGGGCGTGGATGCACCCGCCGCGCCATGCGCTGGCGGCGCTGCTTCTCGACCAGGGCCACGCGCAAGAGGCCGAGCAGGTCTATCGCGACGATCTCGGCCTGAGCGGCAATGTGCAGCGCTGCGCCCGGCACCCGGACAATGTCTGGGCGCTGCACGGGCTGGTGGAATGTTTGGGGCGCTGCGAGAGCCAAGAGCTGCCTGTACTGCAGGCAAAACTCGCCACGGCGCTGGCCAAGGCCGATGTGCCGATCAGCTCATCGTGCCTGTGCCGGACGGGCGTGCAATCGGCACTCAGCTGTTGTCCTTGATGCCCATCGCACCCTTCCCGGGCAGTTCAATCATGGAATGCTGAAGGGCACCGATTCAGCAACCGTTCCATCGATGGCCAAATCAACCCGATAGGTGCCCTCCGGCCATCCCGCCGTGGGTTTGCTGAGTTGTGAATCAGCCTGATTGTTGGCTCCTACGTCGAGGTCGACCTTGTCGATCGTATAGTTTTCCGGCGCGGCACCGTGGGAATCAACCGAGACCCAGGAGAATGTGATTTTCGAGGTTGGCGCGATATCCACCAGATCAGCCGAGACGTAGATCACCGGTGTCTCGACAGGGAAGTTGCTCTGAGGCGTTCCCTCGTCCTTCGTCGCGGAAAGGACGATATTGGTGAAGTCCGCCGCCTGGGCCGGCATACTGAAACCGAGCGCCGCCAAGGCGGCAATGGCTGGAACCAGAGCTGATTTCAAGACTTATTTCTCCTCGGGCTTGGTTGCTGGCCCCGCAAATCGGGGCAAAGTGGGGTTGAGGACGGGTGCCCTCAGCCCAGCCATTTGTCATAGTCCGCCACCAATAAATGGAGCGGCGGTGTGTCTTCCTCGATATCGGCGAAACGGCCGATCGGCTCGCGGAAGACGTTGTCCGTACGATCGTCATTGACGGTCGACACCTCGCCGATCAGCACATCCTTGTCCTCGGCCCAGAAGGCGTGCCAGACGCCGGGCAAGAGCGTGACGCTTTGGCCCGGATCGAGCTTCAGCAGTCCGCCCGCCGGCAGCCTGTGGATGGTTCCGTCGACCGGCACCGATACCTCGGCCTTGGGGTCGATGCCGCCGTCGCGGTCATGCATGAACAATTCCAGCACCAGCTTGCCGCCGCCGCGGTTGATGATGTCCTCGGCCTTGATGTTGTGCCGGTGCATCGGCGACATCTGCTCCTTGCGCGAAATCATGATCTTCTCGGCATAGAGCATGCCCATGCCCTTCTTCATGTCCTCGTAGCGGCCGTTGCGAACGGTGAACAGGAACAGGCCGAGATCGTCGAACTTGCCCTGGCCGTAGTCGGTGATGTCCCAGCCGAGCCGCGAGGTGAAGATGGCCGAGGAATCGACCTGGCGCGCCTTCATCTCTTCCGGCGACCAGTAGGCGAAGGGCGGCATGATATAGCCGAACGAGCGGATGAAAGCGTCGGCTTCGCGGATGATGTCGTTGATGGCGGAGCGTTTCATGATGATGACCCTCGTGTCGATTTTTCCGACAATCGCATAGCCGAACGCCGGTGCGGTGTCGATCCACCTTGCCTGTTCGAGCCCTGTCTGTTCGAGCCTTGCGCGGGCCAGTCATGGCCAACAGATCGCGGCCCGCTGGCCGCGTGACATCGCGTGCTTTGAGGCTCATAACCCTTGCGAATTGCACAGGGATAGCCGATGCCGACCATCCATGACCTCGATACGCCTTCGATCCTGATCGACGTCGCACGCGCCGAAGCCAACATTGCTCGTGCACAGGCTCATGCCGACAAGAACGGACTGAAGCTCAGGCCGCACATCAAGACGCACAAGCTGCCTTATTGGGCGAAGAAGCAAATGGCGGCAGGTGCCGTCGGCATCACGTGCCAGAAGATCGGCGAGGCCGAGGTAATGGCCGACGCCGGGCTGACCGATATCTTTCTTCCCTACAACATCCTGGGGCGCGCCAAGCTCGAGCGGCTGAAGGCGCTGCATGGCCGCGTGACCCTGTCGGTCACGGCCGACAGCATGGACACGCTGGAAGGGCTCGCGGCAGCTTTCACCGATGCCGGCCATCCTCTGTCCGTGCTGGTCGAATGCGACACCGGCATGGGTCGCTGCGGCGTGCAGACAGCCAATGAAGCGGTAGCGCTGGCAAGGGTGATCGACAAGGCAGGTGGCCTCACCTTCGGCGGACTGATGACCTATCCGGCCGCCGGCCGCGCGGCTGAAGCGGAAGCCTGGCTCGCCACCGCCAAGCAGGCGCTGGCTGCTTCGGGGCTTGCCTGCGAGCGCATCTCGAGCGGCGGCACGCCTGATATATGGCGCTCCGCCGATGCATCCGTCGTCACGGAGTATCGCCCGGGAACCTACATCTATCTCGATCGCTACCAGGTCGCCAAAGGCGTCGGCACGTTGGACGATTGCGCGCTGACGGTGCTTGCGACCGTGGTCAGCCATCCGACAGCGACGCGCGCCATTCTCGATAGCGGCAGCAAGGCCCTGTCCAGCGATACGCTAGGGCTAAAGGATTTTGGAGAGTTGATGGGCGTCCCCGGAGCGCGGGTGACGGGGCTGAGCGAGGAGCACGGCACGGTCACGCTTTCTGGCGACGGCAGGCTGCGCATTGGCGAACGCGTGCGCGTGGTGCCAGACCACTGCTGCGTCGTCACCAACCTGTTCAACGAGATCAATCTGATAGACGGCGAGAAGGTTCTCGAAACGCTGCCAGTGGCGGCTCGCGGGCTGATGACATGAGGTTTTAGGCCGGACGCTCCGCCTGCCGCGCTGCCACCCGCCGCATGGCTATCACCCGGCGGCGGCGGATTTCGGTGCGCATTGCCATCAGGTGCAGCGCGAAGAACAGCACGGTAAAGCCGAAAGCCATCACCAGCAGAGGCCAGAGCAGGCTCGGGTCGATGGTAGGGCCGCCGAGCCGGAACACCGAGGCAGGCTGGTGCAGCGTGTTCCACCAGTCGACCGAGAATTTGATGATCGGGATATTGATGAAGCCAACCAGCGTGATGATAGCGGCGGCCCAGGCGGCGCGGCTGGCATCATCCAGCGCACGGGTCAGCGCAATGATGCCGAGATACATCAGGAACAGCACGAAGACAGAAGTCAGGCGGGCGTCCCACACCCACCAGGTGCCCCACATCGGCTTGCCCCAGATCGAACCGGTGATCAGCGCCAGCGCGGTGAAGACGGCGCCTATGGGGGCGGCCGATTTCAGGGCGACATCGGCCAGAGGGTGGCGCCAGACCAGCGTGCCGAGGGCAGACACCGCCATCAGCGTGTAGCACATCATGGCGAGCCAGGCGAAAGGCACGTGGATGTACATGATGCGAACGGTGATACCCTGCTGGAAATCCTCGGGCGCGGTGAAGCTCATATAGAGGCCAATCGCGAGGGTGAGCGCGGCGAGCGCCGCCAGCCACGGCACAAGCTTGTCTGCAAGCCCGACGAACCGCGTTGGATTGGCGAGATCGGTCAAGCCGCTCAGGCGTGAGGTGATGTCACTCATGCGACTTTACATAGACCGCCGATGCGTTTGGGGCAATCGAGCGGCGGTGTCGCAGCTCTGGTCTTGCCTCCTCCCGTTCGGGAGAAGGCGGAACCGTTAATGGCTCAGGCGGCCTCGCCCTGCACCGACCGGCTGAGGCGGCGGACTTCCTCGTCGTTGAGCAGGCCGCCGGCGCGCAGCAGGCTGGCGAAGCGGCCGTTGCGCAGCGACAGTTCGGCAAAGCCACCCATCTCGACCACCCTGCCCTTGTCCATGAACACGACCAGATCGGCGTCGCGGACGGTGGTCAGGCGGTGGGCGATGATGAAAGTGGTGCGGTCGCGGCGCAATTCGTCGATCGCTTCCTTGACGCGGTCCTCGGTCTCGACGTCGAGTGCGCTGGTCGCCTCGTCGAGCACCAGGATCGGGGCATCCTTCAGCACGGCACGGGCAATGGCGATGCGCTGGCGCTCGCCGCCCGAGAGCTGGCCGCCACGTTCGCCGACCACCGTGTCGTAGCCATTGCTCTTGGCTAGGATGAAATCCTGCGCCGCGGCCGCGGTGGCGGCGGCATGGATCTCGTCGTTGGTCGCATCGGCGCGGCCGACGCGGATGTTGTCCTCGATCGAGCGGTTCAAAAGCCCGGCGTCCTGGAACACGGTGGCGATCGAATGGCGCAGCGACTTGCGGGTCACCGTGCGGGTATCGATGCCGTCGATCAGGATGCGGCCGCTGGACGGCGAGAAGACGCGCTGCAGCAAGTTGATCAGCGTGGTCTTGCCCGCACCCGTTGGTCCGACGATCGCGACGGTCTGGCCGGCCTGCACCTCGAAGGACACGTCGCTGACGCCCTGCCCCGAATTGGCGAACTCGAAGCTGACATCCTCGAAACGGACATGGCCGGTGACGTTGGCAAGGTCGCGCAGACCATCCGGCTCGGCGGTATCGGCGGCCGAGTCCTCGAGCTTGTAGAAATCCTCGAGCTTGGCGCGAGCTTCCGAAATCTGGTTCGCGAAAGCCGACATCTGGTCGAGCCGTGAGATCAGCAGCGTGGCGAAGCCGGTGAAGGCGATGACGTCACCGATGCGCAGCTGGCCATGAGTGACCAGGTAAGCGCCGATCAGAAGCACCACCATCATCGAGATCGTCGACGACAGCCGATTGAGCGCATTGGCGATAGCCCACCAGTCGAGCACCGGGTTCTGCGCGTCGAGCAGGTTCTTGACGTAGCCACGCAGCGCCTCGGCCTCGTAGCCGAGACGGTTGTAGCTCTGCAGCACGGCGACGTTGCTCACCGAGTCCGTCACATGCGCGAATACCTTGTGATAGTGACGCTCGACCGCGGCCTGGCCTTCCTTGGTGCGCTTCATCACCAGGCGGCCGATGCCGACATAGAGCACGCCGAGCACGAGCAGAACCATCGACATGCGCACATCCATGCTGAGCGCCGTCGGAACCAGCAGAACGAGCGCGACAGCGGTCGACAAGTGCTGGCGCATGAATTCAAGCCAGAGGCTGAACAGAGTCTCGACGGCGCGCAGCAGCGTGTGGAGGGCATTCGAGGTGCCACGCTGATGATGCCAGGCGAGCGGCATGGTGATGACGCGCTCGAACGACTGACAGAGCACTTCGCTGCGCCGGGCGTGCGCGAACCGGTCGGCGCCGCGCGCTACCAGGACGAAAGCCATGACATTGAAGGCGCCGAGGCCGGCCCACACGGCGAGCGTGGAGAAAACCGAACCGTGCGCGGAAATCGCGTCGATGACCCGGCCGAACATGATCGGCTCAAGGATCGCGATGGCTGCAAGAGCGACGTTGGCCGAACAGATCAGCGCGACGCGCTTCTTGTCGGCAGCCAGATACCCCAGCGCTCTCCAATAGATCTGCAGAAGTGACACTTCAGCTACTCCGCCAACGTTCTATTGTGCCCAATACCAATATTGTGCACCGCACCATTTCCTGACACGTAACGGTTGATGCGTCGCAAAACAATGCCCGTCTATCTCTTCCGTTCCCATTTAGCGAACAAAAGATGACGACGATACGAAATCTGGCGTGATCACCTAACAGTTTGAGATAAAAGGTGAAATGTCAGCCTTGCGGCAAAATCATGGCAGTGGTCGAGCTGTGCCACATTTTTAATCACGGCAGGCCGGCATGACTTCGTCCGGGCGGCTGGCCAACGTCGTCGGCACCCCGCGCGCAAGTAACAATGCACGGCATCGCGCGTCCCGAAGGACGCGCGATCTAATCACTAAATGGTTGATTTCATGCCGGTATCTTGACCACGACCTCGGTCTGGTCACCAGCTTTGGGTGCGAAGGACGTCGATTTTGTCTTCGAACCATTGACTTCGAGCGAGATCGTCTTGGCCTTTTTGTCGCGAATGACCTGGACCTTTATCTCGGCGCCCAGCATCTTGAGTGAAGCCTGGTAGCCATCCCAGTGGCTGGGCAGCTTCGGCCGGAATGTGATCTGCTTGCCGCGCCGTTCGATGCCCAGGATGCCTTCGACCGCCGCCCGATAAAGCCAGCCCGCCGAGCCGGTGTACCAGGTCCAGCCGCCGCGACCTCCCTTGTCATCGCCGGCGTAGATATCGGCCGCCACCACGTAGGGCTCGACGCGGTAGTGCTCGGCCGAGGCCTCGTCGAACGCGTGGTTGACCGGATTCAGCATCGAGAAGCAGCGATAAGCTTCATCGGTCTGCCCCATCTCGGCCAGCGCAATGACGAACCACGTCGCCGCGTGGGTATACTGGCCGCCATTCTCGCGCACGCCAGGTGGATAGCTCTTGATGTAGCCGGGGTCCTTCTGTGTCTTCGAGAAGGGTGGCGTGAACAGTTTGACGATCTTGAGACGGTCGTCGACGAGCAGCTTCGTCGCCTGCTCCATGGCCGTGGTCGACCGCGCCGGGTCGCCCTCGCCCGACAGCACGCTCCAGGACTGGGCGATGGAGTCGATCTTGCACTCCTGCGATGTACGCGAGCCCAAAGGCGTGCCGTCATCGAAACTGCCGCGCCGGTACCATTCGCCGTCCCATGCCGTGCTTTCGAGTGCCCGCTTCAGCGCGTCGGCATGCTTTGCCCAGGCCTGTGCGCGCTTGGTGTCGCCCTCGGTCTTGGCGACCGCGGCGAAGTCGCCCAGCGTCTTCAACAGGAACCAACCCAGCCACACGCTCTCGCCCTTGCCGTGTTCGCCGACACGGTTCATGCCGTCGTTCCAGTCGCCGCCAAGGATCAGCGGCAGGCCGGCTGGACTGCTGCGCTTGATGGCAAGGTCGAGCGCACGCGCGCAGTGGTCGTAGAGCGACACTGTCTTCTTCGAGATTTCCGGGGTGAAGAAGGCGTCGTGCTCGCCTTCACCCAGCGCCTGTCCATCGAGGAAAGGCAGTTGCTCCTTCAGGATGGCGGCGTCGCCGGTCACCATGAGATAGCGGGACGTGGCGTGGGCGAGCCACACCACGTCGTCGGAGATCAGGGTACGCACGCCGGCGCCGGTGCGCGGCAGCCACCAATGCTGCACGTCGCCCTCCGGGAATTGCCGCCGCGCGGCGTTGAGGATCTGGTCGCGCGCCAGCTTCGGGTCATGCGCCAGCAAGGCGAGCGTGTCCTGCAACTGGTCGCGGAAGCCGAAGGCGCCGCTTGCCTGGTAGAAGGCCGAGCGGGCGCGGATGCGGCAGGCAAGGCTCTGATAGGGCAGCCAGTGATTGACCATGGCATCGAGTGCCTTGTCCGGCGTCTCCACCTGGATGGTGTCGAGGAAGGCGCGCCATTCGCGCTCATTGTCGGCCAGGCGCTGGTCGAAATCCTTGCCCCGGTGCGTCTGCACCAACGCGCTCGCCTGCGCCGCGGAATCGGCATCGCCGAGCAGCCAGATAAGCGTGACGTCGGCGCCGGCCGGAATCTCGACGTCGCGGGCGATCGCCGCGCAAGGATCATCTCCGGCCTCGACGCGACCCGACAGGGCCGAACCGCTCAGCACCGCCTGTGGCAGATCGCTGGACCCGTGCCGGCCAAGGAACTCGGCCCGGTCTGACGTCACCGAGTGGACGCCGGTGTCGGCGGCGAGGAAGGCCACCCGCTCGCTGAAATCGAGCCCGTAGGGATTTTGCGCCAGCAGCGCGCCGGTGGCCCCGTCGCGGGACGGCACTATGGTTGCCGCGGTGCGCGACCGATGCCCGCCAAGCACCCATTCGGCGTAAGCATAGACACGCAGCCGAGCCGGTACCGGGCCGGAATTCTGGATGCGCAGCCGCGTGATCTTCACCGGATCGATGGGATCGACGACATGGGTCAGGTCCATCGACAACGGTCCGCGCTTCGAGCGGAAGGTCGAGAAGCCCTGGCCATGCCAAGCCTCGTAGGTCATCGAGGGATCGCGCACCACCGCTGCGAGCGGAGAGAACGCCTTGCCGCTGGCCTGGTCGTAAATATAGATGCCCTCGCCCGGCCGATTGGACACCGGGTCGTTCGACCATGGCGTCAGCTGGTAATCGCGGCTGTTGCGGCTCCAGGTGAAGGCCGCTCCCTCGGCCGAGGTGTGGAAGCCGAACGACGCGTTGGAGACGACGTTAATCCAGGGTTGCGGCGTCGTGCGCCGGCCAGCCAGGCGCACCACATAGTGCCGCCCGTCGCCGTCGAAGCCGCCGAAACCATTCCACAGGCTGAGGCCGGAGCCATCGGCGCTGACGTCGGCCACAGCCTGCGAGGCAAATGCATGCATCTGCGGTGCGAGCGCCGCGATTTCGCGCGAACCCGGCAATCCTGCCGGCTGCAAGCCATCGCGCGCCTGCAGCGCGGCCGCCTCGGCCCGTTCGATCTGGTCGAAGATGGTGCCGTTACGTGTATGCAGCACAACCCGGGCGACGGCGAGCAGAGTCTTGTAGGTGGTTTCCTCCATCAGGTCGCGGCGCACCGCGAAAATGTGCTGGCGGGGTCCGAGTTCCTTGCCGCGCAAGCGGCTGTTTTCGCACAGCGTCTCGACCGCGCGCTGCAGATCCTGGACATAGGACGAAGCCTGCTCGTTGACGACGACGAAGTCGATCATCATGCCGCGGGTGCGCATGTATTCCTGGAAGCGCAACGCCTGAGCTACGATCTCGAGATCGGCAACGTCACCGATCCTGACCAGGAAGATCGGGTAATCGCCCGAAATACTGGTCGGCCATAGGCTCGACTGCTTGCCTAACCCGGAAGCGATGGACTCGGCCGGCAGCCGCAAAAACGGGTCGGGATAGATCAGATAGCGCGCCAGTTTCTGCACATTGGCCGCGTCGGTCAGACTGAGGCCCATATGGCGGGTCTGCACCTGGCTACGCGTCCAGGCAAGCATCGCCTGCCGGGCAAAGCTCTCCTGATGGTCTAGCCGGCTTATCGCCTCCTCCAGCTCGGCACGGTTTGCCCCGACGACGGTCCAGAAGGTCAGCGATACTTTCTTGTTGGCGGGCACGCGCACCTGACGACGCAGCGAGGCGATGGGATCGAGCGTGAAGCCGGAATGGCCGCCAAGCCTGGCGCCTGGATCGAAGGCGGCGGCATCGACGATGGTGCGGCCACGGCCGATGAAGGCGCGCCTGTCGGTCTCGGCCTCGGCATCACGCGCCGGTCCCGACGGATCGGTGACGAAATGCACCAGCGTCACATCCGGTTCGCTGGTTTCACGCTTGCGGCGCGTGGCGAAGATCGCGCCGTTGTTGGCGGCGATTTCCGTTTCCACGAACATTTTCGAGAAGGCCGGATGCGCGTTGTCGGAAGCTTCCGAACCCAGGACCAGTTCTGCAAAGGACGTCACCTCGATGTGACGGTCGGATGTGCTCTCATTGTAGAGCGTGATGCGACGGCCTTCGCCATTGCCCTCGGAGATGACGATGCACTCCACTTCGGAGCGCAGCGTGCCGACCAGCTTCACGAAGCTCGCCTTGTCATCGGAAAACAGGGCCTGCGTCTTTTCCTCGGCCGCGCGCCTGGGTTCCGAAGTCGCGGACCACCAGTCGCCAGTGGCGGCATCGCGCAGGAAGATGTAGGAGCCAAGCCGATCCTCGACCGGATCGGGCTGCCAGCGGGTGACGGAAAGATCGCCCCAGCGGCTGTAGCCGGAGCCGGTCGCGGTCACCATTACAGAATAGCGGCCATTCGACATCACATTGGTCGAACGCAGCGCTCGCGCGGGATCGAGCACGATGCGGGTGTCGGGGCTCTCGGTCTCGGTCTCGTCCTTGGAGCGCTCGTCGGCCTCGGTGCGGACGGTGGCGGTCGGAATGTCACGCGGCGCCCTCTCCTGCAGCAGCAATTCGGCCGATTCAATGACCGGATCGCTGTGGAAGCGATCGCGCAGGCGACCTTCGAAGATGGCGTCGGCGACGGCGGCGATCGACATGCCCGAATGGTGGGCATAGTAGTTCAGCACGACCGCGTGGTTGGTGCCTTCCGGTACGCGCTGCGGCGTGAAGTCGACCGCATCGTAATAGCCATGACGGCCAAGCGCGCCGATCTCGCGCAGCCGGGTCAGATTCTGCACCGCTTCGCGCGGGTTGAACTGCGCCGCCATGATGGTCGCGTAAGGCGCAATCACCGTGTTCTGGCCAAGGCCACGCTTCAGCCCAAGCCCCGGCACGCCGAAATTGGTGTACTGATAGGTCAGTTCCCGGTCGCGGGCGTTGTAGGCCGCTTCCGAAATGCCCCACGGCACGTTCTTCTGGCGGCCATACTGCATCTGGCGCTTGATGATCAGCTTGCTCGTCTGGTTGAGGATCGAGCCTTGCGGCTCCTTCATCACCAGCGGCGGCATCAGATATTCGAACATCGAGCCGGACCACGACATCAGCGCGCCCTGGAAGCCGATCTCGACGATCGGGCGGCCAAGCCTGAACCAATGTTCGGTCGGCAGATCGCCCTTGGCGATAGCGAACAGGCTGGTCAACCGCGCCTCGGAGGCGAGAAGGTCGTAGCAGCTTTCGTCGAGCTGATGTTCCTCGACCCGGTAGCCGATCGACAAAAGCTTGCGCTCCGGCCGCATCAGGAAGGCGAACTCCATCTCGAAGGCGAAACGACGGGTGCGCTCGCGCAAGGTGAGCAGCTTGGCACGCAGAGCCTCGACGGCGTTCTCGTCGCTGTGGGCGTCGTGGACGTGCGCCTCGCAGGTGGTTTCGAGCCTTGCCGTCCAGTCGACGATGACGTCGCTTTGCGGCGATGCGGCTTCGGTGTGAATGGCGGTGGCAAGCTTGCGGATTTCGCCGGCCAGCACCGCCAGGTTGATGGTGCGGATCGAGGCCATTTCCGGCTGTGCCTTGATCGTCTCAACCGCGCGACGCATGCCGTCGAGGCGATCGACAAGGCGTTGGCGCAACGGGCGCAACTGGCGGCGGTCGTCGGGCAGTTCATCGAGGCTTTCGCTCAGGATGGTCACCGTATCGAGGATGCCTTCGAAATCGCCCTGCAGGTGGACGGAAGGGGCTTCCGCCCATTCGGCGCAGGCAGCCGCCACCGCCACCAGGTGGCCGGCGAGATTGCCGCTGTCGACAGCCGAGATGTAGAGCGGATAGAGCGGCTTCAGCGTCGTGGTGTCGTACCAGTTGAAGAGATGGCCACGATGACGCGGCATACTCTCGATGGTGGTCATGGTGGCGTCGATGCGGGTGATGGCATCGGACAGGCTGATCCAGCCGAAATCGCGTGCCGAGACGACCGAGAGCAAGTAGACGCCGATATTGGTCGGCGAGGTGCGCGGCGCCACGACTGGCGCGGGGCTCTCCTGGAAATTGTCCGGCGGCAGATTGTGATGCTCTGCCGTCACGAAGCTCTCGAAATAATGCCAGGTACGGCGCGCCACGGTGCGCAGCGTGTGGATGTCGGCTTGCGATATGCGCAGCCGATCCTCGGTTTCAGCGGAGCGGCTGATCCAGCTGGCGATCGCCGGCGAGCCGATCCAGAACAAGGCAAAGAAAAAGGCGACGAAGGCACCGGTGGAATCGGCCAGCACCGGAATGGCGAGGCCGACAAAGCCGATGATCACGGCGCCGTACATCATTCCGTAGTAGGAGCCGACATCGTTGTCGCCGGCCTTGTGCGCCTGCGAGGCGGTGCGCCATTCCAGGAGGTTCTGCCGGCTGACGAACAGCCGGTAGAGCGTGCGAACGATGGCATCGCCCATCATCCAGGCGTTATGTGCCATCAGCACGATCTTCAGCGCCACCATGGCGGTGCCGAAGGCGACGTCGCGCGCCAGCGCCGAGAAATGGCCGCGCGGCGTCTGGTCGCCGCTCTTGGGCAGGATGGCGTTGACGACGTCGAAGGTCGGCGCCATGAACAGGCTCAGGATCAGCAAGGCCTGCCACTGCGCGGCCTGCGTGAAGGGCAGCAAGGTCCAGCCGGCGATCGCCGCCATCACCCAGAAGATCGGCGTCAGCGAGCGGCGCAGATTGTCGACCATCTTCCAGCGCGACAGGGCCGGAACGCCGGAGCGCGGGTTGAAGATGTACCCCAAAAGCTGCCAGTCGCCGCGCGCCCAGCGATGGTGGCGCGAGGCATCGACCGAGTAGCGGGTCGGGTAATCCTCGACCAGTTCGACGTCGGTGACCAGCGCGGCGCGCGCCAACGCGCCTTCGAGCAGATCGTGGCTGAGAATGGTGTTTTCCTCGATGCGGCCCTGCAAAGCGGCCTCGAAGGCATCGACATGATAGAGACCCTTGCCGGTGAAGGACCCGTCGCTGAAGACGTCCTGATAGAGATCCGAAACAGCGAAGACATAAGGATCAAGGCCGCGATTGGCCGAGAAGACGCGCTGGAAGAACGAGGCTTCGTCGCCGCTGGTGAGCGAAGCGGTGATGCGCGGCTGCAGGATGGTGTAGCCGGCGGTGACGACGCGCCTGGTGGCGTCGAAATGCGGGCGGTTGAGCGGATGGCATAGCTTGCCGACAAGGCTCGATACGGCATCACGGGTGGTGCGGGTATCGGCGTCGAGCGTCATCACATGGACGACTTTTTCCGGCAGCGGCACTTCGAGCGGCAGGAAGGTGGTATCGCTGTCGCCGCGCAGCAAGAGATCGAGTTCGTGCAGTTTGCCGCGCTTGCGCTCCCAACCCATCCAGGACCCTTGAGCGGCATTGTAGAGCCGGCGGCGGTGCAGGATGTAGAAGCGCGGCGCGCCTTCGGAGGGATAGCGCGCATTGAGGCGGGCGATTTCGGCACGGGCGAAGTCTAAGATCTCGGTATCGGCCGCATCGATCTCGATCTTGCTGTCGGGCCAATCCGAAAGCAGCGCGAAATGGATCTCGTCCGCCAGATTGGCAAGGTAATGCACTTCGATGTTGCGGATGTTTTCCTCGACATCGTCACGCGAGCCGATCAGGGACGGCACGACCACCAGGGTGCGCGCCTCTGGCGGCACGCCGTGCCGGTAGTCATAGCCGATCAGGCGTGTCGGCTTGAGGAAGAGCGAGACCACGGTGTTGAAGAAAGCGAGCGCGCCTTCGCTGGCCGGCACGGCAAACAGGGCCAGCATCAGCACGATGGACGGAACCGACAGACCGAGATTGGAAAGGGCGTTGCCCGACAGGACGAGCAGCAAGACGGTCAGGGCGAAGACGGGCAGGACGATGCCAAGCCATCCGGTCTTGGCAAAGGTCCGCTTGACGATCTGGCTGATCGTGGGCCGGTAACCGATCGTCTTTTCGAGTTCCAGCCGACGCGGGCCAACGAGATAGAAACCGACATCGGTGTGAACGGATGCAGCCTGGGCATCAACCCCCTCACCGCTCTCCGGGACGGTTTCGCTGACAGCATGGCCGGCCAGTTCGATGGCTTTTTCGGCGACACGGTACTCCGACAGGTTCGAGCGGCGTGCCAGTTCCTCGATCGCGGTGCGGTATTGATCGCGCGAGAAGAAGTCGAGCGCGGCGAAATCCGTGCGCTCGCGCAGCACGGTATCGATGCGGCTGACGCCTTCGAACCACACCGTCCAGTCGACGTCGTTGATGAGGCGCAGGCCGCGAACGATGTTGCCGGTGGTCACATTGCCGCTGGACAGCGTCTGGTGCTCGGAAATGATGATTTCCTCGGCATCCGAGCCGGTCTTTTCGAGTTCCCCTTCCAGCCACTCCAGCGCCTTGCCGGCATTCTGCGATCCGTCACGCAGGCGATAGAGCAGCTGAGTGGCGAAGGTGGTGTCCTGTGCATGCGCGCTGAAATTGGCAAGGATCGCCTGCCGGTCCGGATTGTCGTCGGTCGCCAGCACCTTGTCGGCCACGTCGTTGGCGATCTGGCGCATCTGGCGGGTGCGGTTGACCCTGACCGCCAGGCGGCGGAGGTTTTCGATGAGCACGAAGCGCAAAAGGGACGGCAGTGCCCAGAGTTCGCCGATTTTCAGCGGCTCGACCGACTGAAAACCCTGGACGATGGACTTGAACATGGTCGCCGAGACGGAACTGTCGGAATGCGCGACATAGGTCCAGGCCAGAGCCAATGCGCGCGGCACGGTGCCGCCGTCGGGCAGTTTCAGCGTTGGCAATTGCCGGTAGAAGCGGCGCGGCAGGTCGCGTTTGACCTGGAAAATGGTTTCCTCGATCAGATAGTTGTTGTCGAGCAGCCACTGCGCGGCCGGCGTGATGGTTTCGCCCCTCCCCTGCGCGGCATTGGTCGACCGGTAGACTTCGAGGATCTTCTTGGCGCTGTCACGGATGCGGGCCTGGAAGTCGAACGGGATCAAGCCGAACAGATCCGTCAGATCGCCCTTGGCCAGGCTCTCGCCGAGCAGCCGGAGCCGTTCCTCCGGCAGGAATACCGATCGTATCGGCTCTTCCGTGATGGCCGGGAAGCTCGCGCTTGTCTTCTCGATCTGGGCTGGATTCGTCTGAATATTCATTGAAAATTCCGTAAGCGGGCACTCAGCGGCGTCACCGCCACGGCAATGGCCCTAAAACCGGTTCAAATGCAATCGGCTGCATCAACCCCTATGCCGAAAGTTTGTTTCCGCACCACGACGGAGCGTCATCTTTCGACCAACTCAAAGACGAGCGCCCCTCGCTCCCGTCGGGACCGATCGACGGAGAGGATTCGGGCTTTTTCGTGATGCCATCGTCAGTGTACGCTATATTTCGCCGGCATCACGATCATGTTTGGAAACAGGCGGTAACCGTTGGCGGCAAACCCGTCAGGCGGCCCTGATTATGCGGACCACGAAAAGGGTCGCATCCGGGGCGGGCTCAACCCGCAAGATAGGCACATCCGGCCCGAGCAGCAGGGTGTCGAGCGGCTCGAGGCGGACAGGCGTGGCGCCGGCGAAAATGGCATGGCCTCTGTGGCAAAGGATGAGGGTGGAACAGGCCTCGGTCGAGATTTCCACAGGCGCCGAAACCGGCAGGCGTTCGACTTGATGCAACATGCGGCCGCGGCGGGTCATGACGTTGAGATCGGTAATCGGGCCGGCGATCAGCGCGGCACTCGTCGGCTGGTCGGCTGGAAAGGAAAAAGGCTGGGAAGCCGCTGTCATCCGCTCGGGCGGACGGCCGGCGACATTAAGCACGATCCCCTCACCTTCCAGAACCGACAGGGTGCGGTCGATGCCGGCAAAGCTGGAGAACGGCCCGCTCGTCTCGACCCGGGCCATCGAGACGCGCCAGTCGAAATCGTCGAGCCCAGCGCCAGCGGGCGAGACGGCGATCTCGGTCGTCGTACCGCCGCCGTTCTTCCACGGCATGACGCGGTAGTCGGCGGCACGAAGAACGCGCATGGCTTAGCCCAAAATGCCAGGCAGGTTGAGCTGGTGCTCCTTGGCGCATTCGATCGCAATGTCATAGCCGGCATCGGCGTGGCGCATGACGCCGGTCGCCGGATCGTTCCACAACACCCGTTCCAGGCGCCTTGCAGCATCCGGCGTGCCGTCGGCGACGATAACCATGCCGGCATGCTGCGAGAAACCCATGCCGACGCCGCCACCGTGATGCAGCGACACCCAGGTGGCGCCCGAAGCTGTGTTGAGCAACGCATTGAGCAGCGGCCAATCGGACACGGCGTCCGAACCGTCCTTCATCGCTTCCGTCTCGCGGTTCGGCGAGGCGACCGAACCGGAATCGAGGTGATCGCGGCCGATGACGACGGGCGCCTTCAGTTCGCCCTTGGCCACCATCTCGTTGAAGGCGAGACCCAGCCGGTGCCGGTCGCCGAGGCCAACCCAGCAGATGCGCGCCGGCAACCCCTGAAAGGAAATCCGCTCGCGGGCCATGTCCAGCCAATTGTGCAGATGGGTGTTGCCGGGGGTGAGCTCGCGGACCTTGGCATCGGTCTTGTAGATGTCCTCCGGATCGCCGGAGAGTGCCGCCCAGCGGAACGGGCCGATGCCGCGGCAAAAGAGCGGACGGATATAGGCCGGCACGAAACCGGGGAAGGCAAAGGCGTTTTCAAACCCTTCATCCTTGGCGACCTGGCGAATATTGTTGCCGTAGTCGAGCGTCGGCACGCCGGCGTTCCAGAACGCCACCATCGCCTCGACATGTTCGCGCATGGAGGCGCGAGCCGCCTTCTCGACCGCCCTGGGGTCGCTGACACGCTTTTCGCGCCACTCGGCCATCGTCCAGCCCTTCGGCAGATAGCCGTTGATGGGGTCGTGGGCAGAGGTCTGATCGGTGACCATGTCGGGGCGGATGCCGCGACGGAACATTTCGGGCACGATCTCGGCGGCGTTGCCGAGCAGGCCGACGGACTTCGCCTCCCCGGCCTTGGTCCAGCGCTCGATCATTTCCATGGCTTCGTCGAGCGTCTCGGCCCTCTCGTCGACATAGCGGGTGCGCAGGCGGAAATCGATCGAGTCGGGATTGCATTCGATCGCCAGGCAGCAGGCGCCGGCCATGACGGCGGCCAATGGCTGGGCGCCGCCCATGCCGCCGAGGCCGCCGGTCAGGATCCATTTTCCCTTGAGATTGCCGCCATAATGCTGGCGGCCGGCCTCGACGAAGGTCTCGTAGGTGCCCTGCACGATGCCTTGCGTGCCGATGTAGATCCAGGAGCCGGCCGTCATCTGGCCGTACATCATCAGGCCCTTTCTATCGAGCTCGTTGAATTTCTCCCAGGTCGCCCAGTGCGGCACCAGATTGGAGTTGGCGATGAGCACGCGTGGCGCGTCCGGGTGGGTGCGAAACACGCCGACCGGCTTGCCCGACTGCACCAGCAGCGTCTCGTCCTCGCCAAGCATCTTCAGCGAAGCAACGATCTGGTCGAAATCGTTCCAGGTCCGCGCCGCCCGGCCGATGCCGCCGTAGACGACCAGTTCGTTGGGGTTTTCGGCAACGTCCGGGTCCAGGTTGTTCATCAGCATGCGCAGCGGCGCTTCGGTGGTCCAATACCTGGCATTGAGCTTGTCGCCGCGCGGGGCGCGCACTTCGCGTATGTTGTGACGGGGATTGTTCATCATTGTCCCTTTCGGACGAGGCGGCGCGTCAGTGCCCGGCCCAGTCAATGGCGGTTTGAAGAATTCGCGTCAGCGTGGCGCGGATCGGAGCGGCGAACGCGGCGTCGTAGGGCACCGGCCAATTGTCCGGCGTGCCCTTCCCCTCGGGCTCGCGCATATAGCCTCGATTGGAGAGCTCCATCTGCAGCGCGTGCACGCCCTGTAGCGGCTGGCCGAAATGGCGCGTTATCCACCCACCCTTGAAGCGTCCGTTGACGACAAAAGTCTCGCCGGTTTCGGCCATGATCTGGTTGACCATCGCCTGCAACGTCGGATCGGCGCTCTTGCCGTCATTCGTGCCGAGATTGAACACCGGCAGCGTGCCTTCGAACAGGCGTGGCAGCACCGAGCGGATCGAATGGCAGTCATAGAGGACAATCTTGCCATGCAAGGTGCGCAACCTGTCGATCTCGGCCTGCAAGGCGGCGTGATAGGGTGCAAAGAACTTCAGCCGGCGCTCGTCGATCTCCGATGGCCCCGGCTCTTCGCCGTCGCGGTAGAGCGGGTCGCCGTCAAAGGTTTCGGTCGGGCACAAGCCGGTGGTTGCCTGGCCGGGATAGAGCGAGGCGCCGGATGGATCGCGGTTGACGTCGATGACGGTGCGCGAGATCGCGGTGTGCACGACAGTGGCGCCGAGACCGGCGGCGAAATCATAGAGATCGTCGATCCACCAGTCGCAATCACGACGGCCGAGCCAAGGCGAGGCCAGCCGGTTTTCGAGGCCGGCGAGGTCGATACCGGTGTGCGGAATCGACACCAGCAGCGGCGCCGTGCCGCGTGTGACCGTGAGCCAAGGGGCGGCAGTCATCACGCCGCTCCGGCAATCGAGGGCAGTGCCACCGCGCTCGCGGCTTTCACAGCCGCACCACTGCGCACCATGGCGATCGCCTTTTCCATGTCGGGATGGAAATGCCGGTCGTTATCGAGATGCGGCACCTCGGCGCGAACCAGCTTGCGCACGGCTTCCAGTGCTGCGCTCGACGCCAGCGGCTGATGGAAATCACAGCCTTGCGCGGCGGCCAGCAACTCGATGCCGATCACCGCGGTTGCGTTCTCGACCATGCCGATCAGGCGGCGTGCGCCATGCGCGGCCATCGAGACGTGGTCTTCCTGGTTGGCCGAGGTCGGGATGGAATCGACGCTGGCCGGATAGGCCTTCTGCTTGTTTTCCGAGACAAGCGCGGCCGCCGTAACCTGCGGGATCATGAAGCCGGAGTTCAGACCGGGCTTGGGCGTCAGGAAAGCGGACATGCCTGACAGCGCGGGATCGACCAGCATGGCGATGCGGCGTTCCGACAGCGAGCCGATCTCGCAGACGGCCAGCGCGATCATGTCGGCGGCGAAAGCCACCGGCTCGGCGTGGAAATTGCCGCCGGACAGAGCAGTATCGTCTTCTGCGAAGATCAGCGGGTTGTCGGTGACGCCATTGGCCTCGGTTTCGAGCGTATCGGCGGCCTTGCGCAGCACATCGAGCGCCGCGCCCATCACTTGCGGCTGGCAACGCAGGCAATAGGGATCCTGCACACGCTCGTCGCCGACCCGGTGCGACTCGCGGATGGCGCTGCCGGCCATCAAATCGCGCAGCGCGTCCGCGGTCTCGATCTGGCCACGGTGCTTTCTCAGCAGATGAATGCGCGGGTCGAACGGCGCGTCGGAACCCTTTGCCGCGTCGGTCGAAAGCGCGCCGGCGACAAGCGCCGACTGGTAGAGCACCTCGGCATCGAACAAAGCGGCCAGTGCATAGGCCGTCGAAAACTGCGTGCCGTTGAGCAGCGCAAGGCCCTCCTTGGCACCCAATGTCACGGGCTCCAGCCCGTGCGAGACGAAGGCAACCTTGGCCGGGAAACGGCCATGCGGAGTAAAGCATTCGCCGACGCCGATCATCACCGCCGTCATATGCGACAGCGGGGCAAGGTCGCCGGAGGCGCCGACGGAACCTTGCGCCGGCACGACCGGGATGACGTCGTTGGCCAGCATCGCTTCAAGCAGCTCGATGGTCTGCGAGCGCACGCCGGAGGCGCCCTGCGCGAGGCTCGCAAGTTTCAGCGCCATCATCAGCCGGGCAACGGCAACGGGCGTCGGCTCGCCCACGCCCGCGGCATGCGAAAGCACGATGTTGCGCTGCAGCGTCTCGAGATCGTCGGCGGGGATGCGCACGCTGGCCAGCTTGCCGAAACCAGTGTTGATGCCATAGACCGGCTCACCCTTGGCAACGATGCGCGCGACAGCTTCGGCACTCGCCTTGATTTTCGGACGGCAGGCATCGTCCAGTTTCGGCACGGCGCCACGGTATATGGCGCGCCAGTCGGCCAGCGTCGCATTGGCGGGCTTCAGGGTCAGTTCGGTCATTGTCCTCTCCAGATGCGGGCATGCAGCGGGTTGAAGCCCATGCGGTAGACGAGTTCGGCGGGGCGCTCGATGTCCCAGATCGCCAGATCGGCGGATTTGCCTGATACCAGCGTGCCGGTCTCGCCGAGCAGCCCCAGCGCACGCGCGGCTTCGCGGGTGACGCCAGCAAGACATTCGTCGACCGTCATGCCGAACAGGGTGGCCGCCATGTTCATGGTCAGAAGCAGCGAGGTCAGCGGCGATGTGCCGGGATTGTTGTCGGTGGCAACAGCCATTCTGACGCCATGCTGGCGAAACAGGCCGATCGGTGGCTTCTTGGTCTCGCGGATGAAGTAGTAGGCGCCGGGCAGGATCGTCGCCACGGTCCCCGCCTTGGCCATTGCCACCGCGCCTGCCTCGTCGGTATATTCGAGATGGTCGGCCGACAACGCGCCATAGCGGGCGGCAAGTTCAGCGCCATGCAGATTGGACAGCTGGTCGGCGTGGAGTTTGACGGGCAAGCCAGCCGCCTGGGCGACATCGAAAACGCGCGCCGTCTGCTCCGGCGAAAAGGCGATGCCTTCACAGAACCCATCGACGGCATCGGCCAAGCCTTCCTCGATGACGCCGGGAAGGATCGTTTTGGCGACGAGATCGATGAAGGCATCCTTGTCGCCCTTGGCTTCGGGCGGCAGCGCGTGGGCTGCGAGACATGTGGTGCGAACCGTCACCGGGCGTTCATTGCCCAGCTGTCGCGCGGCGCGCAGCGATTTCTTCTCGTTTTCGAGATCGAGGCCATAGCCCGACTTTACTTCCACTGTGGTTACGCCCTCGGCAATCAGCGCATCGAGGCGCGGCAGCGTCTGGGCAACCAGGTCGCCCTCACTGGCAGCACGCAGGGATTTGACCGACGAGACGATGCCACCGCCGGCCCTGGCGACTTCCTCATAGGTGGCGCCGGCCAGCCGCATCTCGAATTCGTTGGCGCGGTTGCCAGCATGGATCAGATGGGTGTGGCAGTCGATCAGGCCGGGCGTAATCCAGCGGCCCTCGCAATTGATGATCTCGCCTTGGGCAAAGGCCGAGGACATCTCGGATTGCGGACCGGCATAGATAATGCGGCCGTCGCGCGCGGCGAGCGCACCATGCTCGACGATACCCAATCCGGCAGAATTTTCAGCCATGGTCGCCAGACGCGCATTGCGCCACAGGCGAAGCCCCCCTGCGTGGTTTTTGCTGCTCTCTACGGCCATCATCTTTTCCGTTTCAATCGGTGGCGATTATGTATATACATATTGAAACGCACTGCAAGTGCCATCATCACATACGAGACCGGAAAGCGGAGAGAAAAGTGACCGATATCTTTGCGGAACAGGCGCTTCTTCCTAACGGCTGGCACAACAATGTGCGGATCACTTTTGCCAATGGGCGCATTACGGCCGTGGAGCCTGAAGCCGCCGCCTTGCCCGGTGATGAACGCCATTCCATTCTGCTGCCAGGCATGCCCAACCTGCACAGCCACGCCTTCCAGCGCGGCATGGCCGGCCTTGCCGAGTTGCGAGGCCCCTCCGCCGACAGTTTCTGGAGCTGGCGCGAGGTGATGTACCGCTTCGCGCTGTCGATGACTCCCGACCAGGTCGAGGCGGTGGCGGCGCAGCTCTATGTCGAAATGCTGGAGGCCGGTTTTTCCCGCGTCGGCGAATTTCATTATCTGCACCATGATCGGGATGGACAACCCTATGCCAACCCAGCCGAGATGGCCGAGCGCATCGCTGCCGCGGCTGGCGAAACGGGTATCGGCCTGACGCTGCTGCCGGTGTTTTACGCCCACTCCTCTTTCGGCGGCGCAGCTCCGAATGAGGGCCAGCGCCGATTCATCAACGATGTGAATCAGTTCGCCCGGCTTGTGGAGAAAAGCCGTGAATCGGTTCGCGCGCTGAATCAAGCTGTCGTCGGCGTCGCGCCGCACAGTCTGCGCGCCGCGACGCCTGAAGAGCTGATCGAAGTCACCGCCATGGCGCCAAACGGACCGATCCACATCCACATCGCCGAACAGGTCAGGGAAGTCGAGGACTGCCTTGCCTGGTCCGGCGCGCGTCCGGTCGAATTTCTGCTTGGGGCTGCCGCTGTCGACCAGCGTTGGTGCCTGATTCACGCCACCCATATGACGGATGCCGAGACCATCGGCATGGCGAAGACCGGCGCCATTGCCGGCCTTTGCCCGATCACGGAGGCCAATCTCGGCGACGGCACCTTTGCCGCGCCATTGTTCAGGGAGCATGGCGGCCGCTTCGGCATCGGCTCCGATTCCAATGTGCTGATCGGCCTGCCCGACGAATTGCGCCAGCTCGAATATTCGCAGCGCCTCGCGCACCGCGCCCGCAATGTGCTTGCGGTAGCCGGCGGCTCAACAGGCCGCGCCCTGTTCGACGCAGCGCTTGACGGCGGTGGCGTCGCCCTTGGTGCCGGCGCCTCGCAAATCGCGACTGGGGCATCCGCCGATCTCGTCTCGCTCGACGTCGGTAATCCCTCGCTGGCTGGCAAGACCGGCGACGCGATCCTCGATGCCTGGATCTTTGCCAATGGCAGCAAGGTCGATTGCGTCTGGGTGCATGGCAAGAAACAGGTCAGCGCTGGCAGACACGCCAAGCGCGGGGCTATCGCCGCACGGTTTCGCAGCGTGATGACTGCGCTTTCCGAGGGTTAACGCAGATGAGCATGGCTGAACGGACGGACATAGACGACAGCGAGACCGTCTCGCTGCATCAGCGCATCCTGTCCGATATCCGCGAAAAGATCCTGTCCGGCACCTGGGCGCCCGGCCACCGTATCCCATTCGAACATGAGCTGACCGCCGAATACAAATGCTCACGCATGACGGTGAACAAGGCTCTGTCGCAGTTGGCCAAGGCAGGTCTGATTGAACGCCGCCGCCGGTCGGGCAGTTTTGTCCGCCAGCCGCAATCGCAGGCAGCGGTGCTGGAGCTTCACGACATCAGGATCGAGGTCGAGGCGCTCGGCCTGCCCTATCGCTACGAACGGCTGGAACGCCTGAGGCGGCGCAGCAACGTGGAGGACAGGGCGTTGCTCGGATTGTCCGCCGCGGGTTCGGTGCTGGCGGTCGAAGGCCTTCATTTTGCCGGCGAACGGCCATTCGCACTCGAGCAACGTCTGATCAATCTTTCGGCGGTCGCGGAAGCCGGGGACGAAGAGTTTCTGGAAATCGCGGCGGGTCCATGGCTGATCGGCCGCGTGCCGTGGAGCGAGGCCGAACATCGGATACGCGCCGTGGCCGCCGATGAGACTATCGCCGACGTGCTCGATATCGATCCTGGCGCGCCTTGCCTGGTCGTGGAGCGCCGCACCTGGAGCGCGGAGCACCCGGTTACACACGTGCGCTTCATCTATCCGGCGGAAAGCCACACGCTGGTGGCAAGGTTCACGCCGTCGCAGGGGTAAGCCGATCTCCCGCTTGGGGAAGATCGGCACCTACAGCCGCTTTACAGCGCAGCCGTAATAATAATCTCGACCAGATATTCGGGGCCGGCGAGCTTCGCCTCGCCGGTGGCGCGAGCGGGTGTGTGGCCCTGCGGCACCCATTTGTCCCATTCGGAATTCATCTCGGCGAAGGTGCCCATGTCGGCCAGCCAGATGATCGCCTGGACGATCTTGGTCTTGTCGGTGCCGGCCTTGGCCAGCAATTCGTCGATGGTCGCGAGGATGTCGCGGGTCTGCGCGGCGACGTTGCCGCCGGGCTCGCCGACCTGGCCGGCCAGATAGACGGTGTTGCCGTGTATGACGATCTGGCTCATGCGCGGGCCAACATCGATGCGACGAATGCTCATTGCGAGGTTCCTTCGTTTGAGGGTTGCGCTTGTTTAGAGTCGGCGTGGGCTTCGGGCAAGGCCGCCGGCGCCAAATCTCCTTGGACCAGCGCGGAAGAAACTCACGGCAAGTTGAGCCGCCGGGTCGCAAATCCACCGGATTGGCCTGTTGACTAATGTAATAACATCACATATCCAACGGCCACTATCGCGGCCAGGCTCGACTTCCCAACGGAACGATATGACCCAGACCTGCCTAACCTTCCGTGACCTGACGCTGGGCTACAACAGTCATCCCGCGATCCATCACCTCGATGGCACGATCCGCAAGGGTTCGCTGACGGCCGTGGTCGGGGCCAACGGCTCCGGAAAATCGACGCTGATGAAGGGTATTGTCGGCGTGCTGAAGCCAATGGCCGGCGAGGTCATCCGCGCGTCGGGCGTGCGGGCAGCTTATCTGCCGCAGCAGTCGGAACTCGATCGCTCCTTTCCCGCCCGCGTCGTCGATCTGGTCTCGCTTGGCCTGTGGCCGAAGCGCGGCATGCTCGGCCGCTATACCAGGGAAGATCGCGAAGCCGTCAGCCAAGCATTGATGGCCGTCGGCCTCGGCGGCTTCGAGAAGCGGCCGATCGACACGCTGTCGGGCGGCCAGCTGCAGCGCACGCTGTTTGCCCGCGTGCTGTTGCAGGATGCCGACCTGATCCTGCTCGACGAGCCCTTCAACGCGGTCGACGCCAAGACGGTCGGTGACCTCATTGCCCTGATCAAGCGCTGGCATGGCGAAGAGCGCACCATCATGGTGGTGGTCCATGATCTGGACCTGGTGCGCCAGAATTTTCCCGAAACACTGCTGCTTGCCCGCCAGCCGGTTGCCTGGGGCGATACCCGGGAGACGCTGAAGCCTGAGAACCTGCTGCGCGCGCGCCGCTTCCACGAAGCCTGGGAAGAGAACGCCCCCTGGTGCGAGCCTGACGAGCACGCTCATGGCCATGATCATGATCATCATGGCCATGATCACGACCATCACCATGGCGCCGGACCGAGGGCCGCCTGATGGACGCGCTCTACAGTCTCTTCATTGCTCCCTTCGCCGATTTCGGCTTCATGCAGCGGGCGCTGTTCGGCTCGCTGATGCTGTCGCTCGGCGCCTGCCCCATCGGCGTCTTCCTGATGCTGCGGCGCATGAGCCTGTCGGGTGACGCCATGGCGCATGCCATCCTGCCAGGGGCGGCCGCCGGCTTCCTGTTCTATGGCCTTGAAATCCTGCCTATGACCATTGGCGGCCTGATCGCCGGCGTCATCGTCGCGCTCGGCGCTGGCGCTGTCTCGCGCTTCACCATCCAGCGCGAGGACGCCTCGATGGCCGCCTTCTATCTGATTTCGCTCGCCATCGGCGTGCTGATGGTGTCGATCCGCGGCTCCAGCGTCGATCTCATGCATGTGCTGTTCGGCACGGTGCTGGCGCTCAACAACGAGGCATTGATGCTGATTGCCGGCATCGTCGCGGTGACGTTGGCCAGCCTGGCCATCTTCTGGCGGGCGCTGGTCGCCGAATGCCTCGACCCGCTGTTCCTGCGTTCGGTCAGCCGCACGGGCAGCCCGGTGCATTTCATCTTCCTCGGCCTCGTCGTGCTCAATCTCGTCGGCGGCTTCCAGGCGCTCGGCACTTTGCTATCCGTTGGATTGATGATGCTGCCGGCGGCAGCCGCGCGATTCTGGACCGCACGCGTCGAGCCGATGTGCGTGCTGGCGGTGCTGATCGGCTTTGCCTCCTGCATTGCCGGATTGCTCTTGTCCTATCATGCGTCGTTGCCCTCCGGCCCGGCCATCATCCTGTCGGCCGGTGTCGTTTATTTCGCCTCGATCCTGTTTGGCACGCGCGGCATCCTGCGCGGTCGCATCATCCATCACCGTCACAGAACGGCCTGATCCGCCTCACCCCCTAGAAGGAACCCCGCTTATGCTGAAAACGATCCACGCCGCCCTGACATTGAGCGTTATAACATTAACCGCCTTTGGCGCATCATCGGCCTTGGCGGCGCCGCTGAAAGTGGTCGCCAGCTTTACGGTCATTGCCGACTTTGCCAAAAACGTCGGCGGCGACCGCGTCGCGATCACCACGATCGTCGGGCCGGATGGCGACGCTCATGTCTATGAGCCAAGCCCTGCCGACGCGGTCGCCATGGCCAAGGCCGACATCGTGCTGGTCAACGGCCTGCATTTCGAAGGTTTCCTGCAGCGGCTGGTCGATGCCAGCGCCACCAAGGCCGCGATCGTCACGCTGACCAAGGGTGTGACACCGATCGACTTCAAGCCTGAATTTACCGACGCCGACGCGGCCGAAGGCGCCGGCACCGGCGGCGGCAAGACGGTCACCGACCCGCACGCCTTCCAGTCGATCGCCAATGCCAGGATCTATGTGAAGAATATCGCCGAAGCTTTCTGTGCGGCCGACAGCGACGGCTGCGTCAGCTACCAGACCAATGCCGCCGCCTACACCAAGAAGCTCGACGCGCTGGAAGGCGAAGTGAAGGCGGCGATCCAGTCGATCCCCGAGGCAAAGCGCGTCGTCATCACCTCGCATGACGCCTTCGGCTATTTCGAGCACGAATACGGCCTGACTTTCCTCGCCCCGCAAGGTATCTCGACCGATTCCGAGCCATCGGCCGCCGATGTCGCCAAGTTGGTCGAGCAGGTCAAGCAGGACAAGGCTGCGGCCATTTTCGTCGAGAACATCACCAACACTCGCCTGATCGAGCAGATTGCCAGCGAGACCGGCATCAAGGTCGGCGGCACGCTTTACTCGGACGCGCTGTCGCAGCCCGACGGCCCCGGCTCGACCTATATCGACATGATGCACAACAACATCCGCCAGATCAAAGGCGCCATTCTCGGCAGCTGAGTTTGATCTGCGGCCAGCCGGGCCGTATCGGCCCGGTTGGATTTTCTGGCGCGCGATGTCTATTTGGCAGAGAATTCCTTCGATGCGGATTGCCGCCCCCCTCCCGGAGTGGCAAGACTGCCGTCAAAGAGATCGCGAGGATACGAGCCATGGAATACCGCCAGATCAGCGAAGACTATTCGGTCTCGGGCCAGATCCAGCCCGAGGACGTTGCCGCCATCAAGGAAGCCGGCTTCAAGAGCGTGATCTGCAACCGGCCTGACGACGAGCAGCCGGGACAGCCTTCCGCGGACACGCTCAAGGCCGCGGTCGAGGCCGCCGGCCTCGCCTTTCGCTACATTCCGGTGATCAGCGGCCAGATCACGCGAGAGAATGTCGACGACCAGGCCGAGGCCCTCGACGAGCTCGACGGCCCGGTGTTCGCCTATTGCCGCTCCGGCGCCCGCTGTACCAATCTGTACGGGCTGATCCAGCAGTCGAAGGGTTAAATCGGCAGCGCGCCGGTCTCCTTCAGCGTCTCCAGCACGATCGCAGTCTTCACATGCTGCACGGATTCGTGCGGCAGGAGCACGCCGTTGACGAATTCCGACAGTGATTTGAGGTCTGGCGTTACGACCTTCAGGATGTAATCCATCTCGCCGGTCAGTGCGTGAGCCTCCTGCACCTCGGGCAGCCGTGCCACCAATTCGCCGAAGCGGCGCGCATTGTCGCGATTGTGGGTGGCCAGTGTCACCGAGATGACGTTGACCAGCGAGAAACCGAGCTTGTCGCGGTCGAGCACCGCTCGATAGCCCTTGATGTAGCCGTCCTCCTCCAACCGTTGGCGGCGGCGCGAGCATTGCGAGGCAGAGAGGTTCACCCGCTCGGAGAGATCGTTGTTGGTGAGCCGCGCGTCGCCTTGTAAAAGCGCCATTATCTTGCGGTCGAACCGATCAATGCGCGCGTCATCCATGGCTTTGGCCTTCATCATGCACGATTCGCGCATGAGATCACCATTTCAAGCGTTTGAATGCAAGCACCGTGCGCCGGCTCCGCGCTATTATGGTTTCAGACGGTCTTTTCAGGCCGAGCAGCTTCCGGAGGATATCATGGGTCCTTTCCCGCACGACGCCCCGCCCGCCACGATCAGCAAAGACAACCCCGCCGGCACCGACGGTTTCGAGTTCGTCGAATTCGCGCATCCGGAGCCGCAGAAGCTGGCCGAGCTGTTCACCCGCATGGGTTATGTCGCGGTAGCCAGGCATCGCACCAAGGACATCACCGTCTGGCGCCAGGGCGACATCAACTATGTCGTCAATGCCGAGCCCGGCTCGCATGCGATGAAATTCGTCGACAAGCACGGCCCCTGTGCAGCCTCGATGGCCTGGCGGGTGGTTGATGCCAAGCATGCTTTCGAGCATGCCGTCTCGAAGGGCGCCACGCCTTACGAAGGCGACGACAAGGCGCTCGACGTGCCTGCTATCGTCGGCATCGGCGGCTCCCTGCTCTATTTTATCGACAGCTATGGTAAGAAGGGCTCGGCCTACGACGCCGAATTCGAGTGGCTCGGCGAACGCGACCCCAAACCGCAAGGCGTCGGCTTCTATTTCCTCGACCACCTGACCCACAACGTCTATCGCGGCCAGATGGACAAATGGTGGGATTTCTACCGCAATTTGTTCGGTTTCAAGCAGATTCATTTCTTCGACATCGACGGCAAGATCACGGGCCTGGTCAGCCGGGCGATCACCTCGCCCTGCGGCAAGATCCGCATTCCGCTCAACGAGTCCAAGGATGAAACCAGCCAGATCGCCGAATATCTGAAGAAGTACAATGGCGAAGGTATCCAGCACATCGCGGTGGGAACCGACGAGATCTACGCCGCCACTGACAAGCTCGCGGAGAACGGGCTGAAATTCATGCCCGGCCCGCCCGAGACCTACTATGACATGTCGTATGACCGCGTGAACGGCCATGACGAGCCGATCGAGCGGATGAAGAAGCATGGCATCCTGATCGACGGCGAAGGTGTGGTCGACGGCGGCATGACCAAGATTCTTTTGCAGATCTTTTCGAAGACCGTGATCGGGCCGATCTTCTTCGAGTTCATCCAGCGCAAGGGCGACGAAGGCTTTGGCGAGGGCAATTTCCGCGCGCTGTTCGAATCGATCGAGCAGGACCAGATCAAGCGCGGTGTGATCAAGGTTCAGGCGGCAGAGTAGTTTCTCCGGCTCCGCTTGCGGCTCGACTAATTATGACCTAAATTTTGGTCATAAGAGGTCGAGCCCATGAATGTGTCCATTGCAGAAGCCAAGGCAAAACTGTCGGAACTGATCAGCCGTGCGGAAGCTGGCGAAGAGATCGTGCTTACACGTCACGGCAAGATCGCGGCTCGGCTGGTGCCACCGCTCGGCGAAAATCTCCTGCCCCGTATTGGCGCCTTAAAGGGCAAGATTTGGATAGCGGACGATTTTGACGAACTCGGTCCCGAATGGGACGAATACGTCAAATGACTGCCGGCTCCTTTCTTGCCGATACGCAAATTATCCTTTGGTCTATTAAGGACGACCCTCGACTCAGCGAGGAGCACCGGGCTGTCCTTGCATCGGACGCGACCGTTTACGCCAGCGCGGCAAGCGTTTGGGAAATCGCGATCAAGCGATCGATCGGCAAACTCGACGTTCCGGACGACCTGCCGGCGTTACTCCCGAGAATGCAATTCCAGCCGCTGACCATCACGTTTCAGCATGCGCATGTTGTCGGCCGCCTTCCCCGCCACCATGGCGATCCGTTCGACCGGCTGCTGATCGCCCAAGCGCAGGTCGAAAATCTCACCATCCTGACAGCGGACAAGCAATTTGCTCTCTATGACGTCGCGCTGGCATGACGTTTCATAATCCCAGCCGTTCGACCTCCGCTGTTCTCAACTTAACGTCATAATCGAGCAGGAACTCGTCGAGCTGCGGCGGCGCTACGGAGGTACCCGCGAGCATGGCATGCACCTGGCCCCGATGGTGGATGTCGTGCAGGAAGACGTGCGCCAGGATATCGCCGGTCTTTTCCGGGATCATGCCGTCCTCGCGCCGGTCGGTGACGACGCTGCGATCGAGATCGGCCTTCGACAGGCCATCGCAGAAGGCGATCAGCCGCCGGTCGGCCGCAAGCTGAGCCAGGTAAAGCTCCGGCGCGGCATCGAAAGGCACGAAGTCATCGTAGGCAGCCGCACCGAGGCCGCCGTCTTCGAGAAAATCGAGATAGAGATGATCGACCGCGAGGACATGGTTGAGCGTTGCCTTGATCGACGGGAAAAAGTTGGTGCGCTCGGCCTCGAATTCACCGGGCTTCAGCGCAAGCACGGCGCGATAGAGCCGGTCGTTCGACCAGAGATTGTTCTTCGCCATGCGACGCAGATGATCCAGCAGGTCCATCACTCAAACCTCTCATTGTGCCTACCGCTGGTATTTCTCGACCTTCTGCTCGATGGCGCCGAAGATCGAATGCCCTGATCTGTCCTTCATCTCGATGCGCACGGTGTCGCCGAAGCGCAGGAAAGGTGTCTTGGGCTCGCCTGACACAATGGTCTCGATCATGCGCAGTTCGGCGATGCAGGAATAACCGGCTCCGCCCGCAGAGACCGGCTTGCCCGGGCCGCCGTCGAGTTTGTTGGACACCGTACCCGAGCCGATGATGGTGCCTGACACCAGCGGCCTTGTGCGGGCAGCGTGAGCAATCAGGGCCGGAAAATCGAAGGTCATGTCGACACCGGCATCGGCGCGGCCGAACGGCTTGCCGTTGATGTCGGCAAGCAGCGGCAGATTGACCTTGCCGCCGTCCCAGGCATCGCCCAGCTCATCCGGCGTCACCGCGACCGGAGAGAAGGCGGAGGACGGTTTCGACTGGAAGAAGCCGAATCCCTTGGCCAGTTCCGGCCCGGTCAGCGCGCGCAGCGTGACATCGTTGACCAGCATGACCAGCCGGATCGCGGCGCGCGCTTCCTCGAGGCTGGCGCCCATCGGCACATCGTCGACGATGACGGCGATCTCGGCTTCCATGTCGATGCCGAAGGCCTCGTCCGCTAGACGGATCGGATCGCGCGGGGCAACGAAGGAATCCGAGCCACCCTGGTAGATCAGCGGGTCGGTCCAGAAGCTTGCCGGCATCTCGACGCCGCGCGCCTTCCGCACCAGTTCGACATGGTTCACATAGGCCGAGCCGTCGGCCCATTGATAGGCGCGCGGCAGCGGCGAATGCGCGTCATGCTCGTGAAAACGGGCCGCCGGCATCGCATTGTTCTCCAGCGATTCCGCTATGGTCGCGAGATGCGGCGAGATCCTGCGCCAGTCGTCGAGTGCGGCCTGCAGCGTCCGCGCCAGGAACGAGGCGTCCGTGTATTGCGTCAGGTCGCGCGAAACGACGACGAGTTTTCCGTCGCGTGTTCCGTCCTTCAGCGTGGCAAGCTTCATGCGGTTCCCTCTCCTGATGCGGCCTTGGCGCCGCTTAACTCCACAACAAGGCCGTCGCGAGCGATCGTCAAGTCGCCAGCCCATGTTTTCCTGACAGCGGCTATCCAGTCGACCTCGCCGATCTCGGTATCGTCGGCTGGAATGAGGTGATTGAGCACCAATCTTGTGACGCCGGCATCGCTGGCGATACGGCCTGCCTCCTCGGCAAAGCTGTGACTGGCGAGCAGATGTTCCCTGAGCCGCGCGCCATTGCCGGTTCTGGCAACCAGCCGCTCGATGCCTTCTTCCAGCATGGCTTCATGGACGAGGATAGCAGCGCCATCGGCAAAATCGGCCAGCGGCGGAAAGAAAGCAGTATCGGCCGAGAACACCACGCTGTTTCCCCCATGCTCGAAGCGCAAGGCGAAGCAATCGGTCACAGGCGGATGGTCGACGCGCAGCGCCGTCACCTTCAGTCCGCGCTGCTCGACCACATGCCCTTGGCCGAATTCGTCGATAGAGACCAACTCGCGAATATCGGGGCGGCCCTCGTCGGCGATGCGGATCTCGATGTCGAATTCCATCGCCTGACAAAAGCGCCGCCAGTAGTGGCCAAGCCCAGGCGGCCCGAACACGGTGACCGGCGTCGCCAAGCCAGCCGTCCATGCAGTGTGGATCAGCGGCCCGAGTTCCAGCACGTGGTCGGAATGCAGATGCGTGATGAAGATCAGGTCGAGTGCCTTCAGGCTGACACCGGCATCGACCAGACCGCGCGTCACGCCAAGCCCGCAATCGACGACGATGGCTCGCCCACCGATCTCGAGCAGCGACGAACTCGGCCAAGGCCCGCCCGGCCGCAGTGCCGGACCGCCTTTCGACCCGAGCAGCACCAGCCGGTCCGGCATTGGCTTGCCGCTCAAGACCAGTCGCCCTCGGGCGTGCCATTGAACCGCTTCTTCAGGTCGGCCCAGCAATCGATGTAGTTGTCCTGCCGGGTTTCGAGTTCGGCGCCGTAGCGGGTCAGCATCTGCGGAAAGCGGGTCTCGAACATGAAGGCCATGGTGTTGTCGAGCTTGACCGGTTTCAGGTCCGCGCGCGAGGCCTTTTCGAAGCCAGGCGCATCCGGGCCATGGGCCAGCATCAGATTGTGCAGGCTGATGCCGCCGGGCACGAAACCCTCCTCCTTGGCGTCGTACTGGCCGTGGATCAGGCCCATGAACTCGCTCATGATGTTGCGATGGTACCAGGGCGGCCGGAACGTATCTTCCGCCACCAGCCAGCGCGGCGGGAAGATGACGAAGTCAATGTTGGCGGTGCCTTCCTCGCCGCTCGGCGCAGTCAGCACGGTGAAAATCGACGGATCGGGGTGATCGAACAGCAGCGCGCCGACCGGCGAAAAGGTCGCCAGATCATATTTATAGGGCGCGTAGTTGCCGTGCCAGGCAACGACGTCGAGCGGCGAATGGCCGATCTCGGTGACGTGGAAATTGCCGCACCATTTCACGATCAGCCGGCACGGCGTCTCCTTCTCCTCGAACCAGGCGCAAGGCGTCTTGAAGTCGCGCGGGTTGGCCAGGCAATTGGCGCCGATCGGGCCGCGGTCAGGCAGCGTCAGCTTGGCGCCGTAATTCTCGCAGACATAGCCGCGCACTTCGGCGTCGACCAGTTCGACCTTGAAGACGAGGCCGCGCGGCAGCACGGCGATTTCACCGGGCCGAAGCTCGATGACGCCCATCTCGGTGATGAAGCGCAAGCTGCCCACCTGCGGCACGATCAGCAGCTCGCCGTCGGCGTTGAAGAAATGATCGTCGGTCATCGAGCGGTTGGCGACATAGACATGGGCAGCCATGCCGGTCTGGCCAAGCACGTCGCCGGCGGTGGTGATGGTGCGCATACCCTTGATGAAGTCGGTCGGCTCTTTGGGCATCGGCACCGGATTCCAGCGGTACTGGCCAAGCGCCAGCTCGTGGTCGCCGACATTGGGGGCGCTCTTCCACAGGGGATAACTCGCCGCCTTGAACCTGCCCGTGTGCTTGACGCTCGGCCGGATGCGATAGAGCCAGGAGCGCTCATTGGTGCCGCGCGGCGCGGTGAAGGGCGAGCCTGAAAGCTGCTCGGCATAGAGGCCGTAGGCCGGCCGCTGCGGCGAGTTGCGTCCCTGCGGCAGCGAGCCGGGCAAGGTTTCGGTTTCGAAGTCGTTGCCGAAACCCGGCATATAGGAAAAGGCCATTGCTTCCTCCCGGATTGACCAAATTGGTTTCATTTGTAACCATCGAAAATGTAACTATCAATCTTCCGTTTTTCCCGGATGCGGACAATGGACATTCTCGAACTCGAAAGCTTTCTGCCCTACCGGCTCTACCGCCTTGCAGATGCGGTCAGCCGCGAATTCTCGAAGGTCTATAAGGACCGCCATGGCCTGACCCGGCCCGAATGGCGCACGTTGTCGGGATTGGGACAGCGCGGCACGATGACCGCGACGGAACTTGGCGAGCAGTCGGCCATGCACAAGACTAAGGTCTCGCGCGCCGTGGCCGAGTTAGAACGGCGGCGCTGGCTGGTACGAACACCTGACGAGAACGACCGCCGCGTCGAGCACTTGACGCTTACCAACGCCGGGCTTGCAGCCTATCGCGAGATGGTGCCGCTGGCGCAGAGTTTCGAGCGGGAACTGCTGGCGAAACTTGGCGTGGACGAACGTGCGGCGATTGTGCGTGGGGTGGCGGCGCTTGAGAGGACGTTGGAAGAGAAGTAGCGCTGAAAGAATGGGGATAGGCTGGCGGGACAGCGCGCCCCTCCGTCCTGGCGCAAAGCTATCCCGTTATTTGATCTCCCCCTTGAGGGGAGATGTCCGGCAGGACAGAGGGGGCGCCTCGCGCAGACCGGATGGCGCTATGCGCGCCGTTACCAGTCCATCACCACCTTGCCGGAACTGCCGCTGCGCATCGCATCGAAGCCGGCCTGGAAATCGTCGATGCCGATGCGGTGCGTGATGAGCGCGGAGACGTCGAGCGGGCCCTGCACCAGGGCGATCATCTTGTACCAGGTCTCGAACATCTCGCGGCCGTAGATGCCCTTCAAGTGCAGCATCTTGAAGATGACCTTGTTCCAGTCGATCTCGAAACCAGTCGGGGCGATGCCGAGGATGGCGATCTTGCCGCCATTGTTCATGGTGTCGATCATGTCGCGGAAGGCAGGAGCGGCGCCCGACATCTCCAATCCGACATCGAAACCTTCTGTCATGCCGAGTGCCGGCATGACGTCGCGCAGCTTCTCCTGCGAAGCGTCGACGACATGCTGGACGCCGAGTTTCTTCGCCAGCGCCAGGCGCACCGGGTTGATGTCGGTGATGACAACCTTGCGTGCGCCGACGCACTGCGCCACCAGCGCGCCCATGATGCCGATCGGTCCGGCGCCGGTGACCAGCACATCCTCGCCGACCAGATCGAAGGACAACGCCGTGTGGACCGCATTGCCCAGGGGATCGAAGATCGCGGCAATCTCGTCCGGCACGTCGTCGGGGATCGGCACCACATTGTGCTGGGGAATGGCCAGGTACTCGCCGAAGGCGCCGGGACGGTTGACGCCGACGCCGAGCGTGTTACGGCACAGATGTCCCCTGCCCGCGCGGCAGTTGCGGCAATGGCCGCAGACGATGTGTCCCTCGCCCGACACCCGCTGGCCGACCTTGTATTCGGTGACCGCGGCACCAAAGTCGGCGACCGTGCCGACGAATTCGTGGCCGGTCACCATCGGCACAGGAACCGTCTTTTGCGCCCACTGGTCCCAGTTGTAGATGTGGACGTCGGTGCCGCAGATTGCGGTCTTCTTGATCTTGATCAGCACATCGTTGGGGCCGATCTCCGGCACCGGAACCTCTTCCATCCAGATGCCCGGTTCGGCCTTGGCCTTCACCAGTGCCTTCATCATGTTCGACATTCTCTTGTCCCTTGAATCTCTTGATCCGGAATCGCTTTTCGCTACCGGCCCTTCAGGAAATCACGCCCAATTCCCTGCCGACCGCTCCGAACGCTTCCACGGCCCGGTCGATGTCGGCGCTGGAGTGCGCCGCCGACATCTGGGTGCGGATGCGGGCTTGGCCCTTCGGCACCACAGGGAATGAGAATCCAATGACGTAGATACCACGCTTCAGCATGCGCGCCGCCATCTCCTGCGCCAATGTGGCATCGCCCAGCATCACCGGGATAATCGGATGGTCGGCCCCGGCCAGCGTGAAGCCAAGCTTGCCCATCTGGGACCTGAACCGCGCCGCATTGGCATATAGGCGCTCGCGCAATCCGTCGCCATTGCGGATCAGCTCGAACACCTTGATCGAGGCGCCGGCGATCGCCGGCATCAGCGTGTTGGAGAAGAGATAAGGCCGCGAGCGCTGGCGCAGCCAGTCGACCACCTGCTTCTTGCCCGAGGTGTAGCCGCCGGAAGCGCCGCCGAGCGCCTTGCCGAGCGTGCCGGTGATGATGTCAACCCTGCCCTCGACACCGCAATGCTCGGGCGAACCGCGCCCATTGCCGCCGACGAAGCCGACCGCATGGCTGTCATCCACCATGACCATGGCGTCGTATTTCTCGGCCAGGTCGCAGACGCCTGAGAGATTGGTGATGATGCCGTCCATGGAAAACACGCCGTCGGTGGCGATCAGCCGGAAGCGGCAATCCTTGGCTTCCTTCAGGCGTGCCTCGAGATCGGCCATGTCGTTGTTGGCGTAGCGAAAGCGTTTGGCCTTTGACAGCCGGACGCCGTCGATGATCGAGGCGTGGTTCAGCGCATCCGAGATGATTGCGTCTTCCTCGCCAAGCAGCGTCTCGAACAGGCCGCCATTGGCGTCGAAGCAGGAGCCGTAGAGGATGGTGTCCTCCAAGCCGAGGAACGATGAAATCGTCGTCTCGAGCTGCTTGTGTTCTTCCTGCGTCCCGCAGATGAAGCGCACCGAGGCCATGCCGTAGCCGTAGCGGTCGAGCGCCTGCGTGGCCGCCGCGCGCAGTTCCGCGCTGTCGGCAAGGCCGAGATAGTTGTTGGCGCAGAAGTTCAGCACTTTCTCGCCGCCGACCTCGATCTCAGCCGACTGCATCGAGGAAATCACCCGCTCGGACTTGTAGAGCCCGGCGGATTTCAACCCGGCAAGCTCGCTGTCGATATGGGAGAGAAATGCTGCGGTCATGATCGGGCCCCGTTTGACTTCGGCAGACTGTCGTCCCGCCCGCACAAAAAATCCATCGCAAAAGCGACCGGATCAGGTGGCCGGGCAGCATCAGCTGGGACGTTCCGACATTGCCCAGGTGGCCACCCGGAAATGCATGGGCCGACGAATGCTCAAATGCGGGCCGGCCGCGAAAGAACCCGATAACCATTTCGTGATCTTTCCGCCTCTCGTCCGCGCCGGCCGGCCGTCGATTTCCAGTCCTGTTAACATTTGCAGTTCAATGGTGCTCGAATAAATCCGTTGGCGAGAGGACCGCCCCCGAACATGTCTCAGCAGCCGGTGCAAACCGTTTCAGGCAAGCTCATACTGCTGATCAAGGCTGGCTACTGGCTGGCGCTGCTGATCATTGCCGCCATGGTCGCGGCCTCCTTCGTCCTGCTGCAGCAGACGATGGCCACGCAGCAGCACAACAACACCTTGCTCGACATCGTCGGTACGCAGAAGACGCTGTCGCAGCGCATCGTCTTCCTGGCCAACGCAACGGGCGCCGCCTCGCGCGACAAGCAGCCGGCGCTGGTCAGCGCGCTGAAGCAGGCCACGGCGGAGTTCGAGACGAACTACGATCTGCTGCTCAAGCAGACGGGCGCGGATCCGCAATCGCCGGCCAAGCTCGATGCGAAGTCGATCCAGAGCGTGCTTTTCGCCAAGCCCTTTCATCTGGACTATTTCTCGGTTGGCCTGATCGCCAATGGCGACCGGCTGGTCTCCGCACTGGAATCGCAGCTCAATCTTGGCGACAATGGCGGCTACAAGGGCGGCGCCGAACGCGTCAATCTCGATGCCTCGGTCGCCAATGCCACGCTGTCGGGCTATGCCGCGCTCGGCCAGCGCATCAGCGCCGATGCCGACGAGCGCTCCGAAAAGCTGCTCTCCCTCCACCGCACGCTGTTCTACGCCACACTCGGCGTCATCCTGCTGGTGGCGCTGTTCATCTTCAGGCCGATGTCCAACGCGATCCTGCGCAAGACGCGTGAGTTGGTCGACGCGCGCAATTCGATGGCCTTCATCGCGGTGCATGACGGCCTGACCGGCCTGCACAACCGCACCTTCCTCACCGACCATTTCGAGACGCTGATCAAGGGCGCGCATCGCCGGCGCGAGCGCCTGGCCGTAGTCCAGCTCGACCTCGATCGCTTCAAGCAGATCAACGATACGCTGGGCCACGCCGCCGGCGACTATGTCCTGGTCGTGACGGCACAGCGCATGCGCGATTCCTGCCGCGCGTCGGATCTGTGCGCGCGGCTCGGCGGCGACGAATTCGTGATGATCCTCAACGGAGCCGGCAGCACCGAGGACATCAACATGCTGGCACGGCGCATCCTGGTGCATATCAATGAGCCGATCATGTTCCAGGGCACCACCATTCTTCCGGGCGCCAGCGGCGGCATCGCGGTCTATCCGATCGATGCCGACAACGCGCAGGACCTGCTCGTCCATGCCGATCTGGCGCTCTACTCCGCCAAGAAAATGGGGGGCGGCAACTTCTCGTTCTTCTCGGAGGAACTGCGCCGCGAACTCGACTACCGCAAGCAGCTCGAACATGACATCAAGGTCGCCATTTCCGAAAAGGCGTTCCAGGTCTATTTCCAGCCGCAGGTCTCGCTGACCGACGGCACCATCAGCGGCATCGAAGCGCTCGTGCGCTGGAATCATCCCGAGCGCGGCATGATCTCGCCGGGCGAATTCATCCCGGTCGCCGAGAAATGCGGCTTCATGCCGGAGATCGGCCGCATCGTGATCAGCAAGGCGATCAACGAGGCCGCCGAGTGGAACCGTGCCGGGATTGCCTTCGGCCGGCTTGCGGTCAATGTCTCGGGTACCGAGTTGCGCGAGCATGATTTCGATGCGTTTTTGTTCGATACGCTGGAGAAAGCCGGACTGCCGCCGCAGAAACTGTCGCTGGAAATCGTCGAATCCGTCATTCTGGACGACGAGAAGACTGGCATCGCGGCGAAGCTGCGTCATATCAGGGCGGCCGGCGTGCATCTGGAACTCGATGATTTCGGCACCGGCTATGCTTCGCTCAGCCACGTCAATCCCAACGAGATCGACAGGCTCAAGATCGACCGTCGCTTCGTGCAAAACATCCACGAGAATGGCGACAACTCCAAGATCGTGCGCGCCATCACTGAACTTGCCCGGGGGCTGGGCATCTCCATCGTCGCCGAGGGTGCCGAAACCGAGGCCGAGCTCGACTCGCTGATGGCGATCGGCTGCGACCAGGTGCAGGGCTATTCCATCGCCTTCCCGATGCCGCATGACAAGGCGCTCGAATGGCTGACCGCCCGCATGCCGAAGAAAGCCAGGCTGACGGTATTGCAGGGAAGCTTGGCGTAACCCGGCCAGCCTTGACAAGCAGCCGCGGAAATGGCGGCCTGTCCTGATCGCGAGGGGATAGCGGCCCCATAACATTCTTTCGGCTTGCCCTGGCAGCCATGTTGATGTCGGCGTTGCCTGCCCATGGCGCGGATCGCACCATCTATCTCACCTTCGACGACGGTCCGCTGAACGGTACAAGCAACATCCTCGACGTCTTGGAGGCCGCGCAGGTTCCGGCAACGCTGTTCATGGTCGGTATGCATGCCGAGGCCAGTGCGTCCAACAGGCCGGCATTCCTAGCTCTCTACGTTCTTCCGCAACGCCGCAAGCACCTGCGCAAATTCCGCCAGACGCTCGTCTGGCAGCCCTTTGCGAAGCCGCTTGTCGAAGACGAGTGCCGCTTGCCGCAACGTCTCGAACAGCGCTTCTCCCCTCTCCGTCAATTCGACCAGGTGAACGCGGCGGTTGACGGGATCGCGCCGCCGCGTCAGCAGGCCCTGCGCTTCCATCGCGTTGAGATGATGGGTCAGCGTCGCGCCCTGGATGCCGATCATGCCGGCGAGTTCGCGCTGATTGGCAAGCTCGCTCGACTTGACAGACAGCAGCGTGAGCCAGACCGGCAATGTGCCGCCTGCTTCAACCAAGGCAGCGTCGAAGGCCTGGGCGACAAGCTTGGCGGTTCGGCCGAGATTCATGCCGACCGGCGGGCGGTCAAATGGTGTCATGATCTGACAGTAGAGCAAGCAGTGGGAATGTGAAACTTGGCTTCATGGTTGACATCTAACCGTTAGATATCTAATTTTGCTTTATTGATGGCATCGCAGCATGGTTGCGGCGCCTAGGCGGTGGGCGAATGAGAGGAATGCGGTCATGCAATATGTTTATATCGCCGTCATCGGCCTGCACGTCATGGCCGGCGTCTTCTGGGCCGGCACGACCATCGCGGTTGGCCGAGATCCGGACATCCGGGCAGAGCGGTTCTTCCGGCCGCAAATGGGCGCGGCCGGTTTGGCTTTCCTGACCGGTTTGCTGCTCTGGTATTTCTTTCATGAGGGTGCTTTTGGCTCGATGGAAAAGGTACTGGCGCTCGGCATTTTGACGGCGCTGATCGCCGCCGGCGTGCAAGGCGCGCTTGTGGGCTCCGCCAGCAGGCAGCTTGCCGGCGCCGATGCCGCGACCCAAACGGCGCTGCGCGCGAAAATGACCAGGGGCGAACGCATTGCCGGCGGGCTGCTGGTCATCACAGTGCTTTGCATGGCGACCGCCAAGATGTTTTAGAATCGCACGGCCGGTGAAAGCCGATCATGCGCGGCGCGCAACGGACCAGAGCGGCAGGTGGCTCTCCTTGCAAAGGCCGTTGCGCGCCACCCGATCGTGATCAAATCCTGATCCCGAACCTGATCCCGTCATAGATTGCGGCGTGGATGTTGCGCGAGGCAACCGCGTCGCCGATGCGCAAGAGCACGAAGCCGCCATCCGCGTTGCGCTTGGGAAAAATGGCGCCGCCGTTGACCAGCCGCTCATAGTCGACCGCACCACCGTTCTTCGACAGCGGTTTCAGCGAAAGGTACAGATCGTCGAGCGGCGCCGTGCCGTGCTCGACCACCACCTGGTCGACCCTGCGCTCTCCGCGCCAGCCATCGGCGAAATCCGAAGCGAGTTCCGCGATCAGTTGATTGCCTTCGCGCCGCACCGAGCGCAGGCGGGTATTGATGGTGACGGTGACGCCCTTTTCCTGGAAGGCCCTGACATAGGGTACGTGGTTCATGCCGCCCATTTCGGGGGCGAAGAAGCGTTCCGGCGAAACCAGTTCCAGCTTCGAGCCGCTGTTGGCAATCAGTTCGGCCGCGCCCATGCCCTGATGGCCGCCATTGTCGTCGTAGAGCAGCACATTTTCGGCCGACTTGACGCTGCCGGCCATGATGTCCCAGCTCGAGGTGACGAGATTGTCGCCGGAGGCCAGCGGCGGGTTCTGCGGCAGGCCCCCGGTGGCGATCACCACGACGTCGGGCGCCAGCGCCAGAACATCGTCCTGTTCCGCCCAGGTGTCATAGCGGATCTCGACGCCGAGCCGGTCGAGTTCGGCCAGCCGCCAGTCGATGATGCCGATCAATTCCTTGCGGCGCGGGTTCTGGGTCGCCAGACGCAGCTGGCCGCCAGCTTGTGATGATGCCTCGAGGATCGTGACTTGATGACCGCGCTCGGCTGCGACGCGCGCCGCCTCCAGCCCACCAGCGCCGGCGCCGACGACCACCACTTTCCGCTTGGGCCCTTCCGTCTTGACAATGACGTGCGGGATATCCGCCTCGCGGCCGGTCGCCGCATTGTGAACGCATAGCGCCTCGCCGCCTTCATAGATGCGGTCGAGACAATAGGTAGCGCCGACACAGGGACGTATCTCGTGCTCGCGGCCCTCCATCACCTTCTTGATGATGTGCGGATCCGCGATATGGGCGCGTGTCATGCCGACCATGTCGAGCTTGCCGGTGGCGATCGCATGGCGCGCGGTGGCGACATCGGAAATGCGCGCCGCGTGGAAGGTCGGGAATTTCGTCGCCGCCCTCACCTCGCCGGCGAAATCGAGATGCGGCGAAGACCGCATGCCGGTCACCGGAATGACCTTGGTGAGCGCCGCGTCGGTCTCGATCGAGCCCCGGATGATGTTGAGGAAATCGAGCTTGCCGGAGCCGGCCAGCCGCCTGGCGATCTCGACGCCCTCCTCCTTCGACAGGCCTTTGTCGAAATCCTCGTCGGCGACCATGCGGATGCCGACGACGAATTTCTCGCCGACCGCCGCTCGCACCGCATCGAGCACCATGTTGGTGAAGCGCAGGCGGTTGTCGAGCGAACCGCCATACTCGTCATCGCGATGATTGGTGGCAGGCGACCAGAAGCCGTCCATCAGATGGCCGTAGGATTCGAACTCGATGCCGTCGAGCCCGGCCGCCTGGCAGCGCTGGGCGGCCGACGCATAGTCGGCGACGATGCGCTCGATGTCCCAGTCCTCGATGGTCTTGGGGAAAGCGCGATGCGCCGGCTCGCGCACCGGCGAAGCCGAGAGCACCGGCAGCCAGTCGGCCTTGTTCCAACCCGTGCGGCGGCCAAGATGGGTGATCTGGATCATCACCTTGCAGTCATGCTCATGGCAGGCATCGGTGAGTTCGGCCAACCACGGCACGATGCGGTCGTCATAGACGTGCAGATTGCCGAAGGCAGCCGGGCTGTCGCGCGAAACGATCGCCGAGCCGGCGGTCATGGTCAGCGCCATGCCGCCCTTGGCCTTTTCGGCATGGTAGAGCCGGTAGCGCTCCTTCGGCATGCCGTCCTCCGAGTAAGCCGGCTCGTGGCTGGTCGACATCACCCGGTTCTTCAGCGTCAAATGCTTGAGCTGGTAGGGTTGGAGAAGCGGGTCGTTGCTGGTCATCGTCTTCCTGCCGTTTTAATTTGTGCTAATGAGCGGCAAATCCAAGGGAAACCGCATATGATCGATACCAAAAATCTCACCCAGCTCGGCACGCACGTCGAGACGCCACAGAGCCCCGAAGCCGCGGTCCTGGAAACCGTGCCGTTTTCGCGCGGCGACGGACCACCGGCGATCGTGCGCTTTACCTGCCCGGAATTCACCTCGCTCTGCCCGGTGACCGGACAGCCGGATTTCGCCCATATCGTCATCGACTACGCACCCGATGCCGCCCTGGTGGAATCGAAGTCGCTCAAGCTGTTCATGACTTCGTTTCGCAACCATGGCGCCTTCCATGAAGACTGCACGGTGACGATCGGACGTCGCATCGTGGCCGCGACCAAGCCGCTCTGGTTGCGCATAGGCGGCTATTGGTTTCCGCGCGGCGGCATTCCAATCGATGTGTTCTGGCAGACCGGCGCTCCGCCCGAAGGCGCCTGGCTGCCGGATACCGGCGTCGCCCCCTATCGCGGGCGCGGCTAATTCGGCCATCATTCGCACTGGTACTGGCTGAGCGCCCATTCGCCGGTCACCGACAAAAGGTCCGCTATCTTCCATTCGCCGTCGACCTTCTTGAACTTCCACTCGAGGCGGTGCGGGTTACCGGCGACGACGAAGGCGACGATCACCTTGGCCTGGTCGTCATTGATCGCTTCGAGCGTCTTCAGGCTCTTGTCGATCTCGGCCTTGTCGTAGTCCGCATTGTCGAGCGCCATGTTGGGGTCCAGGCACTCGCCCTGCCCGGATTTGCGCAAGGCATCGCTCTTGTCGAGCACGGTTTTCGCCGGATCGATGAAACGGCCGCGCTGAGCCGGATCGACCTCCAGGCCGACCTGATCGTAGAACGGCCGCACCACCGCTGTCGGCGACCCCGGCTGGATTGGAGCGGCAGGCTCGCTCGGCGGCAATGCGACGGGTGGCGTCGGCGGCTCCGCGGCGCCGCCAGGCGGAGTTGCCGGCGGCGTCACGCTGTCATCGGGCGCGGTCCCGGCCGGAGCTTTTGCCGGCGGCGCGCCCAACAGCCCCTGAGCGGCTGCGCCGTTCAAGCCCGCCGCCAGCAGGCACACGGCCGAGAACAAAAGAAGCGTGCGACCGGCCATCGCATCACTCCGGATCTTGGCCCGCCATGCATTCGAGCTGGCTCAGCGTCCAGTCGCTGGTCTTCGATGCAATGTCCGATATCTTCCACTTGCCGTCGACCTTCTTCAGCGACCAGTGCATTTCGCGCTGCGAATCGTCTCCTTCCGGAAAAAGACTGAAACTCGCCACCACCTGCGCCGTATCGCCCTCCACCGTCTCGGACAGCTTCAGTGTCTTGGAAAGGGCCTTCTGGTCGAAATCCTGCGCGTCGAGGCCGGGGTCGAAGTCGATACAGGCGACCTGGTCCGGATTCTTCTTGGTGGCCTGGTCGTTGAGGTCGAACAGTTTCGTCACCGGCTCGGTGAAGCGATCGCGGTATTGCGCGTCGGCCTCGAACTTGACCTGCGGGACATAGAAGAACTTCACGGCGTCGGACGCCGGGCCGGCCAATGCCGCGGCTGGTGCGGCAATCGACAGGATGGCAGCGAGCAGCAGTTTCATGGATTTCCCCGAATGTTTGACTGCGGAAGGCAATCAATACCACGCATCGTGCATATCGGCTTTTTTGCGGCTCATGAAGCCTCCTCCGGGCGGCGCGTCTGCTTGCATAGATCAAATCCAACGATCCTTAGTTTCCGAAAGTGGCGATCGGCGCGTTGAGTTGGGAGCGCTCAGGCTTGACACCGAGCCCTGGGATCTGCGGGACGCGTATATGCCCGTTCTCGATCACGATCGGGTTTGCGGGATCAGTATGCCCTTCGATGTACTCCTGCGCGATCCAGGCCCCCTCAAAACGTCTCGGCTCGACGGTAGCGGCGAGGTGGACGCATGCCGCGGCGATGACGTCTCCGCCCCAGGCATCGTCGCAGCTGTGCGGAAGAGATCGTATCGCACACAGGTCGCGGACCGTGGCCATCTTGGTCAGACCACCAAGACGGGTGACCTTCAATCCGAATCCGTCGGCGATACCTGATGAAACTGCCCGAAGCACGGCATTCAAATCCTCGGTACTCTCATCGAGATAGATCGGATGCGTAACGCGCCCTTTGAGACCAGCGACTTCCTCCATGGTGTTGCAAGGCTGTTCGAACACGAACGGGATTGCCTGGCAAAGCCGATCGATGTGCAGCGCCGCGGCAGCGGTCAGGCCGCGATTGGCGTCGACGGCTATGCGGGCCCTGAAGCCAACCGCCTCCCATACTTTGTGCACAGTGGCGACGTCTTGTTCGAGATCCCGCCCGCCGATCTTGATCTGAAGCCGTGGATATCCGGCATTGACCTTGTCGGCGGCAATACGCGCGGTCTCGTCCGGAGCACCGACGGTCGTCGAGTAGTATGACGGCACGCGATCGGTGAGCGCACCACCGAGAAGTGTTGAAACAGGGACGCCCAGCCGCTGGCCGGCGAGGTCGAGGAGAGCTATGTCCAAGGCCGCTTTGGCATAGTTGTGACCGTTCAGTCGTTCGTCCATTCGTTTGGCGAGGCGGCGCATGGACGCTGTGTCCTCGCCGATGAGTCCCGGCGCTATTTCAGCAATTGCCGCTCTCGCGCCCAGAGCATGCTGGGGTTGATAAACAGGGCCGATCGGGCAAGTCTCACCCCAGCCTGACAGTCCATCCTCGGTGGTGACTTCAACCAGCGTGCTGTCCAAATTCTGCACGGTGTCGCTGGCCATCCGGTAGGCACCGCCTTTAACGGGCAGAAGCATCTGATAGACTTTGATTGACCTGATACGCATTCAGACATTAGCCTCGTTCATGCCTTGCCTGGTCTGGCGCCTTTCGCCATGGTCAAAGACCAAGCGCCACCTTGCGCCCGTCATGAATGGCAAATGCCGCCTGTCTGGAGGCGGTACAATCGCCGATGGAGGTATGCGCAATTCCGCGCCTTTCGAGCTCGATGGACAGGCTGTCCTGCGCCATGCTGGTGGTGGCGAAGACCAAAGCGTCGGCCTCGACCTGCTGCTCGGTCCCGTCGAGCAGCGAAGCGATCCTGGCCACCCTGCCGTCCCAATGAACGACGGCGCTCTCGGTCACAAACCGCACCTTCAGCTTGGCGAGTGCCCGTCGCAGCGGCGCATCGACGGCCATTCGCTGAAGCTCTTTGCCGACCAGGGCGTCCGGTGTCACAAGCGTTACATTGTGACCATCCTCGGCGAGTTTCCAGGCGGTGCCGCAGCCCTTCCAATTGCCGCCATCGTCCAGCAAGAGAACATTTTTTCCCGGCCTCGCCTCGCGCGCCATCACCGCTTCGGCCGAGAGCACCGGACCGCCGCCCGGAATGCTCTCCCAGTGCGGCAAGGCCCGCTGGAAAGCGCCGTCCGGCGGCATCGAGCCGGTCGCGACGATGACGTGATCGGCGCCTTCGCGCTCGACATCGTCGGCTTCGACATACTGCCCGTAGCGGATGTCGACCTGGAGCTGGCCGAGCTGGCGCTCATACCAGTCGATCAGGTCCAGAATCTGGGCACGGCGCGGCTGCAGTCCGGCAAGACGGAACTGCCCCCCAAGGCGGTCGGATGCCTCGGCCAGCGTGACGCGATGGCCGCGCTCGGCCGCCACGCGCGCCGCTTCGAGACCGGCCGGGCCGCCACCCACGACCAGTACGCGCTTCGGCTGGCCGGCCGGAGCAAAGCGGTCGCCGCCCCACTCCCATTCCCGCCCCGCGGAAGGATTGATGACGCAGCTGATCCAGTAGTCACGGCTGCGCCGGCCCCAGCACATCTGGTTGCAGGACAGGCAGCCGCGAATGTCCTGCGGCCGGCCGGCGGCAGCCTTTGCAGCCAGATGCGGATCGGCGATCTGCCCACGCACGATGGAAACGAGATCGGCACGGCCTTCGCTCAGCACGCTCTCGGCGTTCTCGGGCGTGCGGATATGGCTCTCGGCGGTGATCAACGCGTGACGCACGGTGGATTTGAGCACGGACGCCAGGTCGGCACCGAGCTTCTCCGGGTAAACAAAGGTCGGCATGATCTTGTAGAAATCGAAGTAGGAACCCGTTCCGCAAGTGACATAGTCCATCAAGGCATCGCGGTCGTGGAGGTCGATGATCTCGGCCAGCGCTTCGCGCTTCAGCGCCACTTCGACTTCGGGCTCATCATTGATCGCGAGACCGATGATAAAATCATCGCCGCATTCCCGGCGAATCCTGGTCATCACCTCACGGCTCATGCGGGTGCGGTTTTCGAGGCTGCCGCCCCATCGGTCGTCCCGGCGGTTCGACCAAGGTGTCCAGAACTGGTCCAGCATCGAATGGTACGCCGCCCAGACCTCGACGCCGTCGAAGCCGGCCTGGTGGCAACGGCGCGCGGCCTGGACGAAGCCGTCGATCGTTTCTTCGATCTCGGCTTCGGACATCCGATGCGAGCCGTCGGAATCGTGGTAGCTCGGCAGGCCGGAAGGCGACCAACCGGGGTGAAACGAGTTGTCCGCGTCCGCGTGCTGACCGACATGGTAGAGCTGCTGGATGGCGACGGCGCCGTTGCCGCGGATCGCCTCCGTCACCTTGCGGAAATGCGGGATGACGCGGTCATCGGACGGGCTGAAATTGCCACGGGTAAGCACGGCGGCCTGATGCACGGGCATCGGCTCGACCACGATCATGCCGGCCCCGCCGATGGCGCGTTCGGCGTAGTAGCCGACATGGCGTTCGGTCGGCAGCCCGTTCTCGGCCATGTTCGCCGTATGGGCTCCAAACACGATCCTGTTGCGCAATGTTTTGCCACGCAAGGTGGCCGGCTCGAACAAACGTTTGAAGACCCGGCCGGACATGCAAATTCTTCCCCATCGGCGGCATTGCGCCGGCGCAAGGGAGCGCCGGCGCTGTGCGGCAGAACTTCTGGCGTCAGGCGTCCAGCCAGACGTTCTGGAGGTCCATCTCGAAGGTCTGGTGGACGCCGTAGTTCTTCACCTTCTTGTTCGTGTGGCTGTAGAGCTTCTGCCAGAACGGCTGGATGATGACGCCGGAGTCCTGCAGGATCTGCTCGACATCCTTCATCACCTCCTTGCGCTTGGCGACGTCGATCAGCGAGAGCGCCTGCTTGAGCTTGGCGTCGAAATCGGGATTGGAATAGGCCGATTCGTTCCACGCCTCGCCGGTGCGATAACCCAGCGCCAGCACCTGGACACCGAGCGGGCGCATGTACCAGATGGTCATCGAATAGGGATATTTCGTCCAGTCGTTCCAGAAGGTCGAGCCCGGCAGCACCGTGCGCTTGACCTTGATGCCGGCGTCACGCAGCTGGCCGGCGATCGCGTCGCCGGTGTTCTTCTGCCAGTCGTCCTCGATGGTGATCAGCTCGTGCTCGAAGTCGGCCTGCCCGGCGTCCGCCATCAGCTTCTTGGCGCCGGCGGCGTCGCGCTCCTTCTTGGGCAGGGCATAGTATTCGGGATGGATCGGGCTGACATGGTGGTTCTCGCCGACCGTGCCGCGGCCGTTGTAGCCGAGCTGCAGCACCGCGTTGTTGTCGACCGCCATCTGCAGCGCATTGCGAACGCGCTGATCGTCGTATGGCTTGTGCGTGATGTTGGTGCGGGCAACCAGCGTGGTGGCGGTCGCGACCTCAGACTTCTGCAGCCCCATCTTGTCGAGAATGTCGATGAAGTCGGCGGGCGACTCGAAATTGAGGTCGATTTCACCGGAATCGAACGCGTTCACCGTGGCGTTGAAATCGGTGCCGTAGTCGATGAATTCGATACCGTCGAGTGGCGCCTCGCCGCCCCACCATTTGCCGTTCTCGCGGCGCTTGACCACCGCCTTCTGGCCGACGTCGTAAGAGACCAACTCAAACGCTCCCGTGCCGATCGGCTTCTTGATCGGGTCGGCGCCATCGGCGTCGAAATTGCGGTGCACGATGAGCGCCGGATAATCGGTGAAATTGGGAATGAGCGAAATATCGGGCTCGCTGAGCTTCAGCTTGACCGTGTTGTCGTCGACCTTGGTGATGGCGCCGTCCCTGGCCTTGCCGGTCTTGGCATCGATCAGCGCACCGACGCGGGCCGCCATCGAGTTGCCGGCGACGCCCTTCTCGCACCAGCGCGTCACATTGTGCACCACGTCATCGGCGCTGAAGGCATCGCCATTGTTCCAGGCGACGCCCTTGCGCACATGCAGCGTGTATTCGGTGGCGTCGTCGTTGATGTCCCAGCTTTCGAGCAGCACCGGCTCGAAGGTGAATTGCCTGGTGTAGCGCACCAGCGGCTCCAGCCAGCAACGCGAGATATTGGCCAGTTCCACCCAATCGTAAGTGCGCGGATCCTTCTGCGCTTTCACCGCCATCGAGACGTGCAGCGTCCCGCCCTTCTTCGGTTCCTCGGCCACAGCTTGCGTCGGCGCGGCGAGGCCGATCATGCCATAGGCAAATGCCGTCGACGCACCAAGCGCGCTAGCCAGCGCCAGGAACTCGCGCCGGTCCATGCGACCCGCCTTCGCTTCCGCCGCCATCGCTTCGATAGCGGGCGGCACACGATCGCCGTTGCTTCTGAAAATCGTCATGTCATTCTCCCCTTGTTGTTCCCGTGAGGTCTTTGCCTGCTTTTTCAACTAACGCTGTCAGGCAGTTTTTCCTCGCGCCGCGCGATCAAATCCTTGAGACCGTCGGCAATGCCCTCGTCGAGTTTCGGCTCCTCATAGTCGGCAAGCATGTTGCGCGCCTTCTCGCGGCCGCGCGTGTCGTGGTCCTTCGCCCCTTCCGCCTTCCATTGTTCGTAGGAGTTGAAGTCCATGATGCTCGGCATGAAGAAAGCCTTCTCGAAATGCTCGAGCGTGTGCTGGGTGCCGAGGAAATGGCCCTGCGGCCCGACCTCGCGGATCGCTGCCATCGCTTCCTTGAAATCGTCGAAAGGCAGGCCGCCGGCATATTTGTACCAGCCGACAAGCTGTTCGCAGTCGGTGGCGAATTTCGAGTAACCGCAAGTGAGACCCGCTTCCAGCCATCCGGCCGAATGCCAGATGTAGTTGGCGCCGGCGAGGATGGCTGCATGCATCAGCATGTTCGCCTCATAGCCAGCCTGGGCATCGTTGAGCTTCGAGCCGACATGAAAGCCCGATGTGCGCCACGGCAGTTTGTATTTCCGCGCCAGCGCACCCATCAGATACATCATCTGGGCGGCCTCCGGCGTGCCGCCCATGGGAGCGCCGGTCTTCATGTCGACCGTGACCATGAACTGGCCGTAGATCTGGGGCGAACCGGGACGGATGAGCTGGGTCAGGGCCACGCCCGCGAGCGCCTCGGCATTGACCTGCGCCACCGCGCCGACGGCCGACGCCGCGGTCGAGGCGCCGCAGAGCGCGAACGGCGCCAGGATCAGCGGCTGATTGTGGCTTGCATAGACCCGCATCGCATCGATCATGGTGGCGTCCCAGACCAGCGGCGAATTGCAGTTGGTGATCGCCACCAGCACCGGGTTTTCGCGGACGAACTCCTCGCCGAAGACGATTGCAGCCATCGCCATCGTGTCCTCGGCGCGCTCCTTGGACGTCACGATGCCCATGAACGGCTTGTCGGAATGTTTCAGCGCCGAATGGATTATGTGCAGATGCCGCTTCGGCACGGCGATTTCCATCGGCTCGCAGATGACCGAACTCGAGGAATGCAGCGCCGGCGCCATGTAGGCGAGCTTGTGGAAATTGTTGAGGTCGGCAAGCGTGCCGTAGCGCCTGTTGTTGTCGAGGTCGCGTATGTAGGGCGCGCCATACATCGGCACGAAGATCGAGTTCTTGCCGCCAACGCGGACCGTGCGCTCGGGATTGCGCGCATGGAGCGTGAATTCGGATGGGATTTTCGAGACGAGCTCCATCAGCAGCGCGCGGTCGATACGCACGCGCGTTTCCCTGACATCGGCCCCAGCCGCCTTCCAGAGCTCGATGGCTCCGTCGTCGCGGAATTCGCAGCCCACTTCTTCGAGTATCTTGAGCGACTCCTCGTGGATCAGTTCCACCGCCTCATCGGGAACGATCTCATAGACCGGGATCTGGCGCACCAGGGTCGGGAACGAGGCAATCGGCGCGCTCCTCATCGCCTTGCGCCCGAGACGGCCACCACCACGGCGATGGGTTTGCTCGGTCAATTCAGTGGCCGGTGCGTTCATGGAGCCTCCATCCCTTCGATCCCGGTCAACTTAGCGAGGTGAAATTCGACTGTGACGCTGGAAAATCCTGATCTCTTGTATAAGCTGAGCTTATGCGAAGCCTTCGCCACCTCCTGCCCTCCGCCGGCAGCCTGATCGTCTTCGAGGCGGCCGGCCGGTTGTCGAGTTTCACCGCCGCCGGGCGCGAGCTCGGCATGACGCAGGCCGCAGTTTCCTATGCCGTGCGTGGGTTGGAGGAACAGCTTGGCGCCACGCTGTTCCAGCGCCGCCACCGCCAGGTCAGCCTGACCGAGGCCGGCGAGCGCTTCCATGCCGACGTCTCGCTCGGTCTTTCCCACATCCGCAAGTCGGCGGAGGACCTGCGTCTGCAGGCGACTGGTGGCCATGTGACGCTCGCCGCCTCGACGGCCTTCGGCTCGTTCTGGATGATGCCGCGCCTGCAGCGGTTCCGCGACGAACTGCCGGGCATCGATCTGCGCATCCAGACCGGCGACCGAGATCTCGACATCATCGCCGAAGGCATTCCGCTTGCCGTGCGCGGAGGCGTGCCACGCGACTGGCCGGACTACCACTCGCTAGCGCTCTCCGACGAAGAGATCTTTCCGGTCGCGGGTCCCAGTTATCTGACGAAATTCGGCCGGCCCGAGACCGTCGAGCAACTGGCGACACACCGCCTCATTCATCTGGAAGAGCCCTATCGCGAGGCCCCGAACTGGGACGAATGGTTCCAATCGGCCGGAGCCAGTCTCCGTAATGCGGAGCGTGGCTTGCGCATCAATGACTATGCGATTGTGATCCAGGCGGTCATGGAGGGGCAAGGCATCGCGCTCGGCTGGCGCCACCTTGTCGAGCGGCTGCTGTCGACCGGGCTGCTGGTGCCGGTGACGGACCACATCATGAAGACGGGCACCGCGTTCTACGTCATCTGGCCGAAGAACCGCGAACTCAGCGACAATGCGCGCAAGGTCAGGGATTGGCTGCTGGCGCAGGCGTAAAGTGGCCTCGCGCGCGCCCACCGAATCCGTGTAAGATCAGAGCATGCCCATCCGCCAGCTTTCCGAAACGATGATCAACCAGATCGCCGCCGGCGAAGTCATCGAGCGTCCGGCGAGCGTGGTCAAGGAACTGGTCGAGAATGCGCTCGATGCCGGGGCCAGCAAGGTAGAAGTCGTCACATCGGGCGGCGGGCTGAACCTGATCCGCGTCACCGATGACGGCTTTGGCATTCCTGAACGGGAACTGGCGCTGGCCATTGCACGCCACTGCACCTCCAAGCTCACCGAGGATATCAACGACATTCGTTCGCTCGGCTTTCGCGGCGAAGCGCTGCCATCGATCGGCTCGGTGTCGCGGCTGTCGATCCGCTCGCGCACGACCTCTAGCGACAGCGCCGCAGAGATCGGCATCGAGGGCGGCCGCGTCCTGCCAATCAAGCCAGCGGCGGCCAATCGCGGCACGACCGTCGAGGTGCGCGACCTGTTCTTCGCCACGCCGGCGCGGCTGAAATTCATGAAGGGCGAACGCGCCGAAAGCTCGGCGATCAGCGATGTGATCAAGCGCATCGCCATCGCCTTCCCCATGGTGCGTTTCACGCTGGCCGGTTCCGACCGCACGACGCTGGAACTGCCGGCCACCGACGACAGCGCGGACGGCAGCCTGCGCCGGGTCGCGCAGGTGATGGGCGCCGACTTTCCCGACAATTCCATTGCCATCGATGCGATGCGCGAAGGCGTGCACCTGACCGGCCATGTGTCGATCCCCTCCTTCACCCGCGCCAACGCATTGCAGCAATATGCCTATGTCAACGGCCGCCCGGTGCGCGACAAGCTGATCGCCGGAGCGATCCGTGGCGCCTTCGCCGACGTCCTGCCGCGCGACCGCCATGCGGTGACGGTCCTGTTTCTTTCGCTCGATCCGGCCATCGTCGACGTCAACGTCCACCCGGCCAAAGCCGATGTCCGCTTCCGCGATCCGGGCCTCGTGCGCGGGTTGATTGTCGGCGCGATCCGGCAGGCGTTGGCCGATGCCGGCATCCGCTCGGCCACCACCGGCGCCGCCGGCATGATGGCAGCGTTTCGGCCGGGCAGCCCGTCCTATGCACATCCCGGCCCGGCCAATGGCCATCGCAGCTACGACGCGGCCTATCGCGCTTCAGGCGCCGCCGGCTTCGATCCCGCGCGCTCGCCGCAGCGGCCGCTCGACATGCAATTCGACAGCCCGGGCTTTGAACACACCGGCGCAAGACAGGGCGGATTTGGCGAAAATGAGCAAGCCGCGTTCGATGCCGGCCCGCTTGCCAGCGCCGATGCGCGCGCCGGGCAAAGCGAGGCGGCGGAGACGCTGCTCGGCGCGGTGCTGGGGGCCGCGCGCGCGCAGGTGCATGAGAACTATATCGTCGCCCAGACCAGGGATTCGCTCATCATCGTGGACCAGCACGCGGCCCATGAGCGGCTGGTTTACGAGGCGCTGAAGAACGCGCTGCACGCGCGGCCGGTGCCGTCACAGATGCTGCTTCTGCCCGAGATTATCGACCTGCCGGAGGAGGACGCCGAGCGGCTGGCCGTGCATTCCGAAACGCTCGCCCGCTTCGGCCTCGGTATCGAGCGTTTCGGACCGGGTGCGGTCGCCGTGCGCGAGACACCGTCGATGCTCGGCGAGACCAACGTCCAGCAATTGGTCCGCGACCTCGCCGACGAGATTGCCGACAACGACACGGTCGAGACGCTCAAGGAACGGCTGGACAAGATCGCCGCCACCATGGCCTGCCATGGCTCGGTGCGCTCCGGGCGGCTGCTCAAGGCCGAGGAGATGAACGCCCTGCTGCGCCAGATGGAAGCGACGCCGGGCTCCGGCACCTGCAACCATGGCCGCCCGACCTATATCGAGCTCAAGCTGGCCGACATCGAGCGGCTGTTCGGGCGGCGGTGAACCGGCTGCGCGGCCAGCCCTCATTTCCTCCGCTGATATTTCCTTGTCCGTGAATTGAAGACGTAATCGACCGCGGTTCCGGCGCCACCGCCTCGAAAATTCACGGAAATGACGTCCTTGCCTCGCTCCACCCATTTCTCGACGTTCATATAGATGGTCGTCATCAGCATGCCGGCACTGCACACGTCATCATCGGCGAAGGTAATTTCCTGGACAACCTTGCGGCTGCTCTTTTTGATGACACGCATTTTTTCCATGCAGAGGCCGGCGCTGGTATTCGTGTAAATTCCCGAAAACCTGTCGGTGGCTGTCTGCGCCCAGAAGGAAATCTCGACGGTGCCGTCGATCTTCGCCTCGCCGGTGTCATCCAGGCTCGCTATTTTCTTGAGGGTGACGGGATATCTATCCGTGCCCTTGCTCCAGCTTCCGGTCACAGCGTTTCCATTGAGGTCGAGGGAGAATGGGCAGCTTGTGGTATCCACAGCGGGTCTCGGCCCCTGCACAATTATCCGATAGAATTCCTTGTCGTCTGAAATCTCGCAAAGCACGAACTTGGTGCCGGTGACCGTGCCATACAGCGCAATCGGGCTCTGCTTCGCGTCGTAGAAGTAGCTTCCATCGACCTTTGGCGCGCTGCCTAAGCTATCATATGTCTGTATGGAGAAATGGATGGGAGACGGCCCGAGGAAACCCTCGTAGTTTTCCACGTGGTACCAACCCGCGACGGCTTTCGCGTTAAGCAGCAACAAGCAAACGACCGTTGAGATAAAACGTCTTCCCATCCCGACCTCGCAGCGCCCGCGACGACCATCCGCCAAGACTGCGTGACAGTTGCCTTGCCTTGCGGCAGCCGTCAACTGGCGATGAAATCGGTGGTTCCCGACACGAGTCAGGGAAAGATCGCAAGCTTTTGAATTAGCGTTTCAAATTCACCACGATGACACCGCCGAGCGCCAGCGCGCCGCCGAGGATGCCGAGCAGCGTCGGCACCTCGCCCAGCCAGAAGAAGCCGATCAGGGCCGACATCGGCGAGACCAGATAGAGGAAGTTCGAGGCACGCGCCGCCGGCAGGCGCGACAGCGCGGTTGCCCACGCCGCATAGGCAACCAGGCTCGGCACGATGCCGAGATAGATGACGGCGCCGACGCCGGCAGTGTTGGCGACAGCGGCCTGCTGCAGAGCGGTGGGCAGGAAGGGCGCCAGGCAGAGCGCGCCGAGCACCATGTTGGACGCCGCGATCGTTAGCGGATGATGACGGGCAAACAGCGGCTTCTGGACGATGGTGTTGACGGCCGAGCAGAGGGCCGAGCCAAGTACCAGCAGCGCGCCGGCATTGAAATGAAGGCCATGCCCGTCGGCGACGGCGATGATGCCGATGCCGGCGAAGGAGATGACCGTGCCGATCCAGGCCAGGCCGGAGAAGCGCTCGCCGAGCAGCGCCATTGCCATGATGGCGGTAAAGATGGGACTGACATTGATGATGAAGCCCGCCGCTCCGGCCGAGACCGTCAGTTCGCCAAAATTGAGCATCGCCGTGTAGAGCGCGACGAAAATGGCGCCGCCAAAGGCGAAGCGCCAGAGATCGCCAATCCTGGGCAGAGCCGGACGCTTGACGGCAAGGAAGATCGCCGCCGGCACGGCGGCGATGGCAAAGCGCAGGGCGCCAAGCTCCAGCGGCTGAAAGGCGGCGAGCCCGGCCCGGATCGCCGGGAAGGCGGAGGCCCAGCCGATCACCGTCAGCGCCACGGCAATGGCGGCCGTGGTGTCCATCCGCTGTGTCGAATTCAACGTGCCTGTCGTCATGCTCATCCCAGTGCCTCGGATTCTTCAGGTCTCGGGAGCAGGAAACGCCTTTCCAGGTCAATTGACAAACGACCAAATCGAGGGTCACCTGTGAGCATGGATCACAGCTCGAACAGTATGCTGCCCTTGGAGACGTTGCGCGCTTTCGACGCGGCGGCGCGCACGGGGAGCTTCTCGGCCGCCGCCGAAAAACTCAACCTCACACATGGCGCGGTCAGCCGGCAGGTCGCCAAACTCGAGGACTGGCTTGGCCTGAAGGTTTTCGAGCGCGGCGCGCGCGGCGTGACGCTGACCAACGAAGGCAATCGACTGCATCTCAGGACCACCGAAGCCTTCGCGCTGATCTCGGTCAATTCCGACCGGTGGGTGGAGCCGCGCGGCACCGCGGTGGTGCGCCTGGCCTCCATTCCTTCGGTGAGCGGCCTGTGGCTGATGCCGCGCATGGCGGCGCTGGAGAACGATCCCACCCGCCTGCGCATCGTGCTCGATGTCGACAACCGCCAGGCCGATCTCGCCGACGAAGGCATCGATCTGTCGGTGCGCTGCGGTCGCGGCCGCATCCCGGGCCGTGTCTCGGTGCAACTGTTCGAAGAATATCTCTTCCCGATCGCCTCGCCGGGCCTCGCACGGGAGATCGGCAGCGGCGATCCAGCCCGGCTGCTCAAATTCCCGCTGATCAACGATTCCGACGCTTCGGGCTGGCGCGCCTGGTTGGCCGCGCAGGACATGGACTACCGGCCGCGCCCGCAAGACCGTCGTTTCGAGGATTACAATCTGGTGCTCGATGCAGCGGCTCATGGCCTCGGCATCGCGCTGGCGCGGCCGCCGCTCACCGAGCACCAGATACAGTCCGGCCGCCTCGTCGCCGTTGACGATCGCACCGTGCTCAATCCCGTTTCCTACTGGCTGGATCGTCCGGTGGGCCGGCCGCGCGCGGCCGCCGCGGATCTCGCCAGGCGCATTGCCGAACAGGCCGGGCTTGCTTCGGCAAGGCTGGAAGCTTTCCTGCAGGATGAGGATTAGGCTCTGACGCATCTCGGAGAATACGTGACGGCCGCTGCTGGAAATCGCGTGATACTCGCTTAACGGAACAGCAAAAGCACGATCGTGGTGGTTGCGGCCGAGACGATGGCCGTCACGATCGATATCGTCCACAGCGACGACGGAACTGGCTCGGATCGGGGAGCATGGCCCGCTGGACGGATGGAGGCGCCGCGCGGTTGCGGCGCGTTGACATTGGCCGCGACCAGCACCACGGCCGGCGAGAATGTGGATAGGGCCGGCGGCGCCGCGAGTTTGGGGGTGCTGTCGTTGGCCGTTATCCGCGGCGGAGCGAAGCCGCGCGAAGCCTGATCGGTGTCCGTCCCTGCCCCACCCGTCGAGGCTCGTGCCAATGCATGGTGGGTGGCGGCGTCAGGTTCCATGACGGCCCGGTAGGCATCCTCGATCTCGGGGGAGGACAGGCGTTGCGAGGTTTGACCGGCCGGCCGCGGTAGCGAGCCTTGCAGCGCCTGGGCGGCGAACTGCGCCGATTGCACCATCGCGGGCGCCGCCGGCTGGACGAGCGCCTTGACCAGAGCCGCGGTCGCGGGATCGGCCCTGGGCGAAGGCACCGGCCCGGGAATGAGCGCTTCTTTCAGCAAAGACGTCATACTGGCATTGGCGATGTCCATGGCGCTTCCTGACAACCATTGTGCCATACCGCAATATTATATGAGCATTGCGCCAAGCTTGACCTTGCCCACGATTTATGGCGATTGAATCCCGATGAACTCAAGTGCCGTTGCATGATGAACCGTTTCGAAGGCCCGGGCGGCAAGGAAGCCCGCATCCGCTATCTCGATGGCGATTTCCAGGTCACCAGCCCGGGCTCGTTCGTGCGCTGCGCAGTGACGGGCGAAAACATCCCGTTGGACGAGCTGAAATACTGGAGCGTCGCCAGGCAGGAACCCTACGTGAACGCCACCGCATCGCTGCGCCGCGAAATCGAGGTGCATCCGGAGTTGCGCAAACGGAGTTAAAAGCGGCTCAGTCTATGATAGAATCTGACCCGCTCTCCTTCTTTGTTTTACGCAATTCCTTACTGAAGACCGCTACGCACTTTTCCTGGAATAGCGTTAGTTTCTCAGCTTGCGCTGCCGCCAGGCATCGAGCGTTTCCTCGATGATGCGTTCGGGCACGTGATCAAGCTCGAACACCGTGTCGATTTCCAGCACGTCGAGACGGTCGAGAAAGTCCTGCGGGGCGCCGTGACGCAGCCGGGCGGCGTCCTTGGCGGTGGTGATCAGGCCAAGGCCTTCGGCGCGTGCCGTCGCGGCCAGTTCGGCAAGCTCGTCCTCGGCGTAGAAGTGATGGTCCGGGAAGGGCCTGGACAGGACCACTTCGCCGTCGGCGTCACGCACCGTGTCGAAGAACTTTTCGGGATGACCGATGCCGGCAAAGGCCAGGAACCGCTTTCCGGCAAGCCCGGCCGTGCTGCTCGGCTCCGTGTGGGCCTCGAAGATCGGCCGGCCGGCACGCGCGGCTCGGCGGACCACGGCGTCGGCGGCCGTGCCCTCGCCCATCTTCAGCAGCCCGCTGGTGAAAACCAGCTGGTCGACGATCTTGGCCCTGAGTGGACCGCCCGGGATGACGCGGCCATTGCCGATCCCGTAGCGGGCATCGACCACGACCAGCGCATAATCGATGTGGATGCGCGCGCTCTGAAAGCCGTCGTCCATGATCAGGAAATCGCAACCGTGTTTTTCCAGCAGCAGCCGGGCGCCGGCGGCACGGTTCGGCGTCACCGCCACCGGGGCATGTTCGGCCAGCAGCAGCGGTTCGTCGCCGACATGCCTGGCGCTGTCATGGCTGACATCGACGACATGCGGCTCGGCGAAGGAACCGCCGTGGCCGCGCGACAGGAACCCGGGCTTCAGATGCATGCGCTTGGCCTGTTGGGCGAGCGCGATCGCCACCGGCGTCTTGCCGGTGCCGCCGACGGTGAAATTGCCGATACACAGAACCGGCGCCTGGATCTTCTCGCGCCGGGCCCGCCGCATGCCGCGACCGGCAACCAGCGCGTAGACAGCCGACAGCGGCGACAGCGCCAGGACCTTCCAGTCCGGCTCTTCCCACCAGAATGGCGGTGCTTCGGAGGCCATTCTAACGCCCGTTGGCGCCCTTCAGGCGCGCCTTGACCACCAGCGGCTGGATATAGGGTTCGAGCGATTTGAGCGTGCGTGCCAGTGCGCCGCGCATCTCTTCGACAGTCGCGATCCCCGCCGCCATCATCTCGTGGCGCGCCACTTCGTTGGTCAGGAGGAAATTGACGGCGCCGGCCAGCATGTCGCGGTCGCGCACCAGCTTGGCGCCGCCGCTGTCGAGCAGGCGCTGATAGGCCTCGCGAAAATTCTGCACGTTGCGCCCGGCGAGAACGGCGGTGTCGAGCATGGCCGGCTCAAGCGGATTCTGGCCGCCTTCGGAGGTCAGCGAGCGGCCGACGAAAGCGATTTCGGTCAACCGGAGATACAAGCCCATTTCGCCGATCGTATCGCCAAGCAAGATATCGGTATCGGCCCCGATACGGTCGCCCTTGCTGCGCCGCGCGACTTTAAGGCCCATGCCGGAAATCTGCGCGGCAAGGGCTTCGGCCCGATCGGGATGGCGCGGAACGACGATCGTCAAAAGGCCGTGGTGACGCCTGTGCAGCGTCGCGTGAACTTCCGCGGCGACCACTTCCTCGCCATCATGGGTCGAGATCGCCGCCCAGGTCGGCCGATCGCCGATCTGCCGCTGCAATGTGCCAAGCGCTCGCAAGTCGACCGGCGGCGGGTTGGTGTCGACCTTGAGATTGCCCGACACCGTGACCGGCCGGGCGCCGAGCGCCCGAAAACGCTCGCCGTCGACGTCGGACTGGGCAACGACATGGGCCAGATTCTCGAACAGGGCCTCGGCGATGTTGGCCCGCTTCTTCCAAGACATGAAGGAGCGATCGGAGAGCCGGCCATTGACCAGCACCTGCGGCACGTGGCGGGCACCAAGTTCGAGGATGGTCATCGGCCATATCTCGGATTCGGCGATGATCGCCAGATCGGGTTTCCAGTGATCGAGGAAGCGGCTGACCGCCGGCTTCAGATCGAGTGGCACATATTGGTGAATGATGCGGTCGCCGAGCCGCTCGTCGACGACCTGGGCCGAGGTGACCGTACCGGTCGTCAGCACGATGTTGACGCCATAGTCGAGGATGCTTTCGACAAGCGGCACGACGGCCAAGGTCTCGCCGACGCTCGCGGCATGGATCCAAATCACCGGGCCCTCGGGGCGCGGCCGTCCGGCGACGCCGTAGCGCTCGCGCCGGCGATTGCGGTCTTCCTTGCCGCGCGAGGTGCGCCAGGCGACATAAGGCCCGACCAGCGGATAGGCTGCCGCGCCGGCAAAACGGTATGCCGACAACATGGTGCGGGCCCAGCGGCCGCTCACCGCGGAGCATCCACGAGGCGGTAGGCCTCGGCGGTCGCGGCATTGAGGGCGGTGGTGATTTCCTGGCGCTTGCGCTCCATTTCGGCGTCATCGGCATCCGCCGCCACGAAGATCGGCGTGCCGATGGTCACGGCGGAGCGGCCGAAGGGCAGGTTGATAGTGGTCTTGTCCCAGCTCTTTTCCAGCACCTTGCGGCGGCTGGTGGCGATGGCGACGGGCAGCAGCGGCCGGCCGGAGAGGCGAGCCAGGAGAACGATACCGAGCCCTGCATCGCGCGGGGTACCATGGGGAATGTCTGCGATCATGGCGACGTTCTTGCCTGATGTGAGCGACTTTTTGAGGGCGATGAGCGCCTTGGCCCCGCCCTTGTCGAGATGCCTGGCATTGTCGCGCCCGCCCGAACCGCGCACCGCCTCGATGCCGAATTTCTCCAGCATCAGGGCGTTGAGCTCGGCATCGGCGCTACGCGACACCATGGCAACCAGCGGCTTGCGCTTGGGGTAATAGGCCGGCGTCAAAAGATGCTGGCCATGCCACAGAGCAATGATCCCCGGCTCGAACTCGGCATAGGCGCCGCCCGAAAAGCGCGCCGATCCGGCGACCAGGGGGCTGGTCGCGCGAACCAGCCGCACGAACTGCGCGAGCAGGCTGGCAATGGCGTTCTTGACGAATCGCGACTGCGCGAGCGGTTCGCGAATCCTGCGCCAGAAGGCCTTGGTCGTACGGCTGCGGCCCCTGCCCGTGGGCGCGGCCTCGCCGGCTGGCTCTTTCGCCAGATCATGCTCCATCGAAGTCAACCGGTGGCCTTGCTATCGGGATCCAGCAGACGGTGCAGATGAACGACGAAATAACGCATATGAGCATTGTCCACGCTGGCCTGCGCCTTGGCTTTCCACGCCGTGTGCGCGGATTGATAATCCGGATAGACGCCGACGATGTCGAGCGCATCGAGATCGCGGAACTCGGTGCCGCCAAGCTTCTTCAGTTCGCCGCCGAATACCAGATGCAAAAGCTGTTTCTTTCCGTCTTCCGCGGCCATGTCGGTCCTTCACATATCGTGAGTTTGTGACAGGTCTAGACCAAAGCCGCCGACTTTGGAACCTTCGAAAACGCTTTCAGCCATCCAGCCCGGCAATGACGTCGACCAGCACGGCCAGCAGTTCGCCGCTGCCGGCCGCGAGCGCACCGTGGCGGGTCACCTCGCCGGCATAGAGCGGTGCGTGGCCGTGCGGGTCGAGCAGCTGGCCACCTGCCTCGCGCAGGATGAGGTCGGCGGCTGCAATGTCCCAGTCATGCGCGTTCGGCTTGACGAAGGTGCCGTCGAGCGTGCCATTGGCGATCATCGCCAGGCGGTAGGCAAGCGAAGGGCTGTAGGGCGCCCGTTGCAGCCGCTTCTGCCAGCCGGCCGGCATCAGGTCGATCAACTGCTTCAGGCCGGAAATCTCGGGCTTGTCGCCTGGCTTGCGCACCGCAATGCGCTTGCCGTTGCGGAATGCGCCCTGGCCTGGCAGCGCGGAATAGGTCTCGTCCATCGCCGGGCATTCGAGCACGCCGGCGAGCGTGCGGCCATTCTCGACGACGGCGACGCTGACGCACCAGGCGCGCTGGCCTTCAAGGAAGCCGCGCGTACCGTCGATCGGGTCGACAACGAAGGTGCGGCGCGCCGAAAGCCGCGCCGGGTCGTCGGCCGTCTCTTCCGACAGCCAGCCATAATCCGGCCGTGCCGCAAGCAACGTCTGGCGCAGATACGCATCGGCGGCATGATCGGCTTCGCTGACCGGCGAGGTGCCGCCCTTCATCCAGACCTGCGGATTATTGCCGAAGTAGCGCATGGCGATGAGACCCGCCTCGCGGGCGGCGTCGCGCAGCAGCGGCAGGTCCAGATCGGCACCGGCGGTGGTCAGCTCATGCTCCGGCAAGGGTCATGCCTTCGATCAGGAGCGTCGGGGCGGCGGTGCCGAAATTGCGATCAAGGTCATTCGCGGGCATCATGTTGAGGAACATCGTCTTCAGGTTCGAGGCGATGGTGACTTCGGCGACCGGATAGGCAAGCGCCCCATTTTCGATCCAGAAGCCCGAAGCGCCGCGGCTGTATTCGCCGGTGAGCATGTCTACGCCCTGGCCAAACACTTCGGTGACGTAGAAGCCGCTCTTGAGCGAGCCGATCAGGTCTTCCGGCGACCTTTCGCCTGGCTCGATGGCAAGATTGGTGGAAGACGGTGAGACGGAGGAGCCGCCGCGCGTGCCGCGCCCGTTGGTGACGAGGCCGAGCTCCCGGGCCGCCGATGTCGATAGGAACCAGTGATTGAGGACGCCTTTTTCGATCATCAGGAGCTTCTCGCCCTCGACGCCTTCGCCATCGAATGGGCGCGAGGCCTGGCCACGGCGCCGCAGCGGCTCGTCGGTGACGGTGATGGCGGACGCGGCCACCTGCTTGCCCATCATGTCGCGCAGGAACGAGGTTTTTCGCGCGACGGAAGCGCCGTTGATGGCCCCGGCGATATGGCCGGCAATGCCGCGCGCGACGCGCGGGTCGAACACCACGTCGACCGATCCGGTCGCCGCCTTGCGCGCGCCAAGGCGACGCACGGCCCGTTCGCCGGCCCGGCGGCCGATATCCTCGGCCGCGTCGAGATCGGCAAAATGCTGGCGCGAGGAGAATTCGTAGTCGCGTTCCATGCCGGTGCCCTCGCCGGCGATCACGCTGGCCGAGCGCGAAAAGCGCGAGGCGACATACTGGCCGAGAAAACCGTGCGAGGTGGCCAGAACCAGCCCGCCGAGCCCGGCGCTGGCATTGCTGCCGGCCGAATTGGTTACGCCGTTGACGGCGAGAGCCGCCGCCTCGGCCGCAAGGGCCGCCTCCTTCAACTGGTCCGCCGACACTTCGGTTGCATCGAACAGGTCCAGATCGCGCGTCTGTCTGGCGAGCAGCGCGGGGTCGGCAAGACCCTGGTAGGGATCCTCGGGGGACACTTTGGCCATGGCGACGGCGCGCTCGGCAAGGGCTTTCGGATCGGACACTGCGGTGGCCGATACACTGGCCACACGCTGGCCGACGAACACCCGCAGCGAAACGTCGTCGCCCTCGGACGCCTCTGTGTTTTCGACCTTGCCAAGCCGCACCGAAACACCGGTCGAGCGGCCACGCACCGCGACGGCGTCCGCGGCATCGGCGCCAGCGCGTTTGGCGGCCTCGACCAGGGCCGCGACACGGTCCGTCAATTTCGCGGCGTCGAGCTTGTCGGTCATGCACTTGATCCTGTTTTCTTCAGCCTGTCCGGAAGGCAGGTGCTGCCGCACCATCTATTGTTCCACTGCCGCTTGTGCAATGGCCGAAGGGCAATCAGGATGTTGCGACCAAATCGCCATCGAAGCGCCCGCAAAGAGCGGACGTCGCGGTTTTTGCCTATCTGGAGCCTTCGCCATGACGCCTTTCCATCTTGCCTTTCCAGTCCGTGATCTCGATGAAACCCGAACTTTCTATGGCGAGGTACTGGGCTGTGCGATCGGCCGCTCGTCGGCGACCTGGGTCGATTTCGACCTCTACGGCCACCAGATGTCGGCGCATTTGCGGCCGCAGGCCGCGCAAGCTGCAAGCGACGGCAAGGTCGACGGCATTTTGGTGCCGATCCCGCATTTCGGCGCTGTGCTCTTGATGGACGACTGGCAGCGTCTGGCGACACGGCTGGAAGCGCGCGACGACATAGACTGGCTGGAGCGGCCGATGGTCCGCTTCAAGGGCGAGCCCGGCGAACAAGCGACATTGTTTATCCGGGATCCCTCGGGCAATGCCTTGGAATTCAAGGGCTTTCGCTCGCTGGAGCAGGTATTCGCGCATTGAGATCAAAGGGGCGGCAGCCCGTCTTCAAGATGCCGCGACCGGAGTCCAGATCACGTCCTCGATCTTCTGCGCGCCGGTCGCCAGCATCACCAGCCGATCGAAGCCGAGCGCGATGCCGCTGGCCTGCGGCATGATGGCCAACGCGGCGAGGAAGTCCTCGTCCAGCGGGTAGCGCTCACCATAAACGCGCTCTTTCTCGTCCATCTCGATGACGAAGCGCCGGCGTTGCTCGGCCGCGTCGGTCAGTTCGCCAAAGCCGTTGGCGAGCTCGACGCCGCAGCAATAGAGCTCGAAGCGTTCGGCGACGCGCGGATCCCTCGGGCTCGGCCGCGCCAGTGCCGCCTCGGCGACCGGGTACTCGCAAAGAATGGTCGCGCGGCCGATGCCGAGATTGGGTTCGATCTTTTCCACCATCACGCGGCTGAACAAATCGGCCCACCTGTCGTCAGGCGCGGTGCGCAGACCGGCCTGGATCAGAGCGGCATGCAGCGCGTCCCGGTCCGTGCCGCCATCGGGCGCGACCGTGGCCAGCAGATCGATCCCGGCGTGGCGGCTGAAGGCGTCCGCCACGGTCAGCCGCTCCGGTTCGGAAAACGGATCGCAGTCGCGGCCCCTGAAAGAGAAGTGCGTGGCCCCTGCCCGTGTCGCGGCCAGCGCCAGCAGATCGCCGCAATCGCGCATCAGGCTTTCATAGGTCTCGCCCACCCGATACCATTCGAGCATGGTGAATTCGGGATGATGCAAGGGACCGCGCTCGCGGTTGCGGTAGACGGCTCCCAGGCTGAAAATGCGCTGCTCCCCCGCCGCAAGCAGTTTCTTGCAGGCGAATTCCGGCGAGGTGTGGAGATAAAGCGGCGAGCGGGCGCCATCCGGCCCGACCGCTTCGGTGGCGAAGGCCGCCAGATGCGCCTCGTTGCCGGGCGAGACCTGCAGCGCCGCCGTCTCCACCTCGATGAATTCGTTGCGGGCGAACCAGTCGCGCAAGGCAGCCGTCATCCCGTTGCGCAGCATCAGGCGCGGACGGCGGTCGGCATGGACATGCGGCGTCCACCAGGGCGACGCGGCGGTCATCAGCGCGCTTCGGTTCGCCGAGGGGGCTGGCGGTTCGCGCCAAGATGCGCTAGGCCCCCATTCAGCGCCGCGCAAGCCGGCAAACGCCAGTCAACTCTCGCAGGATTTAAAACCGTGGTGAAAGTCATCGCCAGTTCACTCCGCAAAGGCAATGTCGTCGACAAGGACGGCAAGCTTTATGTGATCCTCTTTGCCGAAAACATCCACCCAGGCAAGGGCACGCCCGTGACGCAGCTCGATATGCGCCGCATCGGAGACGGGGTGAAGGTGTCGGAGCGCTACCGCACCACCGAACAGGTGGAGCGCGCCTATGTCGAGGAGCGCGAGCACACCTTCCTTTACGCCGATGGCGAAGGCTATCACTTCATGAACCCGGAAACCTACGACCAGGTGGCGGTGTCGGAAGCCGTGGTCGGCGACGCGGCGCCCTATCTGAAGGAAGGCATGCCGGTGCAGGTGTCACAGTTCAACGGCATCGCTATCGCCTTGGTGCTGCCGCAGCGCGCCACCTTCGAAGTGGTCGAGACCGAGCCGACGACCAAGGGCCAGACGGCATCGTCTTCCTACAAGCCGGCCGTGCTTTCCAACGGTGTGCGCACCACCGTGCCGCCGCACATCGCGCCTGGCACCCGCGTCGTGGTGATGACTGCGGACGGATCCTATGTGGAGCGGGCGAAGGACTGAGCGAAGCGGAGGCATTGTTGCCGCCTCGGCATTGATGCCCCGCCGACACGGCACAAAATAGCCTCGCAGTCTCGCTGACTGCGATCACGACCTGGCTGGTGTTCTTGTCCTTTTTGCTTCGACCTTGGCGGAACGCCGTTCAATTGCGACCTCCACCTCCCGCTTCAGCCGATCCTTGATTTCAACCGTCTCGCTCATCAGGGCCTCGATCTTCAGGAAATCGAGGACGCGGTATTTCGACACCGCCGGGCGGACCAGTATGTCGGGCTGGCACTGTTTCAGCTTGTTGGCGATGATCGACTGCATCATCAATTGCGTGGCGCCGAACATCAGGTCGACGGAGGTCGGCTGCTTGCGGTCGGCCTCTTCCGGCGCGCCAACCACGTCGACGCCGATGATGATATCGGCATCCTTCTCGATCAGGTCGAAGGGCACGGGGTTGTAGATGCCGCCGTCGATCAGCAGCCTGCCGTCGCGCGTCACCGGACGGAAGACGGCAGGAATGGCGGCAGAGGCAGCAAGGGCGGAATGCAGGTCGCCATCGTCGAACACGGCGAGCTTGTGGCCGAAATAGTCGGTTGCTGTCACCTTCAGCGGGATTTTCAATCCGGCGAAGGATTCGGGAATAGCCTCGGGCAGAAACGCCTTCAGGATGCGCTCGACATTGAACTGGCTGACGCGGATGCCATTTTGCATGGCTTCCGCGATCGTGCCCGGCCGCGCCCGCCACATGCGGCTCGCCACCTCGGCGCGGCGGCCGAGGATCGAGCGGGCATAGTCGTGGATATCCTTGCCGGTCATGCCCGAGGCCATGCCGGCGCCCATGATGGCGCCGATCGACGAGCCGGCTATCGCCACCGGCTTGATGCCGAGCTCGTCCAGCGCCTCGATGACATGGATATGCGCCAGACCGCGCGCGCCGCCACCGCCGAACGCTATGCCGAAAGTGGGGCTCATCCCTTGCCGGCTCCCGCCAGCGGCGGCCCGACCACCATGATGGTCGGCTCGGTCGTCAGCAGCTTCTTCGCCGCCGCCTTGACCTGATCGATCGTCACCGCGTTGATATAGCCGGCCCGGCGCTGCATGTAGTCGATGCCGAGATCGTCAATCTGCAGCTCGACAAGCGTGGCGGCGATAGAACTCGACGAATCCAGATTGCTGATCGCATAGGCGCCGATCAGATATTTCTTGGTCGCCGCCAGTTCGGCTTCGGTCGGGCCATCCTCGGCCAGGCGCTTGGCGACGTCGCGCACGATAGCGAGCGTCTCGGCCGCGCGATCGGAGCGCGTCCCAGTGGTGACGATCAGCGCATTGGCATGGTCCTGGTTGACCAGAGAGGAATTGACGCTGTAGGCGAGCCCGCGCTTTTCGCGCACCTCCTGGAACAGGCGCGAGGTGAAAGTTCCACCGCCGAGGATCTCATTCATCAGCACCGCCGGGAAGAAATCCGTCGCCTTGCGCTTCACGCCCGGCCAGGCGAGCTGCAGCGATGTCTGCGGCAGGTCGTAATTGACCTCGATATGCTGGGCCAGCTTGGGCTCGATATCGGCTACAGGAGCGAGCGCCTGGTCCCGCGGCAAGTCGCCGAACACCATGTCGAGCTTCTTCTTCAGGGTCTCGGGGTCGATGGCCCCGACCACGGCGACATGCAAGCCGCCGCGCGCGAACACCGCCTTGTGCAGGGCCTCGAGATCGGCCTGCGTGACGGCGGCGATGCTCTGCCTGGTGCCCTGGTCGGAACGCGAATAAGGGTGGTCGCCATAGACGGCGCGCGCCCACCGGTTCTGCGCCACCGTGTCGGGATCGTTCTCGTTGGCGATGATGCCGGACAGGACCTGCGCGCGGATGCGGTCGATCGGCGCCTGGTCGAAGCGCGGCTCATTGACCGCCAGACGCAACAGGTCGAAGGCTTCGTCGCGCTGTTCGGCCAGCATGCGCATGGAACCGTAGATGCCATCGCGGGTCTCGTCGAAGCTCATTTCGGCCCCGGCATCATCGAGCTTGATCTGGAAGGCTTCCGAGTCGAGCGGGCCGGCACCCTCGTCGAACAGGCCGGTCATCAGGTTGGCGAGACCTTCCTTCCCCACCGGATCCTGCGTCGAGCCGCCGCCGAAGACGAAGCGGACGGCGACCACCGGCACGGAATAGTCCTCGACCAGCCAGGCCGTGACGCCTTTCGAGGAGGTAACGGACTGGATCTCCATGGCGCGGGCGGCAAGCGCCGGCAGAACCAGGAAGAGGACGGAGAGGAAGAAGGTTGCGAGGGCGTGGAGGGCCTTCCCTTCTCGCGCGAGGGGAGAAGGGAGAGCCTGGCGGGGAGAGGTCAACGCGCCGCTAAACTGGTTCGTCATCATCAATTCCCCGCCTGTTGCTGCGGCAAGAGATAGCCGGTCGTGGAGCGGGCCAATACCAGATAGCGCGCGGCAACGGCCTTGACCTCGTCGGTGGTGACCTTGCGGATGCGGTCCGGCCATTGCTGCACATCCTGGACGTTGCCGCCGGTGGCAAGCGTCGAGCCATAGATGTTGGCCATGGAATCCTGCTTGTCGCGAGCAAAGATCATCGACCTGACATAGCGGTCCTTGGCTTTTTCGAGCTCGTCCGGGGTGACGCCGTCGCTGGCGATGCGCGCCACTTCCGCATCGACCGCGGCTTCGACGTCGGCCAGCTTGGCGTCACCGCGCGGCGCGCCGTAGACAGTGAAATTGGTGTCGTCGAGCATGGTGCCCTGGAAGTACGCACCGGCGCCGGAAGCAATGCCCTGCTTGACGACAAGGGCCTGGTAAAGCCGGCTGCGGTTGCCGCCGCCGAGGATCTCGGCCAGCAGATCGAGCGCTTCGGCCTCGCCGGGCTTCGCAGTGTGATAGGAGGGCACGACCCATTGTGTCGAGAAACTCGGCACGCTGACGCGAGCGTCGGAGAGCGTGACCGTGCGCCTGGTGTTCTGCTCCGGCTCGACCGGACGGACGCGCGGCGGCAGGTCCGGCCCGCGGGCCACCTTGCCATAGGTCTTTTCGGCCAGCGCCTTCACCGTGTCCGGTTCGACATCGCCGGTCACGATCAGCACGACGTTGTTGGGCCGGTAGTATTTGTTGTAGAACGCCACCGCGTCGGTGCGGTTCAGCTGCTCCATCTCCTGCATCCAGCCGATGACCGGGATGCGATAGGGCTGGTTCTGCCATAGCGTGGCATCGACCTCTTCGTCGAGCACGGCCTGCGGATTGTTGTCGATGCGCGAGCGGCGCTCCTCCAGGATGACATCGCGCTCGGTCTTGATGACGTCATCGGTGAGGATGAGGTTGCGCATGCGGTCGGCTTCGAAGCTCATCATCAGCTCGAGCGCCGACGGTGCCACCGTCTCGTGGAAAGCGGTGTAGTCGTAGGAGGTGAAGGCGTTGTTGGAGCCGCCAATGTCGGAGACGGCGCGGTCGAACTCGCCGGCCGCGTGGTGGGCCGTGGCCTTGAACATCAGATGCTCGAAGAAATGGGCGATGCCGGATTTGCCCGGCGGCTCGTCGGCGCTGCCGATCTTGTACCAGACCATGTGGGTGACGATCGGCGCGCGGTGATCGGGAATGACGACCACTTCCATGCCGTTGTCGAGCAGGAAGTCCGTGACCTTGAACTCGGCCGGCACTGTGCTTGGCAATACGGGGCCGTCCGCCAGGACGGGGGCGGTCATGAACAATGCCAGCGACGTCGCCAGCAGCGTGGCCCGAAGCCATTCAGTCCTTGATGTCATCGATGGCTCCGGTTTCATGCAGCGACGATAGGCAAGGCGCTGGCGACAAGCAAAGTGAATTGTTGGTCATGTTGCCGGCAAAGGCGGCGGCAAAGAGGCCACGGCTGAAAGCAGGCCTCTCAGGCAGCTTCGATGAAGCGGATCACGGTCTCGCCATAGTTGCGCTCATCAAGCACGGAAAAGCCCGGGCCTGGCTCGAAGGGAACCACCGCCGTCTCCTCGACCACACAGAGTGCGCCTGGCCGCAGCCAGCCGCCGGCCTGGGCCGACCGCAGGGCTAGCTCGCCAAGGCCCTTGCCATAGGGCGGATCGGCAAAGACCAGGCCGAACGGCGCCAGCGTGCCCGCCTCGCCAAGGCCGGTTGCGTCGCGGCGGAAGATCTTGGTGCGTCCGGTCAGGCCGAAGGCTTCGACATTGTCGCGGATCAGACCACGGCCCTCGGCCGATTCCTCGATGAAGACGCCATAGGATGCCCCGCGCGACAGGGCTTCCAGGCCAAGCGCGCCGGTGCCAGCGAACAGGTCGAGCACGCGCGCGCCGTCCAGTTGCCCGGCAAAGCGATGCGCCAGAACGTTGAAGACGGCCTCGCGGGTGCGATCGGTCGTCGGGCGGATGGCGCTGCTGCGGGGCGTCGCCAGCAGACGCCCGCGAAACTCACCGCCGACGATTCTCATCTTGTCCGGGGGCCCTTGGGGCCGCCGCGCGGCCGCTCGCCGCCACCGGCGCCTCCTGGACGCTCGCCACGCGGCTTGCCGAACGGTTTCGCGCCACCTGGCTTGCCGGCGGGCTTGCCATAAGACGGCTTGAACGAGGCCTTGCGTGCCTTGTTCTCGGCCGCCTTGGCCGCATCGGCCTCCGCCCTGCCCTTGCCGATCGGCCGGGCTCCCGGCGCCATCCAGACATTGGCCTTGCGCTGGCCGGGCGGCTCGATCGGCCGTTGCTCGCGCTCGGGTTTCTTGCCGCCGCCGCGAGGCTTGTCACCGAATCCACCGCGCGGCTTGTCGCCAAAACTTCCACGCGGCTTATCGCCAAAGCCGCCGCGCTCCGGTCGCGGACCGCGATCGCCGAAGCTCTTTTCTGGTCTCTCACCCCTGTCGGGGCTCGTCGACAGTTTGCCGAGCGCCTCGTCGCGGCTGCCTTCCCGGCGTTTGCGGTTCTTGATCAGCCCACCCTCGCCGATCGGCCGGCGCTCGCCGTCTCGCGTAAACTTCGGCCGTTCGGGCTCGACTTCTCGGACTTCGGTACGCCGCACCGGCTGATTGGAAAACGGTTTTGTTATCTCGGCGTCGAAATTGGCGCCGGATTCCTCGACCAGGCGCTCGCCGAGCTGGTCGCGCAGCACCCGGCCCTTGATCTCCAGAACATGACCCTCGGCGAGATCCTCGAGCTGGAACGGACCGTAGGAGATGCGGATCAGCCGCGTGACGTCGAGGCCGAGCGCGCCGAGGATGTTCTTGACCTCACGGTTCTTGCCCTCGCGCAGACCGATCGTCAGCCAGGCGTTGGAGCCCTGCTCGCGATCCAAGCTGGCTTCGATGGCGCCGTAGAAGACGCCGTCGACGGCAATGCCCTCGCGCAGGCCGGCGAGCGCGCTTTCCTCGACCTTGCCATGAACGCGCACGCGGTAGCGGCGCAACCAGCCAGTGGCCGGCAGTTCGAGTACGCGCGACAGGCCGCCATCATTGGTCAGCAGCAGCAGGCCTTCGGTGTTGATATCGAGGCGGCCGATGGTCATCAGCCGCGGCAGTTCGGCGGGCAGCACGTCGAAGACAGTCTTGCGCCCTTCCGGATCGCGGTTGGTGGTGACGACGCCGGCCGGCTTGTGGAACAGGAACAGGCGCGTGCGTTCGATCGGCGGGATTTCCATGCCATCGAGATGGATGATGTCATTGGACATGACGTTGAACGCCGGCGAGGCCAGCACCTTGCCATTGACCTTGACGCGGCCGGCGGCGATCAACTCCTCGGCGTCGCGGCGCGAGGCGAGCCCGGCGCGTGCCAGCCGCTTGGCGATGCGCTCGCCGGCTTCTTCCGTTGCTTCGGCAGGCCGCGAGCGCGGCTTGAAGCCGCCGCCAGACGCGCCTTGCGACCGATCACCGAAATCACGCTTGGGTCTGTCGCCGCCAAAGTCACGCTTTGGACGGTCAGCGAAATCCCGCTTCGGACGATCTCCGAAATCACGCTTGGGACGGTCGAAGCGCTTTTCACCGCCCTCCGCCGATGCAGAAACCGGACGGTCGCCACGCGGCGCGTAGGGCTTGCGTGGTCCCTCGCGCTTCTCATAAGGCTTGCGTTCGCCTTCGGCTGCCATCGGGCGGTCGCCGCGCGGCGCGTAGGGCTTGCGTGGTCCCTCGCGCTTTTCATATGGCTTGCGCTTGCCTTCGGCCGCCATCGGGCGGTCGCCACGCGGCGCATAGGGCTTGCGCGGGCCTTCGCGCTTTTCATAAGGCTTGCCTTCGGGGCGCGGTCCCTTGCTGAATGGCCTGTCGCCGCCCTTGAAGTCCCGCTTCGGCCGGTCGCCGTCGGCGTCCATCGGCCGATCGCCACGTGGCGCATAAGGTTTTTTCGCAGCAAAGGACGGCTTCCCGCCCTTGCCGGCATCGCGGCCACGTGCACCTGCCGATTTCGGGCCACTCCTGCCCGGGCCGGCTTTGCGCGGTGATTTCTTGTCGTTGTCGTCCATGTGGCCTTTGTCCGTTTGCGCTGCTACAGCGTGGCGCATCCGTTCGGCGCGCAACGAACGCTGTAGCACTTTTGATTTGGCGCATGATCATTTCCGAAAATCGAGTCCGATTTTTCGGGTTGATGCGCTCCATAACAGGATCACCGCCGGGTGGCGAGGATATAATGGGAAGACAAACCCCTTGAAGAGGCCGGATTTCATGGCCCTGGCGCTAAAAGAGGCCGAAGCGGCAGCCTTGCGTGGCGAAGTGCCGGTCGGCGCGGTCATCGCCAATGGCGGCGCGGTTATTGCCAGTGCCGGCAACCGCACGCGCGAGCTTGCGGACCCGACGGCCCATGCCGAGATGCTGGTGATCCGTGAAGCCTGCGGCAAACTCTCGAGCGAGCGGCTCACCGGCCACGATCTCTATGTCACGCTGGAGCCCTGCGCCATGTGCGCCGGGGCAATCTCCTTCGCCAGGCTGCGCCGTCTCTATTTTGGCGCGGCCGACGAAAAGGGCGGCGCCGTCGTCAACGGCGTGCGCTTCTTCGCCTCTCCGACCTGCCACCACACGCCCGACATCTATCCGGGCATGGCCGAGACCGAAGCAGGCCTGCTGCTGAAGGATTTTTTCAGGGGACGTCGAGACTGAGCCAAGGCCGCCGCAAGACCTGGGCGACTTGTTCTTACTGCAACCAGTCGAACCAGCCGCCCTTCTTACCCTCGGCCTTTGCCTTGAGAGCGCGTTCTTTCTTGTACTCGTCTTCGCCGAGTTCGTTCTGCGGCGCGGCATCGGAGGCGACACGGTAGGCCAATGGCGGCTCGCTGAGGTATTTACGCGTGTTCGGATCGCCCTGCTTGCTCTCGGCAAGGCGGCGCTGGATCTCGGCGGCGCGGCCCTTGTCGGAATCGGCGGGTTTCCACGCCGGCGGGTGGCTGGATCCTGATTCCTCCATCGCCCTTTTCACCGAAGCCGGATCCGTCTGCACGTCATCGACGATCTCCGACTGGTAGGCCGGATCATTCTGGTGTGCGGTGGCGTCGGCGCGCAGGCGCGCGCGGCGCTGCTCGGGCGATTCGGGCCAACCGGCGTTTGCCGTCTGGATGCTTTCCTGCGGGGCAGGCAGCGCTTCCTTCTGGCCAGGTGCCGGCTTCACCAGGGTGGGACGTGGCTTGTAGTCGATCGGGTCCTTGCGCTTCGGCGCGAAGGAAACGGCGCCTGTAAGATCGCCGGCCAGCTGCTCGGCGGCGGTCTTGTCGGTGCCGTAGGTCGGAGAGCCCATGCAGCCGGACAAAGCGAGGCCCGATGCGACAAGCGGCGCCAGCAGCGCAAGGCGCGCGTTATATCTTTCGGTCATGCCAAAAAGTCCCACTCTAGACAACCTCTCGATCGCACCGGCCTTGTGTCCGGTCCCCATCGTGCAAGCACTTGCGACGGAAATCCGGCGACAATTTGTCTTCCGGAGTTTCGCGTGTTTACCTCAACCACTCGTTAAGGGCAACGCACGGGCGGGTTTGCACCCGCGCGGCGTGGCATTTGTGCACTTCTTTGGGCGACAGGCACTAGAGCCTTCCCAGCGCTTTCAGTTCGTGCAGCACCGCGGCATCCCGTGCCGAAACATCCGGAAACTCGGAATCCTGCCCGACATCGGCGGTGTAGCGCCAGGAACGCGCGCATTTGACCAGGCCGCGATCCTCCGCTTTCTCGACGACCACGGCAACGCCCTTGACATCATCGAGGGCGAAGGCGGTTCGCGGCGCCTCGCCATGGGCAATGACGAGATCGCTGGTGATGGCCATTTCAGCCATGTCGACGTCCGATATCGCCGCCTCGAGCGCCGCATCGTTGATCGTGACCACGGGGACAGCCTCCAGCGAGGAGCCGATCACCTTCTGGGCACGCGCAATCTCGAGCGCGCCGGTGACGACGCGGCGCACCTGCCTGACCTTGCGCCATTTCTCCGCCAGCGCCTCGTTCCTCCAACCCGCCGGGATTTGCGGGAACTGGTCGAGATGCACCGACATCGCATCGGGATGACGCTCGAGCCACGCCTCCTCCATGGTGAAGGGCAGCATCGGCGCCAGCCATTTCACCAGGCAATCGAAGAGATGGCGCACCACCTGGACCGAGGCCTTGCGCTTCACGCTCGACGGGCCGTCGCAGTAGAGCGCGTCCTTGCGGATATCGAAATAGAAGGCCGACAGCTCGACCACCATGAAATCGAGCAGTGCGCGCGTGATGCGCTTGAACTCGAAGGCGTCGTAGCCCTGGCGTACCACCTCGTCGAGTTCGGCCAGCCGGTGCAGCATCAGCCGCTCAAGCTCCGGCATCGTCTCCAGGGGAACGACCTCACCATCGTCATGGGCGAGCGTCCCCAGCATCCAGCGTATGGTGTTGCGCAGCTTGCGATAGGCGTCGATGTTGGTCTGCAGCACGTTCTTGCCGAGGCGCTGGTCTTCCCAATAGTCGGTCGTCACCACCCAGAGCCGCAGGATATCGGCGCCGGACTGCTTGATCACATCCTGCGGCACGACCGTGTTGCCGAGCGATTTCGACATCTTGCGCCCATCCTCGTCCATGGTGAAGCCATGGGTGACGACGGTGTCGTAAGGCGCCCTGCCCCTGGTGCCGCAACTTTCGAGCAGCGAGGAGTGGAACCAGCCGCGATGCTGGTCGGAGCCTTCGAGATAGACGTCGGCCGGCCACTTCAGGTCGGGCCGGTCTTCCAAGGTGAAGACATGTGTCGAGCCCGAATCGAACCAGACGTCGAGAATGTCCATCACCTGCTTCCATTTGGAGGCATCGTGATTGCCGAGGAAGCGCTCCTTGGCGCCGGGCGCGAACCAGGCGTCGGCGCCTTCCGCCTCGAAGGCGTCCATGATGCGGCGGTTGACGGCCTCATCCTTCAGCACATTGCCATCCTCGTCGGCGAAGACGGCGATCGGCACGCCCCAGGCGCGCTGGCGCGACAGCACCCAGTCCGGGCGCTCCTCGATCATGGCGCGAATGCGGTTCTGGCCGGCGGCCGGGACAAAGCGCGTCTCGTCGATGGCCTTCAGCGCGCGGCCCCGCAGCGTGGTGCCGTCGCCGAGGTCCTTGTCCATGTAGACGAACCATTGCGGCGTGTTGCGGAAGATGACCGGCTTCTTCGAACGCCATGAATGCGGGTAGCTGTGCTTCAGCCGGCCGCGCGCGAACAGCGCATTGCGCTTGATCAGCTCGTCGATGACCGCCTGGTTGGCGTTGCCCTTCTTGCCATTGTCGTCGATGACGCGCGCGGGTCCGCCTTCGCGGTCAGGGCCGAGGCCCGGCGCGTCCTTGGTGAAGAAGCCGGCATCGTCGACGGTGAACGGGATTTCGGTGTCGATGCCACGTTGGCGCAGCGCGGGCGCGGCGTCGATCCAGGCATCAAAGTCCTCCCGGCCATGGCCGGGAGCGGTGTGCACGAAGCCGGTGCCGGCATCGTCGGTGACATGGTCGCCGGCAATCATCGCAACCGGGAATTCATAGCCGCCACCGAGGCCCTTGAAGGGATGCGAAAGTACAAGATTTCCAAGCTGTTCGGCGCTGATGCCGTGAAGACGCTTCAAGGTGACCTTGGCCTTGGCCTGGCTTTCCTCTGCCAGCGCATCGGCAAAGATCAGCTTCTCGCCTGGCTGCGGGCCAAACGCATTCTCGGCCGCCGTCACCTCGTAGAGGCCGTAGGCGACACGCGGCGAATAGCTGACGGCGCGATTGCCCGGGATGGTCCACGGCGTCGTCGTCCAGATGACGACATGAGCATCCAGCAGGTCAAGCGACCGACCGCTCAGGTCCGGATCGAACTCCGTCGGCTGCCCGTCCACGACACTGGCTACCACGAGATTGGCCACCGGAAACTTCGCCCAGATCGTGTCGGACTCGTAGTCCTGGTACTCGATCTCGGCCTCGGCGAGCGCAGTCCGCTCGACGACGCTCCACATCACCGGCTTCGAACCACGGTAGAGCTGGCCGGACATGGCGAACTTCAACAATTCACCCGCGATGCGCGACTCGGCGTGGAAGGCCATGGTCGTATAAGGGTTCTTGAAGTCGCCGATGACACCGAGACGCTGGAACTCTCCACCCTGCACCGAGATCCAGTGCGCGGCGAATTCACGGCATTCCTGGCGGAATTCGTTGACCGGCACCTCGTCCTTGTTCTTGCCCTTGGCGCGGTATTGTTCCTCGATCTTCCATTCGATCGGCAGGCCGTGACAGTCCCAGCCGGGCACATAGTTCGAGTCATAGCCGCGCATCTGGAATGAGCGGGTGATAACGTCCTTGAGGATCTTGTTCAGCGCGTGGCCGATATGGATGTTGCCGTTGGCGTAGGGCGGGCCGTCATGCAGCACGTATTTTGTACGCCCCGCCGCGCTCTCGCGCAGCTTGCGGTAGAGGTCCATGTCCTGCCAGCGCTTGACCAGCACCGGCTCCTTCTCGGGCAGGCCGGCGCGCATCGGAAACTCCGTCTGCGGCAGATAAAGGGTCTTCGAATAGTCGATCTTCGATTGGGTTTCGTCGGTCATTGGTCTGCCATGTGCATGCCGGGCCACGTGGCTTGCGGCGTGAAACTCTATTTTACACGCATGCCGTTCCCAAAAACGGGGCCCACTCGGGGCGACATGCTTTGATGATCTGGAAAAGCGCGAGAGGCCGCGCGCAATATTCCCGGCGGCTCCTACAGCCTTCAGGCTGCTGGGAACACCGGGCTGGTAATTCGTATCGTTGGCGCGTGAAGGCGCAAAAAGCTCGTCATTGCTGGGCTTTTAGCGGAGAAGAGCGCAGGAATAAAGCGTCTCGTTCGATTCGCTTACATCTTGAAGTCGAAGCGGTAGGTGGTCGACACGCCGACCATGAACTGGTTGCGGTCGCCACGCTCCCTGACCAGGCTGGAATCAGCGGCCGGACCCTCCAGGCGCGAATATTCGCCAAACAGGCTGGCAGTCATCGGATCGGTCACCTTCCAGGTCACCGCGCCACCGAGGCCGACGGATTTCAGGCCGCCGCCGGGATTGTACTGGCTCAGGCCCGAGGCCACGGCTTCCTGCGCGTTGACACCGTAATAGGCATCGAAATAGTTCGCCGAAGCGAACGACACGCGCGGACCACCTGAAATCCTGACGGTTGGCGTCACATCGTAGAATGCATCGGCGGCGATGTCGGCGACAAAGCCGTTATGGGCTCGGATGCCATGCCGCAATTCGGCACGCGCGCGCATCCAGTCCGTCGGATAGAATTCGAAGAAGCCGCCGACCTCGCCGCCCCAGCGGACCGGGTCGAGCCCCCTGAGCTCGTCGGCATCGCCGTCGTCGCGCGAGAACAGGAACTTGCCGGTCAGGCCTGCACGGACGCCGCCGTCGTCGACAAGCGCCAGCGAAATATTGTCGTTGCGTGAGGTGAAGCGAGCCGCAGGGCCGGCCTTGCCCAGCGAAATGATGGGCTGGGCGCTCAGCATGTATTTCTTGCCGCCTTCGAAATTGGGCGCCACCAGGCCGGTCGCGCCGACCGTCAGATACCAGTCGCCGGACAGCCAGCCGAAAGCGCCATCACCGGCTTCGGCCGCGCCTGACATGGCGAGCACGACAGTAGCCACGGCTACAGAAATCTTCCCGACCTCACTCATGGTCACTCCACTAACACGATACAACTGCCCTGCGGCGACAGCTTTGACGAGGCTTTGGTAAAATTTGATTTAAGGGCGAGACATCCAGCGCGCATTGCCTGCACCATCGCGCCCGCCATCGGCTGGACGCGGGTCGGCGCCGAGGGTAACCTCCCTGCATGCTGGCGGTCCTCTATGGAGGTGGCGACATGACCTTGCACGGCGATACTCTGAAGAACGCGATCGGCCGGACGCGTGACAAATGGGGATGGTTCGTCGGTCTGGGCGTGGTGCTGCTGATCCTCGGCGGTGTAGCCTTCGGCAATCTGTTCATCGCCACGGTGGCTTCCGTCTACGTTGTCGGATGGCTGATGCTGGTGGCCGGCATCATCGAGATCATGCATGCTTTCGGGGTCAAGACCTGGGGCCGCTTCTTCTACTGGCTGCTCAGCGGACTGCTTTATGCGGTCGCAGGGTTCTTCGCTTTCGACAATCCGCTGCTCGCCTCGGCGGTGCTGACCTTCCTGCTGGCCATCGCGCTCGTAGCTTCCGGCGCGCTGCGGGCCTGGGTCGGCTACAGCCACCGTCCGGAGCGCGGCTGGGGCTGGATTGTCGCGGCGGGCGTCATCAGCGTGCTCGCGGGCCTGATCATCGCCATGGGCTGGCCGGTCAACAGCCTGTGGGTGCTCGGACTGTTCCTGGCGATCGACCTGATCTTCCAGGGCTGGACCTTCATCGCCGTCGGCCTCGCGTTGAAGAAATAGAAACTCGTTTCCCCTTTCGGGATCATGCTTCAGAACGCCACCGCGGCGTCCAGGCCAGAGAGCGGTTTGACGCCGCCAAGCAGCGCGCGGGCCTCGGCTTCATCGCGCTTCATCTGCACGACCAATGCGTCGAGCCCGTCGAACTTGATCTCGCTGCGCAGGAAGCCGAAGAACGACACCTCGCAAGTCTCGCCATAGAGATCGCCGGAAAAATCGAAGACGAAGGTTTCCAGGAGCGGCGCGCCATTGTCGTCGACCGTCGGGCGGCGGCCAAAGCTGGCGACGCCGTCGTGCAGCGTACCGTCCGCGCGACGGAAGCGGACGGCGTAGATCCCTTCCTTGAGCGTGGCTTCCGCCGGAAGCCTCATATTGGCTGTGGGAAAGCCGAGCGTTCGCCCGAGCTGCTGGCCGCCGACAACCTCGCTTTCCACCGTAAAGCGATAGCCAAGCAGACCGGCGGCCTCGGCCACCTCGCCCTTGCAAAGCAAGGCACGGATGCGGCTCGACGAAACCACCTCGGCGCCTTCGTCGCGAAAGGCGTCGACGAGGGTAACACCGAAGCCGTGGCGCTCGCCGGCAGCCATCAGATAAGCCGGCCCGCCCTGGCGGTCCTTGCCGAAATGGAAATCGAAACCGGTCACGGCGTGGGTAATGCCCAGCGCCCTCTCCAGCACATCGGTGACGAAGGCTTCCGCCGACAGCGAGGCGAAGTCGCGCGTGAACGGCTGTTCGACGAGCGCGGCAAAGCCCAGCAGCGACAGGAGGTGCGCCTTCATCGGCGGCGGCGTCAGCACGAAAAGCGGCAGATCAGGCCTGAAAACCGTTCGCGGGTGCGGTTCAAAGGTCAGCACCAGGGCCGGTACGCCACGCCGCACGGCCTCCGCCAATGCCCGTTCGAGCACGGATTGATGGCCGCGGTGGACGCCATCGAAATTGCCGATCGCGACCACGCCCCCTCGCAGATCGGCGGGCAGCGGCGCGGTTGTCGTAAGATGCTGGAACGCGACCATTGCCACCTACTGCAGTCTTGCGATCACGGCCACCGGACGATAGCCGTGCCGCTCCAGGAAGAGCCCGAGCTTTGCCGGATCCGGCCGGGATGGATCGCCATAGTCGCGGGCATGAATGCCGCCAGAGACATAGAGGACGTCGAAACCATTGTCGGCAGCGCCCTTGACGTCGGTCATGATGCCGTCGCCGATTGCCAGTATTCGCGAACGCTCAACCGACCGGCCGAGGATCTCGGCCACCTCCTTCATCGCGACCTCGTAAATCGGCGCATAGGGTTTTCCGGCGATCAGCGTGCGACCGCCGAGCTGCGCGTAGTCGCGCGCGAGCGCGCCGGCGCACCAGATGATCCGTTCGCCGCGTTCCACCATGATATCGGGATTGGCGCAGATGAACGGCAGGTTCCTGGCGCGCAACCGGCGCAGCAGTTCCGTATAGTCGTCAGGTTTTTCGACCTCGTCGTCGAACAGTCCGGTGCACACCACACCGGTGGCCTCGAACTCCTCGACGAGTTCGACATCGAGGCCGTCATAAAGGGTCAGATCGCGGTCGGCGCCGATGTGGAAGACCTTGCGCGGGCCCTCCGCGATCAGATCACGGGTCACGTCGCCCGAGGTCACCACACGGTCATAGGCTGATGGCGGAACGCCGATCACGCTCATCTGCGCCACGACATCGGCGCTGCGGCGCGGCGAATTGGTGATCAGAACGACAGGAGTGCCGTCCGCCCTTGCCGCTGCCAGCGCAGCCGCGGCAGCCGGAAAATGCCATTCGCCATTGTGCACCACCCCCCAGACATCGCAAAGAATTGCCGAATAGGCTTTCGAGACGTCTTCGAGCGAGCCGACGATTTCAGGCGAATCCGCCATGCCGTTTCCTTCAGTATGATCGTTGCGGTTACAGCGGCCGACGGTTCCCCGCGGCCGGTTCGAATTATCCGAACCGGCCCATGCTGTCACCAGCTTTCGCCTTGATCGGCGCGAATTGCGGCGCAAGCCGCGGCCTTGATTGGTTAGCGGTTGGTGAAGCGCAGACCAAGCAATAGAGCGGTTTCCCAAACCCGTCCTTCAGCGTTTTGTGGAAAGTTGGCGCCGGCCGAGAATCCGTCGGCGGGGGCCGCTGCAAGCATGTTTGAAATCTGGCGTCAGTTCCGCCGCGACAGGCGCGGCAACTATGCTCTCATGACGGCTGTGGCGATGGTGCCGCTGATGGGCGGCCTGGCGATCGCGGTCGATTTCACGGAAATGAACCGTGAAAAGCAGATGGTGATGAACGCGCTCGACGCCGCCAACTTCGCCACGGCCCGCCGGCTGACGGAAGGCGCCACCGACGATCAGCTGAGAGCCTACGCGCTCGACTTTTTCAACGCCAATTTGAACGACATCGATCCCGTCAGCGCGACGCTCAACGTCACCTTGCCGAGCAACACCAGCGGCGGCGGCCTGCTGACCATGACCGCCCAACTTAATTACAAACCCTATTTCTACCCCGCCTTCGCCCAGTTCGTCGGCAAATCGGCGACCGATGCCAACCAGAGGCTCAGCTTCAACGTCACCTCGCAAGTCCGGCTGAAGAACACGCTGGAGGTTGCCTTGGTGCTCGACAATTCCGGATCGATGGTCACGCCCGGCACCGGCTCAGGACAAATGCGCATCGATCTGCTCAAAACAGCGGCCAAGCAACTGGTCGACACGCTTGCCCAGCAGGCCGCGATGATCAAGCAGGTCGACAGGCCGGTGCAATTCGGCCTCGTGCCCTTTGCCGCCTCCGTCAATGTCGGCCCCGGCAACGGCAACGCCTCGTGGATGGACACCGAGGGTCTGTCGCCGGTATCGAACGAGAATTTCGACTGGTCGACGCTGAACGGCGCCAACAAATACGCCCAGCAGACCAACGGCATCTGGTACAAGCGCGGCACCGGCTGGGGAACCGAGGAAGGCCAGATGCTGACCCGGTTTTCGCTTTATCGCGACATGAAGGTCGTCACCAACCACGAGCGTATCGTCAATAGCAAGCGCGTGGTCTGCGACGCATACAATTCGAACAACACCTGCAAAAGCAGCCACAACGAATATGACTATGTCGATTCCTACGGTCCGTTCGCCAGTTGGCAAGGCTGCGTCGAGGCACGGCCCTACCCTTACAATATCAACGACGCCACGCCGTCCGGTGGCTCGGCCAACACCGGCATCGGCGTCGGCGATCCGGCAACGATGTTCGTGCCGATGTTCGCGCCCGACGAACCCGGCAATCACTGGAAACTCACCCAGGCCCCCGACGAGGCCGCACCGGTAACTTATGGTGCCATCAACAGCTGGTGGAACGACGATCCATCGAGCAGCAGCGGCCAATCGCGGCTGCGCAACATGGCCAAATATTTCCAGCCGCGGCCGATCGATGCGCCGGCGCTGCCCGCCGGCAACGGGCCGAATTACAGCTGCACCACCAACCCGATCACGCCGCTGACCGACGTCAGCGTCGCCGACGGGCTCGCCTCGATCAAGGCGGCGATCGACCTGATGCAGCCGAATGGCGGCACCAATGTTCCCGAGGGCATGGCCTGGGGCTGGCGGGTGGTCTCGAGCGGAGAGCCGTTCACGCAAGGGCGCCCGGAAACCGAAAGAGGCAACGACAAGGTGGTGATCGTGCTGACCGACGGCGCCAACACCTATTATACGCCATCCTCGCTGGGCAATTCCGACCCCGCCAATTCGAAATCGACCTATGCGTCCTTCGGCTACCTCAACCCCGGCTACAACGGCACCTCGGTCGGCCGCCTGTTCATGGGCACATCGAGCGCCATCGGTCAGTTCGACTATTCGAACGGCAACTACACCAATGCCCTCAACGAGCAGATGGCCACGCTCTGCAACAACGCCAAGGCAGCCAACATCATGGTGATGACGGTGGCGCTCGATCTGTCGACGACCAAGGCCAGCGACAAGCTGGCGATCGATGCGCTGAAATCCTGCTCGTCGAATTCACGCTTCCGCAAGGATGCGACGGATCCGAGCAAACCGGCGAAGCTGTTCTGGAATGCGACCGGCGCCAGCCTGGCAAACGATTTCAAGGAAATCGGCAACGAGCTGTCGAACCTGCGCGTCGTCGGCTAACCCGAGTTCCTTCCCCTGGCGCAACGCCCGGCGCCGTCAAGCCCTTGCGGGCGGCTGCCGTGACAGGCACAGATTGGCCGCTCGCATGGTCTCTCATCCATCGCGGCAGGCTGGGGAACGAACAATGCCCGATACCGCCAACCATCTCGCCTTCGCGCTGGTCTGCCTCGGCATGGTGCTGACGCCGGGTCCGAACATGATCTATCTGATCTCGCGCTCACTGTCGCAAGGGCCGAAGGCCGGACTGATCTCGCTTGGCGGCGTTGCGGTCGGATTCCTGTTCTACGTGCTGTCGGCCGCGTTCGGCATCACGGCGCTGCTGATCGCGGTGCCCTATGCCTATGACGTGCTGCGCTTTGCCGGCGTACTCTACCTCTTGTGGCTGGCCTGGCAGGCCGTGAAACCGGGCGGACGCTCGCCATTCCAGGTGCGCGATCTGCCGAAGGACCGGCCGCGCAAGCTGTTCGCCATGGGATTGATGACCAATCTGCTCAATCCCAAGGTGGCCGTTCTCTATCTGTCGCTGCTGCCGCAGTTCATCAGCCCCGGCAAGGGCCATGTCCTGTCGCAGCTTCTGGTGCTGGGCGCGACGCAGATATCGATCAGCCTCAGCGTCAACGCCGTCATCGCGCTGACGGCCGGCTCGATCGCCACCTTCCTCGCCGGACGCCCGCTGTGGCTGGTCATCCAGCGCTGGATGATGGGAACCGTGCTGACGGCGCTGGCGCTGAAGATGGCGACCGACGCGCAGCGCTGAAGCGTCACATCGGCCGGCGCGGCGGCCGGATCTGGGCCGGCTCGACCACCTTGCGGTAGAGATGCCAGGTCGCGTGGCCGAGGATCGGCATGACGACGGCGAGACCGGCAAACAGCGGGATCGAGCCGATCACCAGCAGCACCGCGACGATGAGGCCCCATAGCGCCATCTGCAGCGGATTTGCCATGACCGCGCGCGCCGAGGTCTCTATCGCCGAAACGGCGCCGACATCCCGATCGAGCAGAAGCGGAAAAGCAACGACCGTGGTCGCCAGCACGACCACCGCGAAGACCAGGCCGGCCGCGTTGCCGAGAAGGATCAGCCTCCAGCCCTTGCTGGTCGTCAGCACATCGCGCAGGAAGGCCCCGGCCGAAGCCGGCGGCTCGCCGCCGAAAAGGCTGGTGTAGATCGACTGCGCCGTGAACAGCCACAACAGGAACAGCGCGAACAGCATGATGCCGATAACCGCTATCGAGGGCAGCGCCGATGAATGGCGAACATCGAGCGCATGCCGCCAGTTGGTGTTCATGCCGAGCTCGCGCCGGCGGCTGATCTCATAGAGTCCGATCGCGGCGAACGGCCCGACCAGGGCAAAGCCCGACATCAAGGGATAGACGAGCTGGATGGCGTTGGAGCCGGACGTCCACTGCGTCAGGATCAGGCCGGCGACCGGATAGATCAGGCACAGGAACACGTAATGCGAGGGCTTGGCCCAGAAGTCCTCGGCGCCAAGCCTGAGCGCGTCCCAGAGGTCCGCCGTGGAAATGCGGCGGACCGCTGGTTGCACATGCATCCCGTACGCGTCCGCCATGACATGAAAGCCGGCCATAACCTTCCTCCGTTTTTCTCGGGGGGCGGTCACCGCCTAGGGTGGCTGCCCGTAGCTGCCACTTCAAGAACGCTCGCATGATAGCCGATCTTCCCGGGATTGTCGCCGCGTCTCATAAGGTTTGCTGAGCGGTCATCGTCTGGCGAACCACTGAGTTCATTTTAGAATCCATGCATTTTAGCTATTGCTTAAATTACTCGTAGAGACCCAGAGCGTATCACCTGAGCTTTACAAACGTTGGCGAGGGGCGATGTTCACATTGAAGGGCTTCTGGTCTTGCGAACGCGGCAATTTCGCCATGGCGACCGCCGTAGCCTTGCTGCCGATAATGGCTGTCGTCGCCGGCACCCTCGACCTGACGGGCACGAGCGATGACGCCGCGCAACTGCAGAACTCGCTGGACGCGGCTGGCCTTGCCGTCGGCACCAAATACCTGCCCAGCATGAGCGCGAGCGATGTCCAGGGGCTTGGGCTGACATTCTTCGCAGCCAATTTGAGCATTGCCGACCAGCAGGAATATTCAGACAGCGTTTCCGCCTTTTCGGCCACCGCCAGCGGCGATCCGAGCGCCTATTACATCTCGCTGTCGTCCGGCATCAACCGTCCGAGCTTCATCAACGGCGCTGCCCCCTGGCCAGCTCACCGGTCGGCAACGGTCAAGATGCACCCGGGCGCCCAGGCCTGCGTGCTGGCGCTCGATCCGCATGCGTCGGCGGCGGTGAGCCTACAAGGCTCGACCGATGTCGCCATGAGCAACTGCGTGATCGCGGCAAACTCGGACGCGTCCGATGCCGTCAGCAGGGGCGGTTCCGCGCAGGTCTCGGCGGGCTGCGTATCGGCCGTCGGTGGCACTTCCGGGCTTTCTCCGCCCGCTGCCAACCTCACCTGCGGCACGCCGCTCGAACATCAATATGCGTCCTTCGATCCCCTGGCCGACATCGTCCCTCCCCCCTACACACTTTGCCTGCCGGTGCCGAACGGCAAAACCTACACGCTGTCGCCCGGCACCTATTGCGACAAGACATTGTCAGGAAACATCACGTTCAACCCGGGCGTCTACATCTTGCGCGGCGTCACCCTGAAGCCGGGCGGGAATGGCAGCCTGAGCGGCCAGGGCGTAACCATATTCCTCACCGAAGGGGCACAGATCATCATAAACGCCAATGAAAAGGTGAACCTTTCCCCGCCAACCAGCGGGCCTTACGCCGGCATCACCATCTTCCAGAGCCGCGGGAACATTTCAGCCTTGACCCTGAATGGCGGCGCAAATTCCGTGATCAGCGGATTCGTCTATGCGCCTGACGCGGCCGTTTCGTTTGCCGGCAATTCGGACATGAGTGGTCAGGGGGACTGCCTGAGGCTTGTTGGCTTGACCGTGCAGATGACAGGCAACTCTTCCATCAAGACCGACTGCACGGCGGTGTTCGGAAATCGAGAGATGTACTCCAGCCGCCTCATCACGCTTGTGAACTAGGGGCCGCTTCGATCGAGATTTTTCACCGCCTGCCCGGCAAAAGCCATGATCGGGACCGAGTCAGGCACGCATGACCACTTCGAAAATCGATTGCGACCAGATCGCGAACTTGAACAGGCGCAGTTGGCTCAAGGCGGCTGGGCTCAAGGCGGCTGGCCTGGCGGCCTTGCTTGGGCTTGCCGCCTGCAGCACCGTCTCGCTGCCGACAGGGCAAGGCGCCGGGGTTTCCTCCTCGGCAACCGGCACGCTGGCAAGCCTGCGTGCGACGGCCGGGCGCGGCCCGCTGACCCCGGACGCGCAGTTGGAGCAAGCAGCATTGCAGCAGGCCGGCTACATGGCGCAGCGTGAAAACATGAGCCACACCACCGGCTGGGGCAAGGATTTCGCCTCGCGCATGAGGGACAATGGCGTACACGGTGCCGCCGCCGAGAACATCGCGGCCGGCCGCTTCGACCAACAGAAGCTGTTCGATATCTGGATGCATTCGCAGGGACACCGGCGCAACATACTCGATCCGGACTTCAACCGCTTCGGACTTGCCTATGTCCGTGACGGCCGCGACCCCAACCTGCGCTACTGGTCGCTGGTGCTCGGCAGGTAGCAAAGACATCGCCGGCAGCGGACATCCGCTGACGAGCAGCCGCTACTTCAGTCTATATGAGCGGCGGGCGCACCGCCGCCGGCCGGCGCCGTTTTCGGCTTGCGCAACAGGAAGACGAACGGGATAGCGGCCAGCGTCATGATCATCAGGATTTTGAAGTCGTTGACGTAGGAGATCATCATCGCCTGCAGATTGACCATGCGGTCGACCTGCGACAGTGCCGTCGGATCGCCGCCGGCGGCTGCCGGCGAGACCGCCCAGAGATTGGGATTGAACGGGTTGATGAAGGTTGAAAGCTCGGCGTGGTTGATCTGCGTGTTGCGCACCAGCAGCACGGTCACGACCGACACGCCGATCGACGAGCCAAGATTTCGCACCAGGCTGAACAGCGAGGTTGCATCGGTGCGGTAGCGGGCGTCGAGCGTGGCGAAGGCAACCGTCGACAGCGGCACGAACACCATGCCCATGCCGAGGCCCTGGATCACGCCGGAGCTGAGGATCAGCCAGTTGTCCATCTGCGGGGTGAAGCTTGCCATGGTGTAGAGCGACTGCGCGGTCAGGAGGAAACCGATGACGACGAGAATCCTGGCATCGACCTTGCCCATGATGCGCCCGACGACGAGCATCGAAATCATGGTGCCGACACCGCGCGGCCCAATGACGATGCCGATGGTGACCGTTGGATAGCCGAAGATGGTCGACAGCATCGGCGGCAGCAGCGACATCGAGGCCAGGATCAGCACGCCCATGACGAAGATGAACGCCAGCCCGGTGACGAAATTGCGATCGAGGAAAATCTTCGGATCGATAAACGGATGTTCCGATGTCATCGTATGGATGATGAACACCCAGAAGCCGGTGAGCGAAAGACCAAGCTCGATCCAGATCTCGACCGAGGAAAACCAGTCGACCTCGCCACCGCGATCGAGCATCAGCTGCAGGGCGCCGACGCCGAGCGATATCATGGCAAAGCCGAAGAAATCGAAGCTGCGCACCCGCCGGGCGACCGCCGGCAAATAGGCCGCCATGCCAAGAAAGGCGACGATGCCGACCGGCAGGTTGATGAAGAACACCCAGCGCCAGTTGAAATTCTCGGTCAGCCAGCCGCCGAGCGTGGGGCCGAGGATCGGTCCCAGCATGATGCCGGCGCCCCATATGGCCATCGCCTGACCATGGCGCTCCTTGGGGTTGATGTCGAGCAGGAAGGTCTGCGACAGCGGCACGATCGCGGCGCCGAACACACCTTGCATCAGCCGGAAAAGCACGATGGTTTCCAGGCTCCACGCCAGGCCGCACAACATCGAGAAGATGGTGAAGCCGACCACCGCCGTCAGGAACAGCTCCTTGCGGCCGAAACGGTCGGCGAGCCAGCCGGTGACAGGCGTCATGATGGCGGCGGCGACGATGTAGGAGGTCAGCACCCAGTTGATGTTGTCGGGCGAGGCGCCGAGATCGCCGGTCATGGTCGGCAGCGCGACGTTGGCGATGGTGGTGTCGAGCGCCTGCATGATCGTCGCCAGCATGAGCGCGACCGTGATCAGGCCACGATGCGGCACTTCTTTGAATGGTTCGGACGTGCTCATGGCGCAGAACTTCCAGAAGGTAACAGAAACGTGTACAACGGGTTTCCGGGCGGCAAAGCCTTCCGTTGAGAGACCTTCGTCGCGGTGGGACGCGATTATCGATGTGGGGGTTACATCGACTGAAAGTCTCTGATGAGCGGATGCCTGCCGCCCGGAAACCTGAGGACCGACAGGTCCGTGTCGAAGATTTCAGATTTTGGACGGCTGCCACGCGGCTCGGCCCAAACGCTGATCCTTCCCACCCCTCCCGTCAGACCAATCCTTCAACTCGCTTTCACCCGCTTGGTCTCCGCGGGCTTCTGCCGAGACTACTTCGCGGGCTCGCCGGCCGTAGCGTGACCGAAGATCGACGGCCAGCCACGCGCGACGCCCGTATCGACCGTAACAGAGGCGCTCATGCCGGTGCGCAGCGCCATCTTGGCGTCGGGGTCGGTCAGTTCCAGGCGCACCGGGATGCGTTGGGTGACCTTGACCCAGTTGCCGGTGGCGTTCTGGGCGGGCAGCAGCGAGAAGTCCGCGCCGGTGCCGGCACCGATAGCCCTGACCGTCGCCTCGAAGGTCCTGCCCGGATAGGTATCGACCACGATCTCCGCCTTCTGGCCCGGCTTCATGTTGGTCAGTTGGGTTTCCTTGAAATTGGCGTCGACCCAGGTGTCGCCGGTCTCGACCAGCGCAAACAACGGTGTGCCGGAGCCGACATACTGGCCAACCTTGAAGGACGCGGCTTGATAGACGACACCATCGGCAGGCGCCTTCACGGTGGTCTGCTCCAGATCATAGGCAGCCTTGTCGCGCGCCGCGAGCGCCGACATCACCGTCGGATGCTTGTCGGTTTCGATGTCGGGGTTGCCGCCGAGTGCCGCCTTGGCGCTGATGATGCCTTGCTCGGCAACAGCCAGTTGCTGCCTGGCTTTGTCGAGATCGTTCTTGGCCTGATCCAGCGATGACTTGGCGTTGATGCCCTTCTGGGCAAGATCGGCGGCGCGATCGAATTGAGACTGCGCATAGTCGACCTCGCTGGCAGCGGACTTCTGCTGCGACTGCGCCTGGCTATAGGCCGCGCGTAACTGCTCGACATTGAGACGCGCGGTAGCGACCGCGGCGTCCGCCTGGGCGAGCGCGATCCGGTAGGGCTCGGGGTCGATGGCGAACAGGAGATCGCCCTGCTTGACCGTCTGGTTGTCCGATATGGCGACCTGGACGATACGACCGGCCGTGTCAGAGGCGATCGACACCTTGGCCTGCTGCAGATTGGCGTTTTCCGTTTCCTGGTAGCGCCCGCCCGTCACCCAGACATAGCCGCCGCCGATGATCAATGCCGCCGGCAAGGCGAACATCAAAAAGAAGCGGCCGATGCGGCGCTTCTTCTTCGGCGCCGGCGCGGGTTGCACGGGAGGAGCGACCGCGACCGGGGTTGATGCCGGCTGGACCGGCGCTTCCATCTCCACCTTGGGAGCGTTTTCTTCTACCTTGGCTACCGCGTTCATGCTGCCGCACCTTCCGCACTCTTGATCTTTTCAAGCGACGAAGCTTCGCTGTCCGTCAGATTTTGCACGATTACATCCAGCGCCCGGATCAGGATGCGCCGGTCTTCCGGCGAAACGCCGCTGAGCGATTCCTCATAGACCTCGCCAGCAAGGCTCTTGACGTCCGCATAGGCCGCATTCGCCTTCTCGGTCGGGAAGATCATGCGCACGCGCCGGTCGGTCGCGTCGGAGCGGCGTTCGATCCAGCCGCCCTCCTCCATCCGATCGACCAGGCGTGAAACGCTGATCGGCTCGATTTCGAGCAGTTCGGCGAGCCGCGCCTGTGCAACGCCCGCCTCCTTGGCAACGCGGACCAGAAGCCGCCATTGCGCCGAAGACAGGCCGAGCCCGCTGGCGCGCGCCTCGAAGCGCTTGCGCATCAGGCGTTGCACGTCGTGGATCAAAAATCCCAATCTATCGATGCCATCTGAAACCATGAGCGATACATATAATAAGCGTGCTTACTATTCAAGATGCCACTTCGCTATGAAAGCCGGCAAATGCGGATGGCGGACACAGGCGTGTGGTCAATCGCTGTCGCGCGCGACCAGTTCCAGCGGCCAGACCTCCCTGATGGTCTGCGGCCCCGTGGGCCCGGCGAAAGCGGGCAGCGAGGCGAGCAGGATTTCGCCGAGCCGCCGTCCCATCGGCTCCAATGCCGGGCGGAAAGCGGTCAGCGCCGGGGAGAAATAGCGGCAGAGCGGCGTATCGACGATGACCATCACCGCGATGCCCTGACCGGGCATGATCCCCATCTCGGCAAGCGCCTTGCAGCCGCCGAGCGCCATCGCGTCATTGTTGAAGATGATCGCTGTCGGCGGATCCTTCGAGCGCATGACTTGCGGCGTCACCGCGTAGCCGCCGGCTTCGTTGATGAAGCCGTCGGCGATCAGCTCGGGATCGATGTGGATGCCGTGCCGCCGCAGCGCCTTGCGATAGCCGTCAAGAAACAGATAGCCGAAGTTGAGGTCGAGTGACGGCCGGATGGCGGCGATGCGGCGGTGGCCGCGTGCAACCAGGCGGTCGACTGCGTCGGCGCCCGCCTTCTCGAAATCGAGGTCGAGCGAGGGATAGGTCTCGTCACCGGACTGGCTTCGGCCAAGCGTCGCAAAGGGAAAGCCGGCCCTGCTGAGATAGTCGATGCGATCGTCCTCACGCCGGGTCCAGGCCAGCAACACGGCATCGGCGCGGCGTGTCTCGACGACCCGTCGCAGGCGCTCCTGCTGATAATCGGCGGGCGCGCCCATGACGATGATCAGGTCGAGCCCGTGCTCGGCCAGTGCCGCTTGCAACCCGCTCAGGAACGGAATGAAAAACGGCTCGCCATATTGCTGATCACCCGGGTGGGGCTGCAGCATGAACGCGACGGCATGCGTGGTGCCCCGGCGCAGGTTCCTGCCCGACTGGTTGGGTGAATAGTTGAGTAGGCGCGCCGCATCGAGCACGCGCTGCCGCGTCTCGGCATTGACATCGGCGCGCCCATTGAGCGCCCGCGACACCGTGCCGATCGAAATATTCAAATGGCGCGCAAGATCGTGAATGCTGGATGCCAAGACCAATCCCCTTCCGTTCCCGCTAACATTAGCGGACCTTGCGGCCAAGGCCACTCAGACGAACGGCCACAAATCCGGTTGACATTCTACGCCCTCGGGTGTGTCATCGTAAACGTTTACGGAAGAACCGTGAATGCCAACCGGGAGGGGTTGGCGGAGGAGCGCCGGATGCTGCATGTCGTCCTGGTCGGGTGCGGAGCCATGAGCAAAACGTGGCTCGAGGCCGCCCGTCAGTCCCCTGAAATCAGGATTGCCGGTCTCGTCGACCTCGACGCCGACAGGGCACGCCAGCGAGCCCGCGAATATGACCTTGCCGGGGCCGCGATCGGCACCGATCTCGACGTCATTCTGGATCAGACCAAAGCCGATGCGGTGTTCGACGTGGTCGTTCCGGCCGCCCGCCGCGAGGTGGCCAATTCGGCCTTTGCCCATCACTGTCACCTGCTGACGGAAAAGCCCCTCGCCGACAGTCCGGCCAACGCCCGCGCCATCGTCGACGCCGCGCGGCGCGCCGGCCGCGTCCACGCCGTCGTTCAGAACCGCCGCTATGTCGCCAATGTCCGGCGCATCCGCCGCTTTCTGGATTCAGGCGCCATCGGCGCGCCGACCAGCATCCACGCGGATTTTTTCGTGGCGCCGCACTTTGGCGGTTTTCGCGAAGAGATGCGCCACGTGCTGTTGCTCGACATGGCGATCCACACCTTCGATGCCGCTCGCTACATGGTCAACGGCGAACCTGCCGATGTCTATTGCCAGGAATGGGAGCCGGCCAATTCCTGGTATCGGCAAGGGTCGTCGGCAAGCGCCACTTTCGGGCTCGGCCGAAACAGGATGTTCACCTATCGTGGCAGCTGGTGCGCCGACGGCTTTCGCACCAGTTGGGAGGGCAGCTGGCGTATCGTCGGTGAGCGCGGCAGCCTGATCTGGGACGGCCATGACGAGGTGAAGGCGGAAGTCGTGCTGCCGGAGCGCGAAGGCCTGATCGACAAGGTCGGGCCGGTGACAGTGCCTCCCCTCGATCCGTCCGACCGTATCGGCGGGCATCTCGGCGTCATTGCCGACTTCGTGCAAGCCGTGGAAACCGGCACCGAGCCGGAGACACGGGGCTCGGACAACATCAAGAGCCTGGCCATGGTCTTCGCGGCGATCCAGAGCGCCGAGACCGGTCGTCGCGTGAACATCGCATCGCAGGAAGGATGACCATGCCGAACCCGCTTCTCGACATCAGGATCGGCACCATGGTGCGGGCCAATCTCGAAGACCCGGCCGCCTATATCAGGCAAATCCTGCCGCTCGGCTTCGAGAGCATCCAGCCCTTTTTCTGGCAGACGCTCGGCGGCAAGGATCTGCCGCGGCTCGCCGGAGAGATTGAAGAGGCGATCGGCGATGCCGACGTCACCGTCAGTTCGATCGGCGTGTTCGGCAATCCGCTCGAGAGCGGCGACACCGACCGCGGCGTGCTCGAGGCCTGGAAAACGGTGATCGACAACGCCCATCTGTTCGGCACCATGCTGGTCAGCGGTTTTACCGGCCGCATCCGCGGGAAACCGCTGACCGACAGCCTGCCGCGCTATCGCGAAGTCTGGGGCGAACTGGCCAGACGCGCCGCCGACAAGGGCGTGCGCATCGCCTTCGAGAATTGCGCCATGGACGGCAATTGGGCCGGCGGAGACTGGAACATCGCCCACAATCCGGATGCCTGGGAGCTGATGTTCAACGAATTGCCCAACGACAATCTCGGTCTCGAATGGGAGCCCTGCCACCAGCTCGTCTACCTGATCGATCCGATGCCGCAGATCCGCAAATGGGCGCATCGCATCTTTCATGTCCACGGCAAGGACGCCACGGTGCGCTGGGACGTCATCCGCGAGCACGGCGTGTTCGGCCGCCTGCCCTTCGTGCAGATGCGCACGCCCGGCTTCGGCGACAGCGACTGGACCCGGGTGATCAGTGAACTGAGGCTGGCCGGGTACAAGGGCGCCATCGACATCGAAGGCTGGCACGACCCGGTCTATCGCGGCGACCTCGAGATCACGGGGCAGGCACGCGCCCTGGAGTATCTCAAACTATGCCGGGGAGGTGCGAGCTACCTGCCAAATCCGGCGTGAGGATCGGTCGGCGGGAGGAGCCGGCCGCAAGTGGCATTGCCAAAGCAATCGTTCAAAGGCCCCTCGGCTGACGAGGAAAACAATGGGAGGAACGTGCATGAGCATCGCGATCAGGACGACACTTCTGCGCACGGCCGTCGTGGCGGCGGCCACGGCGCTTACCGCCACAATCTTCACCTTGCCGGCGCAGGCGCTCGACGCCCAATGGTGCAAGGACGTCCACATCCGCTTCTTCGTCGGCGGCGCCGAGGGCGACGCCTTCGGCACCATCGTCTACAATGGCGCCAAGCAGGCGGCGGCAGATCTCGGACCCAAGGTCGACTACATCTTCTCCCAGTGGGACGCGGAGAAGATGGTGCAGCAATTGCGCGAAGCGGTCGCGGTCAAGCCCCAGGGCATCGCCATGATGGGCCATCCGGGCGACGCCGCGATCATGCCGCTCGCCGACGAGGCCCATAAGGAGGGCATCAAGATGATGTACCAGAACGTCCCGGTGCCGAAGGTGACGGCGGCGTTCGGTGGCGGCTATATCGGCGCGCAGCAGGAACAGCAGGGCCGCGCACTTGGCGCCGAAGCGTTCAAGCTCGGTAAGCTGAAGGCCGGCGACAAGGCGATCATGATCGGCCCGTTCGAGAACGAGAGCCGCGGCGCACGCGAGCGCGGCACGGTGGCGGCCTTGAAGGAGGCGGGCGTCGAAGTCATCCAGCTGTCGTCGCCGCCGAGCGGCGAATGGGCTTCCGACCCCAATCTGGCGATACCGGTGCTTACGGCAGCGCTGCTCAACAATCCTGATGTCAAGGCCGTCGGCTATCCCGGCGGACAGATGCTCGGCAATGTCGCCACCTACATGCAGGCAGCTGGCAGAAAGCCTGGCGACATCTTCAACTTCGGCTTCGACACCAGCCCGCAGATCGTCGAGGGCTTCAAGGGCGGCTGGGTGCAACTGACGGCCGACCAGCAGCCATTCCTGCAGGGCTATCTGCCGATCCTCAGCCTGTGCCAGCAGGTGGTGCTGGGTCTGGCGCCGATGAACGTCGACACCGGCGCCGGTTTCGTCACGCCCGAAAATTACGAGATCGTCGCAGAACTCGCCAAGCAGGCGCTGCGCTGACCTCCCAAGCCGCCGGCCGGGATCAGGCCCCGGCCGGCGGGCCGCTGGCGAGAAGGCTGGCGCCAGACAATCAAGCGAGGATGCTATGGCCGAACGTCTCATAGAGCTGCGCGATATCGCTAAGTCCTACGGCCATGTCTACGCACTTGGCGGGGTCAATCTCAGCGTCGATCGCGGCGAGGTGGTCGGCCTCATCGGCGACAACGGCGCCGGCAAGTCGACGCTGATCAAGATCCTCTCCGGTGTGGTCAAGCCGACCAGCGGCGAGATCCTCATCCGCGGCAAGCCGGTGACCGGATGGAATGCGGCACGTTCGCGCGAGGCCGGCATCGAAACGGTGTTCCAGGACCGGGCGTTGGCCGTGCAGCAGACGATCGTCCGCAACATCTTCATGGGCCGCGAACTCACCGGCCCTTTCGGCTGGCTGAAGGTCGGCAAGGAAATCGAGGAGGCGAGCCGGCTGATGCGCGAGATCGGCTTCACCTCGAAAGTGTTCACGCCGCATTCGATCGTCGGCCAGCTTTCGGGCGGTGAACGCCAGGGCGTGGCGATCGCGCGCGCCATCTACAAGCAGGCCGAACTGATCGTCCTCGACGAGCCGACGACGGCGCTGTCTCTGACCGAGACCGCCAAGGTCTTCCATTTCGTGCGCCAGGTGCGGGCGAGCGGCCGCTCGATCCTTTTCATCGGCCATAACATCCATCATGTCTTCGACATCGCCGATCGCTTCGTGGTGCTGGATCGCGGGAAGGTCGCGCTCACCGCCGATCGCAGCGAGGTCAAGTCGGCCGAAGACCTCATCAACTTCATGGAAGACGTCGCGCATCCGGGCGGGTTGGCCGGGCTGCACGACACCGGCGACGCGGAGCAGAGAGCACGATGAGCAAGACCATGGAGCCCGATCTGCACGAGCCGTCGGCCGGCATTTCCCGCCAAGGCAGTTCCCAGAACGAGTGGAAGCACCCGTCCGATCACTGGATGCGCGGCTTCATCCTTGACAACCGCGCGTCGCTTGGCACGCTCGGCGTGTTCGTCGTCATGATGGCGGTCTTCATGATCGCCAACCCGACGGTCTTCACAACCTGGTATCTCTACAGCGCCGTGCTCACCACGCTTCCCGTGGCGCTGTTCGTGGTCGTGCCGCTGGTCTTCGTCGTCACCTGCGGCGAGATCGACCTGTCGTTTCCCGCGACGATGGGTTTTGCCTCCTGGGTCTTCGCGCTGGTGGTGCAGGCGGGCTACGATCCGTTCCTCGGCATTGCGGCGGCACTGGTCACCGGCACGCTGCTCGGCTTCCTCGTCGGGTCGCTGGTGGTCTATGGCGGGCTGTCGTCGCTGATCGCCACGCTCGGCATGAATTTCCTGCTGCGCGGCCTGATTCAGATCATCAATGAGGGCAGATCGACTTCGCTGACCAGCCTTGCCGACAGTTGGGCCTACAGGATCTTCTCCAGCCAGGTCCTTGGAATTCCGGTGCAGATCTTCTGGGCCATCGCCTTCGTCGTCCTTTCGGCGATGCTCTACAACCGCCACCGCTTCGGCGCGCAGGTGAAGGTGGTCGGTGATAACCCCGACAGTGCCCAGCAGATGGGCATCGACGTCAAGCGCGTGCGGGTGAAAGTGTTCGTCTTCGTCGGCATCGGGGCCGCGATCGCCGGCACGTTCTCGGTGATGATCAACTTCACCTGGTGGCCAACCGCCGGCGACGGCTATCTCTTGCCGGTGCTGGCCTCGGTGTTCGTCGGCGGCACGCCGACCTGGGGTGGCATCGGCACCGTGGCCGGCGGCGCGATCGGCGCCGTCACCGTGTCGTTTATCCAAACCGGCGTCGTGGCGGCTGGGCTCAGCGGCTTCTACGTCCAGTTCTTCAATGGGCTGATCATCATCCTTTCGCTGCTTGGCCACAAATGGAACCAGGCGCGTTACCGCTGAACCAGTCGGCCGTTCAACGGCGATTTGCCGGTCATCCGAGCCCACGATAGACGACGGGCCGCGCGGACGACACCGCGCGGGCCCGATCGCCTATTTGCGCGATGCGCAATTTCGATCAAGCTGGCCGGGCAACGAGGCGCCAGAGTGAGGACGCCACATGCGAGGAACACATGAACCCGACCGAGAAGGCGCTATGGTTTGTCGAAAGCCACCTGCCGGAGGCTGTTACGCTCGACGACGTTGCCCAAAGCAGCGGCGTGTCGCGCTTTCATGTGACGCGCGCCTTCGGCGCCGCCACCGGCCGCTCCGTCATGGGTTATATGCGCTCGCGCCGGCTGACCGAGGCGGCACGGAGGCTCGCCGGCGGGGCGCCCGACATCCTGTGCGTCGCGCTCGACGCCGGCTACAACTCGCATGAGGCATTCACCCGGGCCTTCCGCGACCAGTTCGGCACCACGCCGGAGCTGGTGCGCGCGCAAGGTTCGACTGAGACCCTCGACCTCGTGGAGCCCATCCTGATGGACAATTCGCTTTTGACCACACTTGAACCACCGCGCTTCGAGACCAGCCGGCCATTCCTCATCGCCGGACTGGGCGAGCGCTACAGTTGTGAGTCCAGCGCCGGCATTCCAATGCAATGGCAGCGCTTCGCTCCCCATATCGGCCACATCCCCGGGCAAGTGGCCGGCGTTTTCTACGGCGTCTGCCTCAATGGCGACGATGCCGGCAATTTCGATTATGTCGTCGGCGTCGAGGTGCGCGACTTCGCCGATCTGCCGAAGGAGTTCCAACGGGTGCGGGTGCCGGCGCAGAGATACGCCGTTTTCACGCATCGCGAACACATCTCGACCATCCGGCGAACGATCAATACGATCTGGAACAGCTGGCTGCCGGCATCCGGCCATGAGGTTGCCGATGCGCCGGAATTCGAGCGCTACGGGCCTGAATTCGACGCCCACACCGGCAATGGCGGGCTGGAGATCTGGGTGCCGGTCAAGGCATGACGCGCCGCTACAGCTCCAGTTCCCAGTTCTGGCCGATCAGATCCTTGCCGAAGGAATGGTGAGGCTCTTCCTCGGTCAGCCTGAAACCGGCCGTCTGGTAGATGTGCCGGGCGGCGGTGAGAATGTCGTTGGTCCATAGGGTCAGCGTCCTGTACCCTCTGGCGCGGGCAAAGCCGATGCATTCCTCGACCAGGCGCTTGCCGATGCCGAGACCCCGCGCTGAAGGTTCGACATAGAGCAGCCTGAGCTTGGCCACCTGATCCGACTTGCGCACGACGAAGACCGAGCCGACGACCTCGCCTGCCCGCTCGGCGATCCAGCCGCGCTCCCATTTCGAATCGTAGGATTTTACGAACGCCGCGAGGATTTCGGCGACCAGCGCCTCATAGGTTTCGTCCCAGCCATAATCCTGCGCGTAGAGCATGCCTTGCCGGCGGATGATCCAGCCGATGTCGCCGACCTGCAGCGGCCGCAGCAGATAAGGGATTTTGGGCTCGGCATCGTCATCCAGCAGACGCTGCACCGCGCGCATGGACTTGACCAGCCGGTCCTGCTCCGACGCAGGCAGACGATCGAGCAGCGCCGCGACCTGATCGTGCGAACCCTGGTTCAGCGGCGCGAAGGCGTTCTTGCCCGCCGGCGTCAGCGCGATCGACGATTGCCGAGCGTCCGAAGCCAGCGTGGCCCTGGAGATGAGGTGAAGGCGCTCGAACTTCTTCAGCAAACGGCTGACATAGCCGGCGTCGAGACCGAGATCGCGCCCGAGATCGGTCGCGGTCAGTCCGTCACGATGCGCCAGTTCGTAGAGCACGCGTGCCTCGGTCAGCGAGAAGGCGCTCTTCAGCAGCCCTTCATCGAGCAGTCCGATCTGGCGGGTGTAGAAGCGGTTGAACGCCCGCACCGCATCGATCAGGCCCTTGTTGGGCGCAGCCTTGTCTGGCTGCTGGTGGATTGTCATTCGAGTCATCTCCTGCTGGCACAGGATCGATCATTTACTTGACGGAGTCAACTATAGGGAAGGCGCCCGAGATGCTTACATCATCAGCAACACCGGCCAGCGGTCGACGATCCTGCCACCGGAAAGCACCGCGATCGATCCGAACTGCTGCAGCACGGCCTCGCTCTGCGTGGGCCGCAGGAACGCATAGTCGCCGGGCCTGACGACGGCCTGGGCGAGCAGACCCATGAATTGCTGGTTGGAAGACAGGCCAAGCAGGCCGTTTGTCGTCATGCCGTCGGGAAACACCGGTTCGGCCATCCACTTGCCGCCATAGAGATAGCAGCCCTTGCGCGGAAACCGGCCCAGCGCCTGCAGCAAACGCGAGACCGCCGGCGGGCCAGGCAGCATCGGCTCGACCACTTTCAGGATTGGCGTTGCGATGAAGGCCGCCGGCTGGAAGCCATCAAGGCCGGGCGTGTCGAAATCGACGGGCAGCACGAAGGCCGAGCCCATCGAAACTTCATTGGCAATGCCGCCATGATGAAGCAGCGCGGTCTTGCTGCCGCCAATGTTCAGGATATGGCGCTGGTCGGCGCCGAGGCGCGCGACGAAAGCGGCGGCCTGTTCGGAGGCTTGCGCCAACGCCTTGGCCGGTCCACCGAACAGGCCTGGTATGTGCGGCGCATGCGCTTCATAGGCCATGACACCTTCGCAGCGCAGCCCTTTGTGGGTGGGCAGCGCATTCAGCGCCCGCGACAGGGCCGCCGGTTCGGCAAAGCCGCCGCGATGCAGTCCGACATCGATTTCGAAAGCGATGCGCAATTCGGCGCCGAGTTCGTCGGCGAGCGCGCCATATTCCGCCAGTCTCTCCTGTGTATCGATCAGCCAGCAGACCCGCGACCAAGCCACGTCGCCTCTGCAAAGCACCGCCCTGGCCGCGCCAACCGGCATCGGTTTGCCGTACAGCAGATCCGCATCCGGGAACGCCTTAAGCACCGCCTCGGTGATCGGCGGATGGAAGGTCATGAGGCGGTGGGTTCCAAGCGCCTTGCCGATATGGGAGAGCAGCGGCAGGCAAGCGAGCGACTTGTCGACCAAACGGACGGCAAGACTGGGGTCAAGCCGCTTCTTCACCAGGGCAATGTTGCCATCCAGCCGATCGAGGTCGAGCAGCAGGCAGGGTTGGAAAATGTCCGCCTCTCTCAGCGCATCCGAAAGCGTGGCGAAATACGCCTTCATGGCTGGATGCCGAAAGAACTGGGTTCGATGCCGAACAGGTCGGCCATATAGGGCGAGACGAAGCGGTTTTGCGGATCGATGTCGCGGCGCACCGCCATCGCATCGTCCCAGCGCGGATAGAGCTTTTTCAGGTCGGCCGCTTTCAGGCTGTGCATCTTGCCCCAGTGCGGCCTGCCGCCATATCCGCGGAAGATCGGCTCGGCTGCACGCATGAACGGCAACGGATCGTTCGCCGCGTCATGGTGGATGGCGATGGAACAGGTGAGCCTTTTGTGGAAAGGGGAGAGCCAGAATTCATCCGATGCCACCGACCGCACTTCCATCGGGAAATAGACTTCCGGAAAATGCTTCTCGGTCAGTTCGATGATCTCGGCCAGCGCCTTCGGCCCCTCCTCGAACGGAAGGTGATATTCCATTTCGTTGAACCTGGTCTGCCGGTCGCTGGCATAGACGTTGAGCCAGTCCTGCACGTAATCCTCGGCCGGCACCTTGGCGACCGCGCCCAGGATCAGCCTGCGGCGCAGCGAGGGCAGCCAGGCAAGCCCGGTGCGCAGGCGGCGCAGCGTGCGCAGGGAGCCCTCGTCATCGTCGGTCGGGCGCGGGGTGGTCGCCTCGGTGCTGAAGTCGCTGGCGATGAACTGCGCGTAGCCTGAAAATGGGATGTAGTAGAATTCGGCCGACCGGTGCTCGCTCATCATCGTTTCGAAATCGCGCAGCATGTCGGCTATCGGCAGCACCCATTTGCGGCGCCGCAGCCGGTAGGTCGCGATGTTGTTCAACGTCACTTCGCTGAGCACACCGAAGGCGCCAAGCGCAACGCCGATCGCATGGATCGTTTCCTGATCCCCTTCCCGCTTGAAGTCGCGGACCTTGCCAAGCCCGTCGACGATCTGCACCGTTTCCAGCTGTGTGTGATACGCGCCCAGCGTAGGCCCCGAGCCATGGGTGGCCGTGCCCAGCGCGCCGCCAATCGCCTGGCGGTCGATGTCGCCCATATTGGGCAGGCCCTGGCCGATGCCTTGCAGCATGTGCATGAGCGGACCAAGGCGCGTCCCCGCCCGCACGCACGCCTGATGTTTTTTCGCGTCATGCGCGACCAGCCCTTCCAGCTTCTCCAGCGACAGGATGGTGCCTTGGGACTTCACCAATGGCGTGAAGGAGTGACCGGCGCCGACGACGCGGACCGGGCCGGGTGCGGTGCGAATGAGATCGCCGAGTTCGCCGGCATCGGCCGGACTGGCAAGCAGCCGCGGTTCGGCGGTGAGAAAGCCGGACCAGTTGCTCCAGCTGTTCGACATGGTGCTCACGCAATCGCGCGGCGACGCCGCGCCGCCAGGACAAACAGGCCGAGCAACGCCACGCTGGCGACAGCGCTTGCGGCGGCGAACTCGGGAACCGGGCGAAACTCCTTGCCGTCGATGAGCAGCGACGCCGCGACCGGTCCGATCGCCAGGCCGAAAAGCTGGGCGGCCGGCACCAGCAGCACGGCGGTGCGTGTCTCGTCGGCGGTGATCGCCAGCCGGATCTGGTAGGGCACGATGAACAGCAGGATAAAACCCATGACCAGGGCCACGACCCAGAACATCGTGAGGCCGGGCCCGCTGGCAAGCACGAGCGAGGCGACAAGCGCGACGAGGCCGATCCCCGTGACGGCAAGCCGATAGTCGATGCGCGCCTCGAACACGGTCGCCGTCATCGCGCCCAGCACCTGCGCCGCGAGGCTGGCCGAGACGATCAGCCCGACGGTGCGGCCGTCGATGCCGAATTGGGCGCCAAGCGGCTCCAGAAAGGCCCATACGGCGCCGAAGAACATGAAGTAGCAGAAGACCGACAACAGCGCGGTGATCGAGGGAACCGTCAGCACATTGGCGAGGTTTTCGTCCTTCGGCAGATCGGCATAATCGGCAGGGACAGCAAAGGCGACCACCAGCGACGCGACGCAGACGACGGCAAGAACGAGGAAGCCGCCAGCCGACCCGGCGGCTGGAATGACATAGAGCGCCAGCACCAGGGCAAGAGCGCATTGCGCCAGGGTCTGCATGGTGACGAAATAGCCGCCGATGCGTTCGGCGCGCCGCGAACGGGCAATCAGTTCGGTGGCGACCGCGACAAGGCCGCCTTCGGCAAGGCCGGCCAGCGCGCGGGCCGCCATCAGCGTGTGGGCGCCGGCGGCATAGGCGGTCCACACATTGGCCAGCGCCAAGAGCAGCAGGAGGACGGCACTTTTCCAGCGCATGTTGTGGGCGGAAAGCAGCATCGCGACGATCGCCGAACCAATCGCGATGGCGATCATCTCGGCGGTGGCGACCAACGCCAGTTCGTCGCCGCTGACATGGCCCTCGGTATAGAGGGCGCCGAGCAGGACGGGCTGCAGACCGAGAATGAGCAGGCCGACCGACCCGATCCACAGGGCCGAGGCGAGCTGCCCGCCGCTGGGATTGCCGACCAGCCAGTCGCCTTCGCCCTGAAGATCAGCGCTTGTCGAAGCCATAGGCGCCTCCCAACGTCCTTGCCGCACGGCAAAAAAGCTGACAGTCTGTCAGCATTCCAGAAACTGATACTTGATCATATTTCTTGTCAACCGGAATTTGGGAACTCGTGCGAAAGATCGGTGCATGACGCAAGCCAGTCGAACGATCACCGAGCCCAGGCGCAGGCCCAAGCAGGAGCGCAGCCGCGAGCGCATCGACGCCATTCTGTCGACCACCATGCGGCTGATCGGCGAGAAAGGCATCGACGCCGTCACCATGAAGGAGGTCGGCATGCTGGCGGGCGGGCCGATCGCCACCGTCTACCACTACTTCCCCAACAAGTCGGCGATCCTGGCGATGCTCTATGAGCGGTTCTCGGAGGTCAGCCGTGCCAGGTTGGCGGCGATCGTCGCCGATGTCCGCGAAGCCAAGGACGTCATCGTCGCGTCCGATCGGCTGCTTGACGACTACCTCAGCCGGGTCGCCGGCGATCCGGCCATCCAGGATCTGCAGAACGCCATCCAGGCCGACAAGGCGCTGAAGAATCTCGACATCGCCGAAACCCGGCATCAGGCCAAGATGTTCTGCGACCACGTCATCGCCTTGCTCGAGCCGGAAAAGCACGAGCAGTTCGAACGCATGGTTCTGCTGATCTTCCAGCTCGCCGGCGGCGTTGTGCGCCTGGCGCTTGCGCAAGGCGAAGTGGAAAGCCGCCGGACCATCGAGGATTACCGATCGATCATCCACACCCAGTTGCGGCTGTTTCTTTAGCGACCGGCAACCGGGGACCTATCTCGCCCGGCGGATGAGGCCTTCGAAACCATCGGCCAGGTCGGAAGCGCCCGCCGCGAACATCTTCACCAGGTTCTGCGGGCGGCCGGGCGTCTTGTTGGCATCGAGGAGAACAGCCCTGCCCTCATGCATGACGAAATCGAATTTCCCATAGTCGAAGCCGAGTTCACGCCGCCGTTCGCGCAGTTCGTCGGGAACAGCGGCGGGCTCGCGCCGGATCGTTTCCGATGCCTTGACCAGGCTGTTTGGCGAGACGTAGCGGGTGCAGCGCTCGCGCTCTCCGCAAAACACCCAGAAGCGCACCGCAAAGCCGTCAGGTTCTTTTTCCGGGATGAACTTTTCCACGACCAGATCATCGCGATCGAGGACGCCATCGGGAACGTCGTCCCGGGATTGGTAGACCTCGTAGGACGGCATGGCTGGCACGTGCGCAAAGGGTGCCGGTTGGCCGGCACGCCTCGACCGCCGATTGAGCCGTGTCTCCGGAATGCCCTGGTTGTTGAGATTGCTTTTGACGATGACCGGGCCCAGCCAGCCGTCGCCCTCGGCCAGAAGCGCTCCGCTTACCCGCCGTTTCGATATGTCGGCGGCCCCGACATTGAGGCATAAGGGAAAACTCCGCGCATATTCGAGATAATCCGCCGGTGTCGTTGTCGCATCGACGTGCAGAACCGCGACATCGGCGCTGGATTGTCTGGAGAGGCCAGGCTGAATTCGGACCGAATGGCCCCGCCTCTTCAGGTCCTCGAGAATATCGAAAAGCATGTAACGGCTATTCCGGCGCAGCAGAAGGCCGCGGCGACCCAGGAACCGGTCATGCTCATGCGTTATGACAATGATGCGCGCCACCAGCTAACCCCTTGGCTTCCATCCCCACTTCCATTAAGCGGCTCTAGTCAATCAATGCCAGACTTTCCTGGGCTCCATCGGGTCTGCATGACGAATCATTGGGACAGTTATCATCGGCACTGGAAGCTCCTGGACGCCCCGCTCCGGCCGACGCCGGAAACCGTCGGCCTATTCGAGCGCGAACTCGATCTCGGAAATGCCGATGTCCTTCTGCTTGGGGTGACACCTGAACTGGCGGTTCTAGGCAGATCGATGTTGGCGATCGATCAATCGGCTGCCATGATTTCCGGCGTATGGGCCGGCGACAACATCTCGCGAAGGGCGATGGCCGGCAATTGGCTTGACCTCCCGGTCGAGCGGGAATGTTTCGACGCGGTCATCGGCGACGGCTGCCTGTCGGCGGTCGACACCAAGGCCGCGCGCGGTTCGCTGTTCGGTGAAATCGCAAGGGTGCTAAAGCCTGGCCGGCATGCGGCGATCCGCGTGTTCGCTCGGCCGGAAACCGCGGATGACCTGCGCGGCATCGAAGCTCTGGTCCTGGCCGGCGGAATCGAGAATTTCCACGCGCTCAAATGGCGGATAGCCATGGCGTGCACGACCGGCGACTGCGACAGCAGCGTCGATGTGCAAGCAATCCGTGCGGCATTCGACAAGCTGTTTCCGGATCGGGAGGCCCTTGCCGCATGCACCGGATGGAGTATGGCATCCATCAACACGATCGACGTCTATGCGGGCTCCGAAACGAGGTACAGCTTCGCGACGCTGGCCATGCTGGTGGATGAGGCGCGCGGCTGGTTCGACCAGGTGCGCGTCGTGCCAAGCGGCAGTTATCCCCTGGCGGAACGTTGTCCGCTCCTGGTACTCGGTTCGGCCAAGCTTCGATAAGTCATCGCCATCGTACGAAGAGGCGCTCCGCGCGCCTTGACTCTGGCAGGTCGGCGGCCTATTTCAGCGCCACGTTAGCACTCGCCTTTGGTGAGTGCTAACTATGTGTCCGGCGCCGCCGGACGGAGGAACTGTTTCTCACCGTTCTCATCGAGGAAGAAAAAATGGCAAAGTCGAAGTTCCGCCCGCTTCATGACCGCGTGGTCGTTCGCCGGGTCGAATCCGAATCCAAGACCGCCGGCGGGATCATCATCCCGGATACGGCGAAGGAAAAGCCGCAGGAAGGCGAGATCATCGCCGTCGGCTCCGGCGCTCGTGACGAAGCTGGCAAGCTGGTCCCGCTGGACGTCAAGGCCGGCGACCGCATCCTGTTCGGCAAGTGGTCGGGCACCGAAGTCAAGCTCAATGGCGAAGACCTTCTGATCATGAAGGAATCCGACATCATGGGCATCATCGGCTGATTATCGGCCTCACCCTCAACTTGAATTTTTCGGGCTCTATCCGAGCCCCTGCCAGGAGCTAAAACATGGCTGCCAAAGACGTAAAATTCTCTCGCGATGCCCGTGAGCGCATGCTGCGCGGCGTCAACATCCTCGCCGACGCGGTGAAGGTCACGCTCGGTCCCAAGGGCCGCAACGTCGTCATCGACAAGTCGTTCGGCGCCCCGCGCATCACCAAGGACGGCGTCACCGTCGCCAAGGAAATCGAGCTTGAAGATAAGTTCGAGAACATGGGCGCGCAGATGGTCCGCGAAGTTGCTTCGAAGACCAACGACATCGCCGGCGACGGCACCACGACCGCGACCGTTTTGGCGCAGTCGATCGTCCAGGAAGGCCACAAGTCGGTTGCGGCCGGCATGAACCCGATGGACCTGAAGCGCGGCATCGATCTGGCCGTCACCGAAGTGGTCGCTGCTCTCGGCAAGGCCGCCAAGAAGATCAAGACCTCCGAGGAAGTTGCCCAGGTCGGCACGATCTCGGCCAATGGCGACGAGTCGGTCGGCAAGATGATCGCGGAAGCGATGCAGAAGGTTGGCAACGAAGGCGTCATCACGGTTGAGGAAGCCAAGACCGCCGAGACCGAACTCGAAGTCGTCGAAGGCATGCAGTTCGACCGCGGCTATCTCTCGCCCTATTTCGTGACCAACGCCGACAAGATGGTTGCCGAGCTGGAGGACGTCTACATCCTCCTGCACGAGAAGAAGCTCTCCAACCTGCAGGCGATGCTGCCGGTCCTCGAAGCCGTCGTGCAGACCTCGAAGCCGTTGCTCATCATCTCGGAAGACGTCGAAGGCGAGGCGCTCGCAACGCTGGTCGTCAACAAGCTGCGTGGTGGCCTGAAGATCGCCGCCGTCAAGGCGCCGGGCTTCGGTGATCGCCGCAAGGCCATGCTGGAAGACATCGCCATCCTGACCGGTGGCCAGGTCATTTCGGAAGACCTCGGCATCAAGCTCGAGAATGTCGGCCTCAACATGCTCGGCCGCGCCAAGAAGGTGTCGATCTCCAAGGAGAACACCACCATCGTCGACGGCGCCGGCAAGAAAGCCGAGATCCAGGGTCGCGTCGCCCAGATCAAGCAGCAGATCGAGGAGACCACCTCGGACTACGACAAGGAGAAGCTGCAGGAACGTCTGGCGAAGCTCGCCGGCGGCGTTGCGGTGATCCGCGTCGGCGGTGCGACGGAAGTCGAAGTCAAGGAAAAGAAGGACCGCGTCGATGACGCCCTCAACGCGACCCGCGCGGCCGTGGAAGAAGGCATCGTTGCTGGCGGTGGCGTTGCCCTGCTGCGCGCTTCGGCCAACATCAAGGTGACCGGCGTCAACGCCGACCAGGCCGCCGGCATCAACATCGTTCGTCGTGCGCTGCAGGCTCCGGCCCGCCAGATCGCGGCCAACGCTGGTGCGGAAGCCTCGATCGTTGCCGGCAAGATCCTTGAGAACAAGGGCGCGACCTTCGGCTACAACGCCCAGACCGGCGAATATGGCGACATGATCGTCATGGGTATCGTCGATCCGGTCAAGGTCGTGCGCACGGCCCTCCAGGACGCGGCCTCGGTCGCCGGCCTGCTCGTCACCACCGAAGCCATGATCGCCGAAGCTCCGAAGAAGGATTCGGCTGGCGGCGGCATGCCTGGCGGCATGGGCGGCGGCGGCATGGGCGGCATGGGCGGCATGGACTTCTAAGAAGTCCATAAAGCACGCCCATGAATCCAAGTTGCTCAAGCCCGCAAGCGGGCTTGAGTGGCGGCATGGACTTCTAAGAAGTCCATAAAGCACGCCCATGAATCCAAGTTGCTCAAGCCCGCAAGCGGGCTTGAGT